>NZ_CP113062.1:2165602-2474974 GCF_026625765.1 Frigoribacterium sp. SL97
CAGACCGCGCCCGAGCTCACCCTCGCCCCCACCGACACCACCGACGAGGCCCCCAAGGTCCGCGTCGCCCGCGAGTTCGCGGACCAGATGCGCAGCGACGACAAGCGCGAAGCTCGCGAGGCCACCGCCGACCTCCTCGCCGAGGTCACCAGCACCGTCCGCAGCCTCCGCCGCGCCCGCGGCCTCTCCGAGGACCAGGTCGAAGACAGCATCGGCGAGGTCATGATCGAGCTGCTCAAGCGCGTCAACCGCGGCCAGAGCGTCCAGGGCGGCCTCGTCAACACGACCGCACGCACCGTCACCTCGCGTCACGTCAACGGTCCCGTCCGTCACGAGACGGCGAAGGCGATCCGCATCCTCAAGGAGCGCATCGACATCACCGAAGCCGAGCGCGGCGAACACCTCACGTCCCGCCAGATCGCCGAGCTCGCCGACGACATCCGCATGGGCGACGACTTCAACCACCGCCACCGCCCGGCCGAGAACTTCCACCTCATCGAAGGCTGGGTCCGCCCGACGTCGTTCTCGCAGTTCCCCGACTCGTACATCGACGAGCAGATGCACGCGTTCGGCTACGGCGCCGGAAGCTCCTTCGAGGGGATGGACAGCGCCGCCGACCAGCTCGCTGCCCGCCTCGAGAAGCAGGGAACCGCCAAGGCCGAGGTCACGAAGGCCGAAGCCATGAAGCAGCTCTGGGACGTCTTCTCCGACGACCAGGACCTGCCCAAGGCCACCCCTGACCGCCTCAGCGCCGTCGACGCCGAGAACGTCGAAGCGTGGATGCGCGGACCGAAGCGCGCCGACGTCGACATCGACGGGATGGACGAAGACGAAGCAGCCGCCGTCCTCCGCGCCGACCGACTCGCCGCCAACGAGCGCATCTTCAAGGCCATCCGCGACAGCGAAGACGGCCTCGAGACGAAGTCGGTCGTCGCCCTCTTCGCCCCGTTCGCCGGCATCACCCCGACACAGCGGGAGAACGTCACCTCGTTCCTCCGCCGCCACCCGGAGCGCGCCGTCGACATCTGGTCCAGCGCCCTCAGCAGCGCCACCCAGGGCGTCCGCAAGACCTCCACCCGGAAGTCGCGGGCCGCCGCCACCGCCTGACCCACCACGACCACGAGACGGGCTGAGAAAAGCCCAGCCCGTCTCCCCCGGACCTGCGGATCTGCCGCATGTCTTCAACACGACAAGACGCCCCGACCTCCGGTGCTGTCGAACGAAAGGACACCATGAAGCAAGTCGACCTCGTGGGCAGCTGGAACACCTTCTGGGGAACCGTCAGCTCCGTCATCACCGGCCCGGTCAAGACGACGATCGTCATCGTCGGCGTCGCGCTGATCCTGTTCAGCGTCATCAAGTACATCTGGGACAAGCGCCGCGGCGGCGGCGCGAAGACGTCGCCGATGTGGTGGACGCTCGCCATGGGCGGCATCCTCATCGCCCCCGACGTGCTCCTGCCGCTGTTCCTGTCCATCCTCCAGTGGGTCATCAACCTGGGCATCACCGCCGCCCAGAAGGCCGGCTGGGCGTAAGGGGTAGCCGGTGTCGCTCTACTCCCTGACCCACCTCACGGGGCGTCAGCGGAACGCGGACCGGAAGATCATCATCGCCACGGTCGAGACGAGCAAAGCAGGATTCGTTGTCTCGATCGTGGCGGTCGGCGCCAGCATCATCCCCACGGCGATTGCCGTCGCCATCTTCGGCCCACCCGCTCTCGTCATCGTCCCGCCGCTGTTCATCGCGGCCGGCCTGTGGCTGTTCCGGTCCCGGTCGCAGAAGGGCCTCCGCCTCCCGATGTACAAGACGCTCCTCGACAAGGGAGCAGCCAAGCGCATCAAGGGGCAGATCCTCATCTGCGGCGTCCCCATCCCCACCCGGGCCACCATCGGCAAGCTGTCGTACAGCAGCGAAGCCCGGCAGGCCACCACCAAGCCCAACCAGCACGTCGAAGAGGCCCGGCCCGCACACGGCAAGGCCCCCAAGCCGTCGAAGACAGCACCACCAACCGACGACGGACCGTCCGCCATCTGGTCCTGAACACAGAACGGCCCCGCACAGCTCGTGCGGGGCCGTTCGTCGTCGCGTGCGCTAGATACCAGGCCACTCGAGTTGCGCTCGTCGGGCCTTGATCCACTCCTCGCGTCGCACGCGGCGAAACCAGCCGAGCAGAACTCCGCCGCTAGCAAGCGCGAGGGCCCCGGAGTGGAAGGCCCACGGCCACGCCTCGTCCAGCTGGTTGAGCACCAGCACCACCCAGGTTGCGAAAGCCAGCAGGCCCAGGAACACACAAGCAGTAGCGGTGAAGAGGAGCCCAAGATACTTCGGCGACTGCGGAGCTAGAGCCCACGTGAATGCGCGCGTGTCTCGCTCCTTCGCTAGCACATCCCGGGCCGGGCCCGGCGGCATCGAAGAGACGATGGACGACAACTTCTCGAGCACGCCCACTTCACGGCGGTCCGCGCTGAGCGCGAACGCGATAGTCACGACAGCCACAGAGGTGGTGAAGACGCCGAACACAGCCTGCGCGGCGTCGTTGATGGTGCCCCAGTTCATGCGCCTATGCTGGCAGCAAACTTGTGCCAGCGAGAGACGCTTTTGCGCAGATCCGCCGCATGTCTCAACTGCATGAGCCTCAGCCCCTTCGCACTCCTGCGCGCCCGCACCACCACTCGCGCGAACACCACGGCGAAGGCCGCACACGTACCCGGCATGAAGCACGCACCCACCAAGCGCAGCCGCCGCCCCGTCCGCGGTGTCGCCACCGTCGTCGGCA
This sequence comes from Frigoribacterium sp. SL97, assembly GCF_026625765.1. NCBI lineage: Bacteria > Bacillati > Actinomycetota > Actinomycetes > Micrococcales > Microbacteriaceae > Frigoribacterium > Frigoribacterium sp. SL97. The sequence goes on from NZ_CP113062.1 coordinate 2,168,379, forward strand.
CGCTCATGCTCCTCGGACTCGCCCCCGCAGGAGCCTTCGCCGCCGGCATGACCGACAGCGCAGCCGGCTCGGTCAGCGTCTCGGCGAGCGGGCCGGTCAGCGGAGCGGAGTCGGTGAACGGGCAGGGGTCCGGAGCGGGGGACGAGCCGACGGTCATCGCCGCCGGGCTGCCGACCACGATCCTGGCGGCGGACCCGGATGCCGGGGCTGCGCCTGGGAAGGACACCGCTGGCTCGGACAGCTCGTGGATACCCCTGAACCGCTGGTCGTCGGGCGTCGCCAACCTCCACGTCCGCCCGAACTCCGTCGACCCCGTCGACAGTGCGGCCAAGGCCCTGAAGGTCAACCAGCAGAACGGCTTCATCGGAGCGATCACCACCATCTGGGTCGGGACGGCCTCGCTCAGCGACTTCGCGGCGAACCTCCAGCCTATAAATGCGGTCGGAATCGTCGTCGACCGCGCCGCGGCCTCCATGGGAGCCGTGATCATCGCCAACCCGATCGTCTTCGTTCTCGCCGGCCTAATCGCCATCGTTGCGGACATCTGGAAGAAGAGCCGAGGCGGCAACGGCGGGTTCAAGCAGGCCATCTCCGTCGTTCTCGTCTTCATCTTCCTGGGTGTCACGACGGTCGGTGCTTCCGCCAGCACCGCGAACGACGACAACACCAACTACCGCCCCGGCCTCGCGAGCCCCGGATGGTTCGTGACCAAGATCAACACCACGGTCTCGGCCGCTGCGGACGGCGTCCTGGCTGGCTTCAACCGGATCGACTTCCGGTCCGTCGCCTCGGGCCCGGGCGCCGCGCCGACGACGATGTCGTGCGTCAACTACCTGCAGGGCATCAAGGGCCAGTTCAACGACCGCAAGAAGGGTGGGACGGCCTCCGTCTACGCCATCAGCACGATGTGGGAGCCCGTCGGCCTCGAGGCCTACAAGTCCGTCCAGTACGGGCCCGCCAGCAAGTGGGTCGACAAGACCTGGTGCCACGGCCTCGAGCAGAACACCGGAATCGGCACGGTTCAGCAGCGCGAGATGACGGCCCACGGGACCACCAACAGCATCGAGCTGTTCAAGAACCTGAGCCCGAACAGCAAGGCATTCACGACCGGCAGCAAGCTGGACCTCGATAAGTCGCTCATTGCTTACGCCGCCTGCAACTGGGATGGGTCGAAGTTCTACGTCGAGCCCGAATGGAGCAAGAAGCTCAACAAGGAAGGCGAGCGGACCGACGAGTGGATCACGGACGCCAACTGCCGTGAGTTCTTCACCGGCGACCAGGGAACTGACCTCGACAAGCTCAACCTAAACATCGGAACGGGTGAGCCTCTGAAGCCCACCATCCGCGAGCTCACCGACGACGAATCCATCATCAAGTTCGTCCAGGCGTGGCAGGGCACCAACACCGGCGCCGCCGCGGGAACGACGCTTGTGTGGGCGGCACTGGCCAGCCTCGTGCTTTTCGTCATCCTCGGTCTGCTGCTGTCCGGCGTGGTCGTCCTGGCCAAGATCCTTTCGGTCGTCGCCATGGCGAGCGTTCTGCTGGTCCTCATCGGCAGCCTCTTCACGCGCCAGGGCCCCGGTCCCAAGGTCGTCGACCTCCTCAAGAAGGTCTTCGGCTACTCCCTCCTCGCCGCCGGCTCGTCAGTCATCGTCCTGCTCGTGACGTGGATGACGCAGCTCATGATCTCGCTCGGTACCGCAGTGCTGGCGCCGGGAAGTGTCGCGGCCCTCATCTGGACCGGCGCGTCGCCGATCGTCGCACTCGTAGCCCTCTCCATCATCGCGAAGCAGTTCAAGGTCCCGAACCCCCTGACCGTCAAGGGCGCGCTCGCATACGGTGCCGCAGGCGGCGCAGCTGGCAGCATCATCGGCGGCGGCATCGCCAACCGCCTCGCCAACCAGGGCAAGTCGGCCGCGATGGGCGGCGCGAAGAGCGCCGGTAACAACCTCCTGAACCGCGCATCCGGCGGCAAGCTCGGCAACGCGCCGACAGGTCTCGGCGGCAAGACCCGTGAGGGAGCCGGGCTCCCCGGTGCCGCGCAGGGCAAGAGCGCGGGCGCCATCGCCGACAAGGACGAACTCGCCGCGGCCCGCGCCTTCACCAAGGGCAAGGGCGGGCCCAGCGCCATCCCGCAGACGGCCGGAGACCGTGCCAATGCAGCGGTCAAGGCCGGCCTCGTCGGCGCCGGTGTCGGGGCCGCGGCCGCCGGCCGTGGCGTCGCTGCGGGCGCCAAGGCAGCCCCGTCGACCGTCAAGGCAACCGTCACGGGCCTCCGCGAGGCTCCGGGCGCCGTCCGCGACACCGGCGTGAACATCGGTACCGGCATCGTCACCGGCGAGTACGCCGGACGAGTGGCTGACTCGGCCCGCGAGGGCCTGGGGGCCGTCAAGGAGGGCGCAGTGAACGTCGCAGCGACCGTCCAGCGCGAGGCTCGTCAGGGAGTCGACGCGGGCCGTTATCTGCTGGACCAGATGCGTTCGCCGGAGGGTCGTGCAGGGCTCCGCGAGCTCGCAGCGGACCGCGGCCGCGTCGCTGCTGGTGCTGTGGCAAGCGGCACGGCGACGGCTACGAAGTCGGCCGTCGTCAACAGCGCGAAGGCCATCAACACGGCGTCCAAGGGAAAGGTCGCAGAGAAGGCACGCGACTTCGCCAAGAACCCGGCCACGGCGACGTGGCAGGCCACGAGGAAGACCGTCAAGGGTGCGGCCATCGCTGGTGGTCTCGGGGCCGTAACGCTGGCCACGGGTGGCGCAGCTCTCCCTGTCATCGCCGCAGTCGGGGCCGGCTCGGTCGTCCGCAAGCGCCGCGAGGCCAACGCGGAGCAGCAGCGCACGGAGGTTCAGGCCTACCGCGAGCACCTCGCGAAGCAGAAGGAGGCGGACGTGAAGGCTCAGAAGGACGCCGACAAGGCTTCGCGTCGAACGACGCGTTCCAACGCACCGGGCGCTCCGGCCGCGGGTCCCGCCGCTCCGGGGCCGGTAGGCCCGCTCGCAGCGCCGACCGTCCGCCCCGCAGCTGCGCAGGCGCAGGCACCGGCTCCTCAGCCGTCAGCCCCGGTGACTCGCCGCCAGCCCGCTCCGGGCCCCGCGGCTGCGCCCACTCCGAGCGCAGGCCTGAACGTCTCTGCGCCGGCTCGTCCGGCCACCCGCAACTGAGCCCCGCCGCACACGTACGAAGCATGACCACGACGAGGACCCTAGGATGACCACGACAGACGCCCTGGGCAACGCCCACGACACCACCTCCGGTCGATTCATCGCCCGCGAGTACGGAAGGCCCGCCGAAGTGGAACTGCGCTTCTCCTCCGAAGGAAGCTTCCTCTACCCGCCCGAGCGGTGGGAGAGCACGGACGGTGACGGAGGCCTGAGGTCCTACCTCGACTTCTGGTCGAGGGTCGAGATCAGCGACGGCGTCCTGGGCAACGTGACGACCGGCTACGCCGAGCTCATCCGTCACGAGGCCTCGCTGGACTCGTCGCAGTGGACGGCACACTTCAACAGCGCCCACTACAAGGTCCTGAACGGCGGCAGCGAGACTGCTGTCCGGCGCGTCCTCGAGCAGCGTGACAGCGAGTGGGAAGCCCACTTCGCGGAGTGGGCGAGCCAGCGCCACATGCGCATCCGTCCTAACGACGTCCGAGCGATCGCTCGAGCTGGGCAGCTCTGGTACTTCAGCGGGAGCCTGCCGGAGGAAGCTCAGACGGTCATCTGGGAGTCGACGATGCGTGTCAACGACAGCGAGACGACCGTGGGCCGGGTCTACACCGACTACCGCCTCGAGGAGCTCCGCGAGTACTTCCAGGACCCCGAGACGACTGCGGCGGAGAAGCTCGAAGACCTCCGCCTCGAGCTCCGTCGGATGCAGCAGCCGGTCGCCGAGTAGCCCAGCACCGACATGCGCAGCGGGTGCCCTGAGACAGGGTGCCCGCTGCTTGTCTGTCCGCTATCGCGTGACTGAAAGTGCCACTTCACGACCGCCAAGCGTCACCGGGATCGTCTCGCCATCCTCGACGTCGCCGCACTCCGCGTTCGTAACCCACTTCACGGAGTCACCCTTCTTCAGGTCTTCGAGCTCGAACGAGTCATCCGGAACACGCCAGCCTTCGTACTCCTGACCGTCGGCCGAGTTCGAGTAGAGGTCGCTGAGCGAGTCGGGCGTGACGGAACCAAACGATCCGTTCGTGGCGTCGGCAACCTGCAGGTCCTCATCGGAGGCGTTCTTGGCGGTGATGCCGTAGAAGCAGAGGTCCTTCTCGTCCGTGCCGGCACCGGCGTCGCGGTGGACCACGTCGCCGACCTGCTCAACCTGGTACTCGATGCCGTTGCTTGAGGCGAACGGCTCGATGGCCGAGGCGCTCGAGCAGCCAGCCAGGAGGGCCAGGGTGGCGCCGGCGGCGGCAAGGGTCAGTGGCAGTCGGACGCGGCGCATGGTGGCTCCCTGGTTTTTCGGTCGGTGCTCCCTCGAGCTTATGGGTCGGCTGGGCGCGCGCAGGACGGTCGTTCCACCCCAGATCCGGGGTGTGTGCGATGCGCGCGATCGTGACATGGAGGAGCCATGCGCGGCAGGTCGCACCGGTGCCGCGCATGGGGCTTGCATGGAGTACAACCGGTCGGTTCGCGCGGGCACGAAGACGGTTGCCACCGCGCCTGAGTACATCCGAAGCGAGTGGGACGCCGAGCTCAACGAGGGAGTCGATCCTGCTCGCGTGCGACTCTCCACGAGCGACACGTCATTCCACTGGCGCTGTGAGCTAGGGCATGGGTGGAGGACAAGTCCGCGGAACCGGTGCCTCATCAAGGGGCCCGGTTGCCCGTACTGCCTCGACCGAAAGGCGTGGCCAGGATTCAACGACTTCGCCTTCTTGTACCCGGAGATCGCGAAGGAGTGGCATCCGACTAGGAACGAGGTGTCGCCGGACACTATTCGGCCTGGCTCCACTCTTGACGCATGGTGGGTCTGCTCACTAGGTCACGAGTGGCCTGCGCCAGTAACTCAGCGAGCCCTCCTGGGCTCCGGATGCCCCTTCTGTCTAGGCCAGCAGGCATGGCCCGGCTTCAACGACTTCGCCACGCTGCACCCCGAGCTGGCCCGCGAGTGGCATCCAACGAAGAACGCGACGAGTCCCCACCGTGTGCGACCTGCGTCGAACATGAAGTACTGGTGGCTCGGCCCGTGCGGCCATGAATGGCCAGCTTCGACCGATAGCCGGACGCGGTACGGAACTGGCTGCATCTACTGCCATGGCCAGGTTGTGCTCTCAGGCTTCAACGACCTCCAGACTCTGCACCCACGAATTGCCGCCGAGTGGCATCCCACCCGAAATGCGCCGCACACACCCGAGAAGACCTACGCCGGTTCGTCGTTCATGCGTTGGTGGCAGTGCAGGCAGGGCCACGAGTGGGACTGTCCGGTCTCGGGGCGCACTCGCGACGGAGGCAGCAACTGCCCGAACTGCTCCTTAGCCGGCACGTCGAAGCTCGAGGCCCTCTTCTTCGAGGCGTTTCGGAACAAAGGCCTCGCCACGCAGGCCAACGTTCGACTTCCTGTTCGATGGAGGAACAACAGGTTTTCACGCGTTGATTTCGTCGGCGCAGACGACGGACGAAACATCGTCTTCGAGTACGACGGCTCCTTCTACCACCACCGGAAAGAGGCCGTGTCTCGAGACATGGACAAGAGCCAAGCGCTTCTCAAGGCTGGCTTCCTGGTGGTGCGAATCCGCGAGGGAGACCTCGGGCCCCTAGACATCCGTGATGAGCGTCTTGTCCAGGTCGCGCACAGCGCCGACGCGCGCTCCGGGTACGACTTCTACCGGCCAGAGCGCATCACTGCCACCGTCGACACCGTCATGGCCGAGCTGAACCGTCGGCTCGTGCCGGCCGCCGCCTGACGCCTCGTCCCGCGCCCCGGAACAGCCCAGTGTCGTACGCTGTTGCCACAATCACACCAGCACGAGAGCAGGAGGTACATCATGACGAACGCCGTCGACGTGGCTGCCTTCATCACCGGTGCCCTCAAGCTGCCCCTCTACGACACGAAGAAGCTGCAGAAGCTCGTCTACTTCTCCCAGGCGTGGGCACTGGCATGGACCGGCAAGCCTCTCTTCGCCGATGACTTCGAAGCGTGGCCTGACGGGCCTGTTGCGCCGGCGGTCTACCGCGTCCAAAAGTACGAAGCTGCCCGCCTTCACGAGCCGTCCAACCTGTCGGCTGACGAGGCGGACATCGTGACGTCGGTCGTCGACTTCTACGGCCAGTTGAGCTACACGGACCTCGTGGACCTGACGCATGAGCACACCCCCTGGCTGGACGCGCGTGCTGGTCGCGCCCCGGACGCCCCGTCTCACGTCAAGGTCCCACGGGACGCGATCCGCACGTTCTACACGCGTCAGGCGATCATGTCGGCGGACGGGCCTGTCCGTCGCGGCAGGGTGAGCCAGGTCTCCGATGTGGACGCGCACCGTCTCGGCCGGCGAGCTTCGTCTGACTGGGCTGAGGGGCTGGCGCTGCTCGCTGACGCGTGACCGCGTTTCTCTCCGTCGAGCAGGTAATCGCCTTCCACGACGAGCACAGCGATGCGCCGCTCCGCGACAGAGGTCGTCTCGAGGCAGCCGTCATGCGCCCACAAGCTGAGTTCGGCGGTGTGTTCGCGCACCCGACTCTGTGGGCGCAGGCGGCTGCTCTTCTGCACGGCATCGACAGAGCTCAGGCCTTCGCGGACGGCAACAAGCGGACAGCGTGGACCTCGGCGGTGGTGTTCCTCGCTGCCAACGGATTTGCGCTGCGGCTGTCTCAGCAAGAGATGTTCGCGTTCATGAGAGATGTGGGCAGCGGAGCGGCCGGGGACGTACCTGAGATCGCGCTATGGCTTTTCGAACATGCAGTACCTGCCTGACGCCTCGTCCACCGCCCCGCGCCTTCACCTCACGCCCATCGCGGTTCGACCTCAGTGTCGAGCGCCACGGTGAGCGTGCCGGGAGGCGAGCCGGCCCGAGCCCTGGCGCGCAGCCAGGGCAGCCCGGAGGTAGCCCCAAGGCCCTCCGTCGACGTCTCTCTACCCGCCGGGGCAGTCGCCGCTTGTGCCGAAGCAGGGCGATGAGCCGCTGCGCGGTTCTCGGTTCACGGCGCGATCCTCGCTGTTGTAGTACTCGCGGCTGTACTGGATCTCAAGCACGTATGTGGTCCCCGTGGCTCGAGTTGCCCGGGCCAGGTCGTCGCCTTCAAGGCCGGTAGTGGACGAGACGATCACGTCGTAAGGCTCGGACACTACCCGGTCGAGAAACCTGTCAACGGTGGCGAGTGTGATGGCTGTCTCGTCGGTGCCGTACGCCTTTGAGGCCGGGTTCGTCGTCGTGAGGCCAAGCGCGGGGTCTGCGAGGGCGCCCGGGTCTAGGGCTGCGTCAAAGGGGTCAACGGGTGAGATGTTGGAGTCTCGTAGGGCCGCGGCTGCCTGCTCGAGTGCCATCTCGGCTGTCGCGGCTTCGGGGAGCGCGTAGGCGGCCCGGCCGACCTGCGAGCATCGGGTGCCGCTGGCCTCTACGAACCAGTCAGAAGGCACAGCGGAGGTGCATGAGTCTCCGCGAGAGAGGGTGATGAGGGGCGCGGTGTCGGAGCCAGGCCACGCCAGTGCGGCGTCGGCGAGCTCGCGCGCTTCCGGTCGTGCCCGGTCGCCCTTCGAGGGGTCTACGGCGCCCGTCGCACATCCGGTGAGCACCAGAACGGCGGTCGTCGCGAGCAGGCCAATAGCTGTGCGTTTCATGGAGCCCTCCCCGCTCGTTGGGAGCCTAGCGCCCGCCTACACACCGGCGCGCTCGAAGCAGCAGCGGTATTCGACCTGGCCATGCGCGGCGGGTGGAGAAGGAGAGCCGTGCTTGTCCGGCGGCCGTCGAGCCCACCGCCCCGCTCCCCGTGCCTTCTCGTTCGCGTCGACGTCTGCCGTCGACAGGTCACGCGTCGGCGGCTCGCTTCGGCTCTAGGGCGTAGACGAGCTGCAGATAGTCGGCTTGCTCTTCCAGTCGTGCGACGCCGTTGCCGCTGTCGGAGATGAGCTGCTCGATCAGCCATGCGCCGAGCATGGCGCCCGTTGCTGCGATGTAGAGAGTGTTCTGCTCGTAGTGGTCGACCGCGTCGACTCTGATGTCGTGTGGCCCGTCTTCGACCCAGGTGATGTAGCCGCTCGCCGAACTCGAGGTTACGTGGACTAGCTGGCTCTGCTGCCGGTAGACGAAGGCAAGGGAGTCCGCACCCAGGTCGAGAAATCTGTCCGTGATGCGAGGGAGAGGTGGTGTGACAGGCCCCAGCGAGGCTGCGGCCGCGTCTATCGCCTGCACGAGCCCGTCATTGCCTGCGTAAGCGGCAAGCTCGCGGGAGAACGTCCGGATCGACTTCTTGTACTCACCCTCGAGCCTGTCCAGGCCGTCAGGCATGGCGTGTGCCCAATGGGCTGTCACCGCATGCTCTAGAGCTTGCCTAGCCACTGTGACGCCCTCGCGGCCGAAGCCGACTGGACGAAGGGTGGCGTAGGCCGCCGCGTAACGAATCGCCTGGGCGCAGGGGCCGTAGATGAGACCGAACTCGCGAGCACGATCGGGGGCCACTTCGAATGGTCCGCGCTCGAGCCTCCTGTGTTGCTCGCCGATAAAGGCGAGAAGAGAGTCCGCCGTGGGCCTCGGACGGTCCGTCATGTCGGTGAGCCTACGTTTCCTAGGAGCTGATCTGACAGTGAGCCCGATGCTTCACCCGCCGCCCCGCCGCTCTCCGCGCCCAAGGGTCAGAGAAGATGCCCTTGCGGGAGCGGCGGGTACCTGTCGAAGTCCCATGACCAGGCCCCCTCGGCGCTGAGTGCCCAGGCACCGTTGCGCAAGGCCCACGTCCACAGCCGCACGAGCTCGGCGATTGGAACGACGGGGAAGTCAGTTACGGGAGACGCTGGGTCCGCGAGCACAACCGAGCAGGCCGGTCCTTGAATCTCGACGCAAAGCCCTGGCCCCATTCCAGCCACCAGTTGTATCCAGGTTGCACCGGGCCTTGGGTCGGTGTGAGCGACTCGTCTCGAGGCGAGCAAGTTCGTGCCGGCCGCGATGCCTTCTCCAAGAGGCATGAAGCGGCCACTCGCGACAAAGGTCCGAGGGCGCGCCTCTTCTTCGCCGTCGCGCCACTTCCAGATCTCACGGGCGCTGGCGGGGATGACGATGTCGTGAGCGGTCTCGAATTGGTCGATGTCGACGTCGTTGAGACCTGGACGAAGCCGCTGCAGGGTTGCGGGTGAGCTGAACGCCACGCTCTTGGCGTAGGCGTCCAGTTCATCCTGAATTGAGGCTGTCGTCACTAGTTCCCGTTGCAGATGTTGAGGGTCGGCACGCCCGAACCGGAGGGCATCGGAACGACCAGGTACTGCCGGTCGTTGGCAGGTGCAGCGTAGAGCCCGCATGTTGCGAGGAAGGAGTTGTAGTTGTAGCCCTCCTGCTGGTTGTGGGCCGCGTTGATCATTCTCAAGCTCGGCCGGGGGCTGGCGTCCCTGCCACCCTGTGCGGACGCGAAGAACGGGAACTCGTCGCACTGCTGCCCCGTGATGGACGAGCACTCGGGCTGCGAGGCGTACCACCCTCGCGGCGAGGTGTTCTCGGCCGCGGGCCGGTAGTCGAGCTGAACCCAGGCGGGGTAGGACGTGATGGCGTCGGCGTCATGGTCCGTCGCCTCGTCGGTCGTTCCGTCCTGGCCGACAACGAACATGCGGTCGCTCTTGCAGTCGGAGTACGCGTCGAGTCCAGCAGCTGCCATGCGGGCCAGGCACTGCGTGGCCACTGTCTCTGCATAGCTCGGGCTGAGAGCAGGGTTCGTGCTCAGCAGGGCCGACGCCACGGCGCCGACGCGCCAGAAGTCAGGAAGCCGACTCGGCAGGGTCGGCCCCGACGGCGGTGCGGGGTTCACCTGCTGGGTCCAAGCGGGGGCGGCGGCCGGAGCTGTCCCGGCGCCGACGTAGTAGAGCCCGACGGCTGAGAGGGCGGCGTCGCCACCTGCCGAACGGACTGCGAGCAGAACGGACCGAGCTGTGGCACCGGTCACTCGCGCAGTCTGAGAGCAGGCCAGGTACTGGTCCGAGACCGAGCTGCCCGACTGGTGGGTCCCCTTGACGAACAGCAGCCCGTCGCAGATGGCGCTCGGCGCGACACCAGCCAGAGCTGCTGCGAGGGCTTCTGCGTCGACGCCGTCGGAGAGGTGGTGGACGGTGAGTCCTGCGGGGCCAACTGGATCTGTGGGCTGTTGCGCCGACACGTGCACGGAAGCGGCCGAGCCACCGTTGAAGACACTGTTCGAGGAGTAGGAGTACTCCGCGCCGCCGCGGACGTCCCGAGCGGTGGCCTTCCACGACCCACCGGAGCCCTCGACCCACATCTCGACCTCAGTGTTCGGGTTGCCCCCTTCGGACCATCCCCAGTCAGAGAGGTCGGCAGCCTCGGTGTCGTCGTAGTTCCCGGAACCGAACATGGCCACGTACTCGACGGCCGAGGCGAAGTTCCTGAGTGACGACGAAGTCACCGCGTCGTAAGGCCCCGCAGCTTGTGCGGCGCCAGCGCCGGCCAGTATGAAGCCCGCTGCGAGAGCGGTGGCGGCCGTGGCCGCGACGGTAGTTCTGACACTTCCCCAAGTTGTCTTCATGAGCCCCACATTGGCGAGCTTCCCGTGCACGGTGCTTCCCCCATTCCGAGCGTCAGCAAAAAGGGGGACCTGCGACCTGCCCTGGACGATGGGCGCCTCAGTCGCTCATCGTGGCCCGGCAGCCTGCTGTTCTCTGCCAGGCCTCGTAGCCTTGCGGAATGAGAATCGAAGACGCCCAGCCCTGGACCAACAACTACTGGCTCGACGGTGAGCACATCGGCCAGGACGAGTACTACCACGTGCCCGCGAAGGTCGGAGAGGGCGTCTACGTGAAGGGCCTCGGCAACCGTCGCTTCCGCGTCCTCGACATCTGGTGGAGCAACGACGACAACGGGCCGGTCGGCCTCGGCCGCCACGTCATCCTGAAGGACGTCACGGGCACGGACGATGACGTCGTGCTCGCCCTCGACCCCCAGTACTACGCCGTGAAGGACTGACCTCCGACTCGTCACCCGCAACGCGAACCGCCTCGGGCCCCACCAGTTCTGCTGATGGGGTCCGAGGCGTCGGTGGTCGTTGCCGGCGGCCGCCGCCGCCTGACGCCTCGCCCACCGCCCCGCTCTCCTACGCTGCCGTCATCGACCGGAAGGCCTCTCATGCTGTTCGCGATCGCGCTCCTCGTCCTGGGGCTTGTCGGCGTCGTCGGCGGCGCGCTCATCATCTGGCGGCGTGACGGCGGCAGCGCTGTCCCAGGCATCGTGATCGTGGTCCTCGGCGCCGTGGCGGCCGCGCTGGGCATCGCACTGATGATGTTTCCGGGCGTCCCCGCCTGACGTCTCGCCACGCCTGCCAGCCTTGCTCGCAGACCTAGGTCTGACTACGGTGTAGCCCATGCAGTGCTGCTGAACCTTCTTCGACTCCCTCCCATGCGCCCGCCGCGGGCGCGATCGAAAAGTTCACCATGTCCATCTTCCTGCCTCTGCACGGTAAAACTGCTCTCGTCACGGGCGTCTCGCGGCGCCGCGGCATCGGCTTCGCTGTCGCCCTGAAGCTCGCTTCGCTTGGCGCGAACGTCGTCATCCACCACCACCGTCCCCACGACCTCGACCTTCCCTGGGGAGGGGACGACCTCGATGCGCTGCGGGCCGAGGTGCGGGCCCATCTGACCGAAGGCGCGCAGTTCGCTGATGTCCCCGCGGATCTGTCCGACCCCTCCGCGATCCCGACCCTCATCGCCACCGCCGCTGCGATCGCCGGAAAGCTCGACATCCTCGTCTGCAACCACGCGAAGAGTGGAGATGACGGCAGCATCCTCGACATGACTGCCGAACGGCTCAGTACGTTCTACGACGTCAACACTCGCTCCACCCTCCTCCTCACCACCGAGTTCGCCCAGCTCCGTGCGCCACGGAGCGACATGCCACGCCGGCCCGGCGACCGAATCGTCGGAACCAAGCCCTACTCGGAGGCGCAGGGCCACGTGTTCTGGATGACGTCTGGCCAGATTCACGGCGCCATGCAGGGAGAGGTCGCCTACGCCGCCAGCAAGGCCGCCCTTGCCGGCGTGACGGCCACCGTGGCGTCCGAACTGCTGGAGCTCGGAATCGTGCTCAACACGATCAACCCCGGGCCCGTCAACACCGGGTACATGGACCCCGAAACCACAGACCGCTCGCTCGAGGAAATCGACCAGTACATCGCGACCACACCCTTCGGTCGGGTGGGAGTTCCCCAGGATCCGGCGGAACTGATCGGGTGGCTGGCCACACCGCAGGGAAGCTGGATGGTTGGACAGGTGCTCACGACAGACGGCGGGTTTGGGCTTTGACTGCCTTCCAACCCCACCTGCCTCGCGAACGGCACGTTCGAGCGAACCAATTGAGCTGAGTCCGCGGTGCCCGGAGGGGGCCGTCGCCACGCCTCGCCCACCGCCCCGCTCCCCATGCCGCGCATGACTCCCGCGTGGACCCGCTGCTCTTCTGGCTAGTCGTCGTGCCCGTGGCGTGCGGCTGCGCCTTCGGGAGCGCGTTCCTGCGACGTCGTCGATGACGTGTTCGCTGCTCGCCACCCTCGATCCTGCTTCGGAAGGCCCCCACCATGCTCGTGCCGTACATCTTGATGGGCTTCGGGTTCTGCCTGTGCGTGACCACTCTGGTCAGCTTGCTGCACGGCCGCAGGACGTTGCCGATCTTCACGATGGTCTTGGGCCTGGCTTCGGGCATCGCTGGCGGCGCCCTCCTGCTGATCAACCTCGAGGCCGCTGGCGTTAGCGCGTAGCCGCCCCGCTCCTCCTGCCGCGCATTGCCTGCCCATGACCGAACCCAGCAGAACTCCCTCCGAGGCCCAGCTCTTCATCTGGCGTCTCGCCACCAGCCCCTGCGTCTGGGCCGTGGAGATGACCCCGGGCGCCGTCGAGCGATCGCACGGCGCGCAGGTGGAGAAGGGGAGCTTCTTCCTCAACGCCGAGACCCCTCACGGGCACTACCTCTGCAGCCTCGCCGATGTGCTGTTCGGTACGACGACAGGCGGCCTCGCCGAGGCCCCTGCGTCGCTGCTCGAGGCCGTGCGCAAGGTGTGCGCCGAGTCGGAGTGGTCGATCGATCTGCAGGCCGGCCCGTCGGCGCAGTAGCGGCCGCCGCCCCCAGCCGTCCGCCGTGCCTGTGCCGCGCATGACCTCCTCATGACCCGCATCCCTCGCACCGTCCTGCCGTTCAGCGGACCACTCCCCTACCCGGCGGCGCACGTCCTCCGCGGTAGCGAGGTCGAGCGGTCGTTCCTCGGCTTCACGCGTGCCCACGCCGTCGGCCGGGCGTTCCTCTGGGCCCGGCGCCAGGATGACCAGGACCGGCAGACGCAGCGCCAGGCCGAGGGTGAGCGACAAGCGCCTCATCGAGTCCCGAAGTCCGTGGCCCTCCCCGCGATGGCGGCCACCCGCGAGGCCGCAGTCGACATGGCGCTGGGGTGGGGATCGGACCTGTCTGGCCTTCGTGCGGTGATCTACTGCGCGCCCATGACAGCTGGTAGCGATGCCTTCTGCGACGAGGTCGTGTTGCAGGTGCTGGACAGGCGCGCTGATGGCATCGAGCTGGTCGGCGCATCTGTCGCCACCTGGACTCACATGGTGAAGGCCGGCCGCAGGAACGACTTCGAAGACATCCGCATGCGCCGGGCCGTCGACGTCTAGGGCGTCCGCCTCGCCACCCGTCCCGCCCGCCGATCCGGCCCCCTATCCCCCACCCTTCTCGAACGGACCTCCTCGTGTCACCGCTGGTCATCCTCGTCGCGCAGGTCTTCGTCGTGGTCCTGTTCTGCGGCCTCTGCCTGGTCACGGATCGACGCTCTGTGCCGGCCGGCGTCGGCCTCATCGTGCTCGCGTTCACGCTGATGCCGCTGCTGATGGTGAAGGCGCTGCTCATGTCCGGGGCCCTGGGCGCGTAGCCGGAGGGCACCGAGTGTGCCGCGCATGGCTGTCACATGAACCTGATCGAGATGCGGGACCGCATCGACAAGCGTGTACGGCGGCAGCGAGTGTGGGCGGCGGCCGACTTCTCGAAGCGGCTGCCTGCTGACGTGGCTGAGGCGCAGCTCGAAGAGCTGTGTGACACCGGCGACCTCGTGCCTTTCCGCCCTGGGCAGTACTACCGGGGCAGGAAGCTCAAGGACGGCATGCGTCTCCTGGGACCGATGGAGGTCGCCCAGGTCCTCTACGGCAAGCCGGGCGTGGGCTTCACGGGGTTCGAGGCTGCCGTCAACCTCGGTATCACTCGCCCCTACGTGGACGGCAAGTTCCATGACTACGAGCTCGGCTACTTTGACGCCTCGGACCCCAAGTGCCGACTCCACATCGCAGTCCCGTCAGCCACGGTTGAGGACATCCCCGGCGCCGTCCTGACGCACCGAGACGACCTCCCCTTCCGCGTCTCCGAGGGTCTGAACGAGGTGGAAGTGTCCTTCCTGGAGACCCTCGCCAACGGCTTCGCGTACGCCGACGATGAAGTGCGCGCGTGGTGGCGATTGGGCGCAACTCTGACAGACGGGGTGGTCCGAAGGGACCGCCTCGAGCGTGCCCTGGAGCACGAGTCCAACATCTCGCGCACCGCCTACGCCGAGATCCTGCACCACCTCGAGGAGAAAGCGAAGTGGGACGCCATGGAGTGGTGACAGATCCCGGCTCGCCACCCGCACCGCTCCCCGAACCGTCCACCTCCACCCCGCCACCCCTCGAGAGGCCCCGCCCATGCTGATCTGGCTGTCCGCCCTCGCTGCGGTCTACCTCGTCTCGTTCTCCGCCGGCTGTTCGTTGCTCGGGCGCCGAAGCTCTCGTGCCGTGAGCGTCCTTGCGATCGCCGTCTCGCTGGCTGCAGCGGTCGCGTTCATCGCTGTGTCCTTCAACCTCCCACGAGCCCCCGGGGCGTAGCCGGCTCGCCAGCCGCATCTCCCAACGGCCCGGCCCTCTCCTGCGAGGGCCACGAACCATGTCAGGATCAGCTCGTGGGCATCTCCGTCGTCATGATGGTCCTGGCGTTCGTCGGCATCGTCGTCAGCATCAGGCACATGCGCGACCTCAAGGCCGGCAGCATCGTGCTGGGGCTCGTCTCCGCGGTCGTGTGCTTGGCGATGCTGCTCATCGGCGCAGCCTTCTTCGCCTGGGCGAGCTCGTAGCCGGCTCGCCACCCTCACCGCTCGGCGTCCTACCCAGTGCTGATGTCCGCGCAGCTTCCGCCCGAGATGATGGACCTATGACCAGCGGACGTCGAGAAGGACCCGCACGCCCTTGGCTGCGCATCACCGTGGCCGCGAGCGTCATCGTGGCGGTCTTCATCGTCGCGTGGTTCCTGGGCGGATTGCCTCGCGACATCCTCGGCATTGGCCTGCACACAGCCGGAGGCAAGCTCGGCTGGTGGATTGGGGACCCGAACTCGAACGACGGCGAGGAGTCGTGGGGCACCGTGGCGGGTCTCATCGGCGTCGGTGTCCTCGGCGCCGCCGCCGTCCTCGGAAGCGGTGTTGTCCTCGCGGTCGAGAGGCGTGCCTGGCCGGCGCTGCCCGTGGCTGCGGCCGCCTACGCGACGCTCACCGCGGTCGACACCATCGTCGGCCTCATCGACAGCGTGCGATGGTTCGGTACAGCCTGATGCTCGATAACTGTGCCGCTCCCCAGCCGCACGGCCTCGTCCCCACCACCTCGAGAGGATCTGCAGCATGACCTTCGGCGTCGTCTGCCTGGCCATCGGGCTCCTCGGCCTCGCCGGTGGCATCTTCCTCATCCGGAACCGCGAGGTCGTCAGCCCGAAGTTCAGCGTCACCGCCGGTGCGGTCATCGTCGCGGGGTCGCTGGTGCCGCTTCTACTCGGTGCTGTCGTGCTGCTGGTGACGGTGGCGCCGGGCATCTCCATCACGTGACCGGCGCCGCCGGCTGGAAAGGATCCCCATGGTGTTCTCGTGGACTTGCATCATCCTCGGCGCCCTCGGCGTTGTCGGAGGCATCTGGCTAGCCAGGGACAAGCGCGCCGCGAGCGTGGCCGGCGGCGTGGTCATTGCCCTGCTGTCTCTCGTGCCGATCCTCTTTGGGGCAGTCCTCCTCGCGTACATGGCCTCCCCGTAGCTGTTCACACGCGACAGGTCAGATCAACAGGGACACAAGGGCGATCGCAGCTGCTCCGGGAGCCGCAGTGCCAGCGGCAAGGACGACGAGACTGGTCAGGCTTGACGCTGATGCTCGTCGGTCGATGAGTGCCCAGCTCAGGCCGAGGAGGAAAGTCGCGAAGGAGGCCAGCGGCACCCAGAGGAATACCGCCGCAGCAGCTGCCTGAAGGGGTGTCTGCAGGCCCTGCGAGACGGGCTGCAACACGACGAGAAGTCCGCCGAGGACGACCGTCAGGAGACCGACGGCCACCAGCGCGCCGATCGGACCCCAGAGGGCACAGACACGGCGCCGATCGCCAGGAAACCTAGCCCTCACCAGCACGGCCACGAGCGCACCGACGAAGCACGTGAGCACGGCGAAGAGCAGGAGCTGGTCTCGGACTCCCTCAACATCTGAACTTAAGAGCACGTTGCGCAGAGGCGATGCGACAGCAGCGCCGAAGTAGGCAGACGTGACAGACCCCACGAGGACCAGGGCCGCGACGAGGTGGGATGCCACCACCCCATGTCGAGAACCGAGCGGAGGAAGAGACACGAGAGCCATGCCCACAGCCTGTCGCTCCAAGATCTCTTCGGCATCGCCCAGGAGGCGGAGAGAACGCTGCGAGGGCGACCCCAGGCCCTTGAGAGCCGCCTCGCCTCGACGTACGTTGGAAGGGCCAACGAGCACGAAGGGGTGACCATGGACGAGAAGACATCGCGTGACCAGGGCCGGCTTCGGCTGCAGTGGCCGACGCTCCGCGGCTCATCCGTCGGCTGGGGTCTTGCCGCCGTTCTCTGGCTGTCCTGCGCGGTCCCCGCGCTAATCCGTGTCGTGCACTCCGGGGGCACTTCCGTGGGCGGCTTTCTGCTCCTGGCTGCTCTCGTCGTCGCATCAGCGGTGTGCATCATCGGGACGGTGGTGACGATTCGGCACCCGCGACCAGCACCGCCGGCTGGCGACTCGTGACCGTCGCAGGGGCGGGCTGGACCTCCCTCTCGGTCGCCAGCTCAACGACCCGGCGCGCCATCCTGACAGGGTGGGGCCATGTCTGAACCTGGTGGCAGCAACCGTTCGAAGCCAGCGCTCTGGGTCCTGCTGGTCGGGGCAGCGGCGGTGGTCGTCGCCTCAGCAGTCCTGCTGATCGGTGATCCGTCGCGTGTGCCGACGTGGTTCACGCTGGCCGGTGGGCTCATCAGCGCCTATCTGGCGGTGACGTACATCCGGCAGATGTCAGAGCGTCGCTGAGGCCGTCAAAGGATGCTCGGTGTGAGGCCGAGCTCACGACGGATCTCCTCCATCATTGATGCCTGTCGGACGAGGCTGTCCAGGCGGGGCTGGTGTTCGAGCTCGAGCTGTTCGAGGAGCTGCGTCACCACCTTCTGCAGGCATCGGGCCGGTCGGTCGCTCATGTCGCGCGGGTGTCCGTGTGCGCCCGCCAGGGTAGGGGTTCGCCGTGCCGAGAAGGAGTGCGGGACGGGAGGCTGCGCGAGCGTCGACCGGACGTAGTGCTGGGCAGCGAAAGTGTCGACGGCCGACAGGCCCGACGTGCCGGAACCATGTCGGCTGGCTGCGGAGGTCCTCATCTGCGTCATGGAGGACCCATGCGCGGCTGCTGCGCCGCTGCCGCCGCGCATGACTCCCCCATGCCCGACCTCGCCGTCCCGACCGTCTCCGTCACGAACGCGCCGTCCATCCCGTGGGACCAGCTCGAGGTGAACATTTACGAGGTCCGTCCGGGATCCCCCATCTGGCAGGTCCACGTCCACGAGCTCATCGGCGACCTGCTCGACGACGAGCCGCGCTGGTCGACCCGCATGATGTTCTTCGACCACGCCGCCTTCGCGGAGCACTGGTTCAACGCCGGCGGTCTCGACACCGGTGAGGGAGCGACGGGGCGCCTCCCTCAGGAGTACCGGGAGTCGATCGTCGACTATCTCGAGCACGTCACCAGCATGACGACCGCCGGACCGGTGCAGGACAACGTCGACGCAGCAGCGTCCTAAGCTGCCCACGACCCTCACCGCCCAGGAGCACCGTGCCGAGACGCCGAACGAGTGACACCACTTCGCCGACCAGACGGCGGCGCAGTGAACGCCGAGCAAGACTCGAGCGAGAGCGCCAGACCGGAGTGGAACCGCCCCAGTACAAGCCGAGAATCCTCACGTCCCGGCAGCGGCTGGCGGGGCGCATCACGGCGATCGTCACCCTCATCGCGCTGCCCATCTGCGGTGTCCTCTTCTTCGCCATCCCGTTTGCCAAGTGGGCCTACGACGAGTCGCACGTCGTCACCCTCACCTGCACCGTCGAGAGCGCCCGCGGGGCAGTCTCAGACGGTGGCCTCCGACGTGGCGGTTCCTTCAAGTCGGTCATCATCGAGACGAAGGATTGCGGGTCGCTCGTCATCCGAGGCTTCGGCGGAAGCGACTACGTCGACGTGGCGCGCAGCATCAGCTCACGTCCGGGCCCTTACGACATCGTGGTCGGCGAGAGTGACTGGGCGCTGCGCGACCACTGGACGTCGTTCGGTGGCGCCCCGCGAGTGAAGGCGTACGAGCAGGTGGAGTGAGCTCGACGGAACGGGTGGCGACCCGGGTAGCGACCCGGACCCTCGGAAAACCGCATAAGCGGCGGTCATCTCGAAATCCGCATAGAGCGAACGGACTACGAGCCCCAGTTCGTCGGACGCTCACATAGCTCGTTGGCTTCGACGACGAAGAGCTCGTGCTCGTCCAGACTGTCCGCGTTGTAGGACACGAAATCGGAGATGCCGAACGCATCGTCGAGCGAGAAGTAGTTCGTCCCGATGCCCGCCGCCTGCTTCACCTCGGGTGGGTAGCCGGCCCAGAGAAGGCCGAACGCCTGGGATGCCTGAGTGTCGACGGGGTAGACGGTGTCATTCAGGACGAGCCAGGCAGCACGGCTTGCGGTGCTGCGGGCGAAGACCTTGTCGCCGCCATAGACGATCGACAGGAGCACTCCATCGCCTCTGGGGTTGTGCATCGCTGCGATGTCGGTGCGCTCTGCTTTGTCCATGAGGTTGTTCGAGCCAGTGCCGACCTCGCCGTAGACACCACTGATCCCGCCGCTGTCGCGTGCCGCAAGAAGCGTGTCCACACCAGCGACCAGCTCGGGTGCATCAACGCACGGCGCGGAGGCTGTCGTGCTCAAGCGGGCAGTCGGCTCAGCTGTCGAAGCACACCCACTGACGGCCATGGCTCCTGTCAGAACCACGGCCGCGCCAAACCAAGACCCTCGTCGCACCGGACACCCCCGACACCAAGCCTAGCCAGGCAGACGCTTTCGGCGCGGCCGCTCAGCGCCTGTCTCCCGCCTCGGCGCCGCGCATGGTCCATCTGCCGCTCGGGAGCTCCCAGCGATCTAAGAGCCGCGGAGGAGCCCCGCCCATGACCGTTTCCACACTCGCGCCCGTGACCCGGGCCCTGCAAGCAGCAACCCCCGACGCCTCAGCGGCCCGCATCTCGGCCCTGCTCTACCTGTCGCAGGCCTGGTGCCTGGGGTTGACCGGCCGGCCGCTGTTCCTCCCCGACCTCATCGTCGACGCTGACGAGGGCACCATCACAGCCGACCAGTCCATCGCCACCGACGTCGTGACGGTCCTGACGCTCGATGAGACGGTCGCCGTCGAGGCCGTGGTCGCCTTCTACAGCCACCACACCGACGATCAGCTCCGGGCGCTCATCAAGGTCGACGTCAGCTGGCTGCAGTTCGAGGGGCACGTCCGTGAGACCCCGACCCGAACCGTCGTCGACGAGGCCGGGCTCCGCCAGACCTACGCACTCCGGTCGGTCCTCACTGGTGCTGCCCCGGTAGTGACGACCAGCAGGGACGCCACCGACGCTGAGGCTGCGGTCGCTGGCCTCGCGGTGCTCGAGCGGTGGCGAACTGGGCTGGAACTCCTCGGGGCTCGCTAGGCCGGCGCCGCGCATGATGGTGGTGCCCGGCCAGCTGCCCGACCCCGTGAGGACCGCCATGACCCGACCGGCCCCTGCCGAGAAGGCCCGCCTCGAGCACCGTGAAGCCGTCGCTGCGGTCATCTACCCGGGCTACCCGGCGGTTCGGGCTGCCCAGAAGTTGAAGGGTGCGGCGCGGCCGCGAATCACGGTGGGGCAGGAGTTCTGGGCCGACGAGGCGGAGCAGAAGGCGGACGCCATCCTCGCGCTGCCGGGGCCGACATAGGCATCTGAGCTGTCGGCCGCCGCCGACAGGGTCGAGGCTGTGACCGACATCGAACGTGCGCCCCTCAGCGCTGAGCAGCTTCGCCAGAACCGCTTCCACCGTGACATCGGTCCACTGGGCACGTCGTGGATCGGCCACACGGCGAACCCCGAGACATCCGCGTGGCTCGTCCGGTCGGCCGTTATCCTCGAGCACGTCGCAGCCCTCGCTCGGGCGCAGGCTGTGCTGTGCAGGGACGACTCATCGCTGGCCTCACCATCGACGACGTCGCCGCTGAGCTCGGGCTTGCCCGTCAGACCGTGACCGACATCATCGAGGATGGGCAGTTCCAGCTTGCTGTCGGCTCGGACACCGGAGTCGAGCTTGCTGGACGAGTCCATGGCACCCTCATCGCCTTCGGTGACGAGAAGGGACTCCTCGGGCCCGACCGTCCTGAGGCTGCCTCCCCCGGCCGCATCAGTGCCGCCCTCGTCTCGTACTGGCTCGAAAGCGACGGCATCGACACTCCCTCCCTGATCATCGAGGAGCACGTCCGAGAGGGGGTGCTCACCGAAGTGGACAGCGACGTTGAGACGCCCTACCTCGAGCAGTACGTGACCGTCGCCGCTACCGATGACGACGTCCGAGACGCCGTCCGCGATTCCCTCACAGCGGTCGGCCTCACCATCAGCACTATGTCATCGGAGCCCGACCTGGACAGGTTCTCCCTCCCGGCGGAGGCAGACGAGCAGCGGGCTCGCTGACACCGAATCGTGCCAGGCGGCCGCCGCTGTGGCACGAATACGTGCCGCATCGACCTCGTGGCAGAGACGGGCGCCGGCCAGGTGAGGGCCGGCGCCCGCAACTCCCCCAGTCTCGGTTCGGGCCGAGGTGAAACGAGGGTCCGGCTGCTGCGGGTGTTCAGCGGCGGTCGGACGCAGTCGGGTCCCGTCCCCGCGCCGGGCCTCTTGGAGTGCTCAAACGGTACCGGATCAATCCTCAGTTTGTCGATCCGGCCGGCTCGCCACCCTGCTCGTCACCCGACCCGCTACCCCTCATCCCCGCCGCCTGCCTCTGCTGCACGGCAAGGATTCGAGCGTGGTCGGCGCCGTCGAGCTCGATGAGCGTCACGGTTACCCCGAAGTCGCGGAGGGCGGCGGCCGCCCAGGTCTTCGCAGTGGTGAGGTAGCGATAGGCGGGCTGGTCGACGACGGCGAGCACGAGGGTGGTGGCGCCAAGCCGACCGCCGACGAAGACGAGCTTGAA
Organism: Frigoribacterium sp. SL97; assembly: GCF_026625765.1. Classification (NCBI taxonomy): domain Bacteria; kingdom Bacillati; phylum Actinomycetota; class Actinomycetes; order Micrococcales; family Microbacteriaceae; genus Frigoribacterium; species Frigoribacterium sp. SL97. The sequence goes on from NZ_CP113062.1 coordinate 2,190,051, forward strand.
CGCGTCCCTCGTCAGCTTCGTGCCCTGCGCGCCCTTGAGCTCTCCGACGTGGCCGTAGACCTCGACGATGACGGACCGGTCAGCGGAGATGCCGTCGAGAGCGACTCGCACGCCGTCTCCGAGGTCGATGGTCTCGGGTGCGAGCTCCGCGCCGAGCTGGGCGCCGAGGGTGGGCAGGATGGTGGTCTCGAGGTCCCGCTGTTCGGCGGAGTCGGATGGGTGCGGCGTGGTCACCGCTCGAGCGTAGGACGGCAGCCCGGCCGCACACGTAGAACGACATGACCTCCTTCGACGAGACCGAGCACCCGCGTGCATCCACCGGCCAGTTCACCGACAAGCCACAGGGCCTCCCGGAGGTGGGCCTCGCCCCCGACGCGCTCGCGCTGACGGCCGAGGAGGACCGGCGCCGGCGCAGCCGCATCCGCCGCGGAGATCGCCCCGACACGGACGTGTGGCGTCCGTTCGACAGCCTTCGCCCGACCGAGTTCCTGCACGGTGGTCACACCGACGAGCTGTACCTCAAGTCGGCCCTGCTCCGCGCGCCGGTGCACTCGGTCCCGGGCGGCCCGTGGACGGTCAGCCGGGCAACCGTCGTCCGCGACATCGACGACGACGCCGTGGACCGTGACGCGCACGGTGGGCGCATGTTCGACATGCTCGCCGAGCGCGGCTTCCTTACCCCGCTCGACGACGAGCGCCGCGACGAGCTCGCTCCGGCTTACGCCGCCCGGCAGGAGGAGTTCGGCAGCACGCTGCCCGACGCGCAGCGGCTCGAGGAGGCGCAGGAGCTGTACGAGCTCGACCGCGGCGCCATCCTCGCCATCTACCCGGAGCTGACCGTGAACGGTGACGGCTGGCGGGAGCACGCCGCCAAGTAGCACGACGACCCCCCTTGCTCACGGCCGAGACGTGCACAAGGGGGCGTTCTGCTGCCGTCGACCGGCTCGTCGAACGGTCAGTTGACCGAACCGGTGACTTCGAGCTTCGCCTGCTCCTCGGCGTCGAGCCGGGTCTTCTCGGCGGCTTCGACAGCCTGCGCGATGTGCGCCGCGAGCCAGCGGGACCGCAGGATGAGGGAGCCGATCTTGTCGGCGTCCTCCTTGAGCGTGAGCCCTGCGTGCTTCGCGTTCCAGAGGACGTGGACGAGGCCAGTGTGGTCGGACTCCCAGTAGTCGAAGGGACCGGTCGTGCCGTTGTCGATCGTGTCGTTGTCGAGCCCTGCCTCGTAGGCGGCGCGGCGCTCGGCGTCGGTGGGCTTGTACCGCTCGACGCGGGGCGGGTGGGTGCTCATGCTGCGGCCTTCCAGATGGTCTGCTCGTGGATCTCGTAGGTCTCCATGTCGGCGGACCAGTTCCCGTGCTCGTCGGGCTCGCCCACCCACGCGGTGAGGAGGTCGGCCGGCGTCATCTTCGTGGGGTCCCTGTCGAGCGCGGCACGGTCGTCGGCCTCGAGGCGGTCGTAGAACGACTCCCACTCGGTGGTGGGGATCTTCGCAGCGAGCCAGGCGAGCGCTGACTCGCGGGTGTCGCACACCTGGACGGTGGCGTCGTTCTCGAGCCCTGCGGTGAGGGCGACGAACAGCTGCATGGGTTCCTCGTTGGTGTCGATGGTGAGCCGGGGTGCCGGCGGTCAGGGAGGTCATGCGCGGCAGCCGTGCTGCCTGTCGGAAGTCAGAAGACGGGCGGGCCACTTTCTGACTTAGGGCCCGAAGTCAAAAGTCTCCTGTGAAGCCCAGGGGTTATGAACCGAAGATTTAAGCCCAGGGCTGATCGACTTGGAAGTTCTCCGCCTAGGCGTAGGTGACGAAGCCCTCGTCCAGGCGTCGGCGGTCGACGACGAATCGGAAGCGATCCTGGACGTACGGGCCCGCACCTCGGACCTCGACACCGGTGGCGCCGCGGCGGTCGAGCTCGGCGATCAGCTCGTCGCACGGTGACCAGGCGAAGGCGCGCACGTCTGTCGTGTCGATGACGATGCGTCGGCGGGTGACGTCGGCGGGGACACCAACGATGTCGAGGTGACGCTGGGCGGTGTCACGCGTGCCGAGGAACGCCGGCAGGGGCACTAGGACGACACCTTCGGTCTTCTGCGGATCGAGCTCGACGACGGACACGACGGCGTAGTCCTCTCGCCAGCCGTCGTTGAGGGATGCGAGGTAGGCGGCCCCAGCGGCGTCGGCTGTCTCTGCGGCGACGTAGAACGCGCTCGTCGTTTCGCTCTGGCGGAACGACGACTCGATCTTGAACGTGGGCACGATGGGCTCCTTCGGTGGCTGTGCCTGTTCCATGCGCGGCGGTCGCGCTGTCAGATGTTCGGTGGGTCGGGGGTGTCTTTCAGCATGACGAAGCGGATGGTCAAGTCGTTCCCACGTTGAGAGGCGAGTTCGAGGGCCTTCGTGAGAACGGTGATGGCCATGTCGATGGTGGCTTGTAGGAACACCAGTTGAGCCCGGGGTTCGTGCGTGTAGTCCTGGCCGTCGGCGCCTGTCGAAACCTGAGGTGCGAGGTTGGAGTTCCGCTCGAACGACGGGTGCGCCATGCCGCTCATCTGCCCCCAGACGAATCGGGCGTCGTCGCCCGAGAACGACATCCCGTGTGCTGCTTTGTGCACGATCGTCCGGAAGCCCGGCAGCGCCTTGGTGTACGCGGAGTTATTGATGTTGGCGAAAGCGCCGATGAGGCGGATGTCACGTTTGGTCTGCTTGATCTGGAGCATCCCACCTGCCTGCTCCTTCGTCTTCCTGCTCCGAGCTGCCTTGTCGTCGTCGTCGGTGAGAGCGCACATCGCCTTGATGGTCCGTTCGTTCTGCAGCACGCCGTCCCAGGCAGCGGTGAGGGCTCTCTCCCGCCGCACGACTGGGTCGGGGTCTAGCAGGTAGACCGCCAGGGATGCCGCCTCGAGTGCCGCGCGGGTGTTCGGGTACGGGCCGATGAACGGCACGACGATGGGCCCTTGCGGGTCTGGCTGCAAGAGGACGCGGACGATGTGGAGCTGGTCGAGCGCGATCATGAAGCAGTTGCCGATGCGGTAGCTCGGAGAGAGGGCGCCGAGGGCTTCGTCGTCAGCGGCGATGTCGCTACCTGGGCGGCCGAACGTTGTCAGTGGCCGTGCCTGGTAGCGGGCGGTGAGCTCGTCGATGAGTCCGAGCAGCCAGGTCAGCCTGGGGAGGACTTGCTCGTCGGTCAGCCGCCGGGTGTCGTCATCGGTCACAGCCCGAGCTTCCCATGACCTGCCGGCGCCGCCGCGCATGAGTCGGCCATGACCAGCCCCGAGCTCCCGCCTGTCTTCACCGTCGGTGCCGCCGACGCCATCCGTGGCGCTTCCGTCGACGCTCTTCTGTCATCGCTGGCTGCCGCCGAGCAGCGTGCCCTTGACCTCGAGGCGCAGCTGGCGATCGCGCTCGGCGACCAGAAAAAGGTGCGCATCCTGCGCGGCGAGGCACCGACCCGGCCACGTGTCGGCACCCGTGTAGTGCTCGCGAAGCGGGACACGTACCTGCTCCAGCGACACGGCGCGTCAGTCGGTTCCGCGGGCATCGTCGTCGAGCACAGCAGGCTCAGCGAAGACGACCGCGGCGTCCTCGTCGACTGGGGGCAGGGCGGCGCAGTCCGCGCCAACCTCGACGAGCTGTCGTGGACGACGGCGCCCCTCAAGACCTGCCGGACAGTCCCCGGCCTCCTGCCGAGGACGAAGGCACTCCGCTGCGTCTTCTGCCTGACGAAGGTCGAAGGCACCGGTCCCCGCGCCATCCGATACATGGACAAGCACGTCTCCGGCATCCACCTCGTGACCGTCTAGGCGCCGCGCATGGGGTGAGCATGAAGACCCTCGACGGCGTCACCGCCGGCACCTACCTCGTCCAGACCTCCTCGGGGTCGCGGTACCGGCTCGACCTGACGGCCCGGGAAGCGATCCGGGAGGCGCAGGTCACGGAGCCCGCACTTGGCGATGTCTCTGTGCCCCTCCGCCGCGACGGCGAGGTGCTGATGCTCGAAGCCGTCGTCGCCTGCACCGTCGGCGAGGACCTCGTCGTCGTGCTCGGCAAGGTCGACACGTACGCCGGCTACCTCGCCACCACCCGCTACGGCACCACCGTCGTCTCCATCACTGAGGTGACGGCGTGACTGGCAACGTCCGCCTGACGGCCGCGGAGGCGACGACGCTGCCGACCATCCTCCGAACCGTCTCCGGCTCAGAGGTGCACGGCACAGGCCTCCCCGGTGGAGACGTTGACCACCTCGGCTTCGCGGTCGAGTCGCGCGACGACGTCCTCGGCATCGGCAGCTCTCCGGAGTCCTGGTCGTTCCGTACCGCGTGGGCCGGCGCCGTCGACGAAGGCAGCGAGGCCAGGTCTCGCCACGGCGACCTCGACCTGATGGTCTACCCGGCCCGCAAGTGGGCTCGCCTCGCCCTCGGCGGCAACCCGACGGTCCTCACCCCGCTATTCGTCGGCGAGGAGTGGATCGTCTCCGTTGACGACTTCGGCCTCGCCCTCCGAGAGAACCGCCACCGACTGATGTCGAAGAAGCTCGTGCGGAAGTTCCTCGGCTACTCCGCAGCGCAGTTCGAGCGCATGCAGGGGCTCCGGTCCAACCGCGTCAGCCGTCCGGAACTCGTGTCCGAGCACGGCTTCGACACCAAGTTCGCCGGCCACACGCTTCGCCTCGCCTACCAGGGCCTGATGGCCGCCAGCACTGGCACCATCCCGATGCCGCTCGAGGCGCCGATGGCTCGGTTCATCCTCGACGTGCGTCAGGGGAAGTACTCCGCCGCTGACGTCGCCGAGGCGTATCAGGGCATCGTCGCACAGGCGGAGAGCGCCCTGGCGGCCTCAGAGCTCCCGGACAAGCCGGACGACCGCTGGCTGGCAGAATGGCTGTCAGAGGTTCAGCTGGCCACGTGGGCCCGCTCCGGGGATGACGCGGGGCGCAGCGCTGAACTCGTCGCGAGGGGACGCGTGGGGAGAGCATGACGATGTCAGATCAGGGCGTGGCGGTCGAGTACAGGCCGATGGTGGGCGACCCCGCGTGGGCGCTGAAGGTCTTCTCCGACGGACGTGAGCCGGAGTGGGTGCTGTCCCTCCACCACGTGCTGGCCGCGGCGCACGTGGCTATCCAGCAGAACGTGCCTGGTCACGACGACCGTGCCCGGGCGGATGCCATCATCGCTCGGTTCTCGCGGGAGCCCCGCCTGCGCAACCACTTCCTGCCAGTCTCGGATGACATGTCCTACACGGCCTGGTTGGCAGGCGCCGTGGTCGGAGCTATCGACGAGATGAAGAACGTGGCGGGTCCCCGCATTGACGGACATGCTTCCCTCTTCCGAGCTGACTGGGTTGAACGGGACCAGGTGGTAGACGTCGTCGAGGCGTTGAACACCACAATCCACATTCAGCCGGTTCGACGATGGGCCGAGACAGTCATGCCCCAGCTGGTCTTCGAACGCTTGCGCGCTTGGCGAGAGTCGAACCTCCTGTTGACGCGGACCACCTACGTCTTCAACAGGAAGCGGGCGTACGACCCTGACCGCTACCCGCGGGAGAGCTGCTTCGCAGAGGAGGTCCTCCACCGCAGTCGTATCTTCAACTGGAAGTTCCAGGACGCGCAGTGGGTGCTCGCGAAGATGCCGACGGGGCACTACGTCAAGGTCAGAACCTCGCCGCTGGAGGAGGGCAAGGTGCCGGGCACCGCGAGTGCCCGGGTCATCGGCACTGAGCCCGACGAGAAGTACGGCCTCGTCACACTCCTGGACCACTTCGACGAGTAGGCCGCCGCGCATGGTCCACCCATGGACTCCTCGCGCGCCCTCGGCACCGCCTTACACGACGGTTGGTTCGTCGTCATCCGCCACATGCCGGCACCGGACCTCGAGCAGATCCCGACTGAGCTCCGCAGCGAGGCGGACCGGCTCCTTGCCCTGACGCGGGCGCACTTCCCCGCGCACGACCTCGACGGCTACGGCGACGTCGAGGACTTCTTCGAGGAGGCATACCGGCTAGACGCCGCCCTCGCCAGCTTCACCCCCGAGCTCGTGTGGATCGTCAACGGCTCCACCTTCAAGACCGCCCGGCACGTCACCACCGGCGAGCAGGTGCCTCCCACCGCTGTCGACCACCTCCCCCGCTACGGCATGCAGCACTCCCGAGACGTCTGGTTCATCACGCACCTCCTCGAACGCATGGCTGGCCGCTACGACCGCCTCAGTGCCTTCGTCGCCAACGCCGGCCGAGAGCTGCTGTCCGCGGGCGTCTTCGACGACCCATCCGTCGGCACGCACCTGAACCAAGGCATCGCCGACATGGCCAACCGGCACGGCGGCGAGGTCATGGTCAAGGTCATGCCGAGGGCGAAGTTCCTCCCCCTCGCTCACATGCGCTTCGATCTGCCCGTCACCGACCGCGCCGCCCGCGACGCCGTGACCGAGCACCTCGAGTGGGCCCCCGTCCACTTCGACGGTGACGTCGATGCGTTCCTCCTGCAGCAGGTCGTGACCATGCGGTACGAGTACCGCATCTTCGTCGTCGACCACCAGGTCGTCACCGGCGCCGGCAGTATCGAAGAGCACACGCCGCTGAACAACACAGCCCCGTTCGACCCGCAGCTGCGCGAGCACCGAGACGCTCGCTCCCCCGTCATCGTCGACGAGGCGATCCGGAACACCCTCGTCGCGTTCGCCGCCGGGGTCGCCGCCGACATCGCCGCCGAGCAGCCCGACCTCTGCGACTACGTTATCGACGTCGCGCTTGGCGCCGACGACCGGCCGCTCGTCATCGAGCTGAACGGCTACCTCAACGCCGGGCTCTTCGCCTCCCAGCCGCGCCTGGTCACCAAGGCCCTCGAGGCCACCCGAGCACGGGACAGCCGATGAGCGTCTGGACCTTCGCACTCCTCGTCCTCGTCGCGGCAGGCTTCTGCGGCGCGCAAGTTCTCATTGTCACCAGCCTCCGCCGCCGGCGTGCAACCGTCAGGCGGGACGAGGAGGCGTGACGGTGACCGAGCCGGCCGCTGACCACCGACGGCGGTTCTGGGCTGTCGTGGCCGCGCTTGTCGTCATCTGCGGCACGTTCCTGGTGCTGACGACCACGCAAGGGCCGAAGCTCGAGCAGGTGTCGGTGGACACCGCCGCCGCGGCGCACCGCTCGGGGGCAGTCCTCACCATGACGCTTGACCGCCAGCCGGCAGAGGTTCTGCTGTCACAGGTCACGGTCTCGCCGTCGACTCCAGTGACGGTGTCGACACGGGACAGCGTCGTCTCCGTCCAGTTCGGGTTCGCGCTCATCCCGGGCCATAAGTACGCCGTCGAGCTCGCCGGCGTCGAAGGAGCACATGGGGGTGCGGCCGACCTTCGCACGACGTTCACGACCCCATGGGCGCCGCCCGAGCTCGGGGACCGGGCAGCTGACCTCCCCCGCATCGACCGGACTTCGGCGCGCGATCGCGTGGTCACCGGAACCGATTCGGAGACTCGAGTTCTGTGGACGGCCCCGGCTGGTGCCAAGACACTGTTCGTCGTCCCTCGGCAGGGCGGGGTGGTCATCGTCAGCGAGAGAGCCGGTAAGACGACCATCGACACGGTCGGAGGGCGCAGCAGCGCGCAGACCACCCTCAGCGGAACGCCGACGGGCGCCGCGCGAACGGGCTCCGGGGCGGTCGTCGTTTCCGTCCGCGGGGCCAGCGACACGGACGCCGGCCTCTACTCCGTCGCCGGCGACGCGCTCCACCCTGTGCTGGACCTCGCCGGGGAGCCGCAGCGGTCCATGGCCTGGCTGCCCGTGCCCGGGGACAGCCGCGTGCTCAGCCTCAGCCTCGAGGGCGACCTCGCGCTGGTCGACCCTGACGGCGCCTCGGCTGGGGTGCCCCTCGGCTCGTTCACCGCCCTGGACTCCGTCTCGGCCGACGGCCTGTCCGCGATCGTGCAGAAGGGCCCCAAGGTGTTGCGCCTGGACCTCCGAAACAGGCAGACGAGCGAGCCGGTTCTGACCGCGCCCGCAGCAGGTGAGGCTCGGGGCCGGCTGTCGGAGGTGCGTGAAGGCGTCTACGTGCAGCAGAGGACGACGCTCGCCGGTGTCGGGTCGCTCGTGGTCGACGATGGCGTGACCGCGCGGCCGGTGTTCACGTGGGACGCACGCACCACGAAGCAGGTCACGTACGACCTGTCCGAGGACGGCCGCCACGTCGTCGTGGAGTCGACCCCGGCGGACGCCGACATCGACTTCGCGCGAGCGCGACCCTCTGGCGCACGCACGGTGGTCGACGTCATCGGGCTGACGACCGGCACGCCCCTCTCGCAGCTGCGGGGGTCTGTCGCCGGCTGGTGATGCCGCGCATGAGTCCCTCGAAGCACATGCGAAACTGACGAGGAGACACCATGGACTTGACCACCGCACGCACCCTGGCCACCGAGCTGATGACGCAGCACGGGCTGACCGCCCAGAGGTGGTCGTTCCGGTTCGACCGGGCGCAGAAGCGCCTCGGCCTGTGCACCTACCGCACCCGGACCATCTCGGTTGGCGAGGTCTACGCCGCGGCCGCTGACGAAGCCGACGTCCGTGACACCATCCTCCACGAGATCGCCCACGCGCTCGTCGGTTCCTCCCACGGCCACGGGCCCGTGTGGAAGGCGAAGGCGCGCGAGCTCGGCTGCACGCCGAAGAGCACCGGCCGGAACGCCGCCGCCGAGGCCGAGTGGGAGGAACTGGTCGAGGAGGCCCGTACCGAAGCCCCGCAAGTGGCCCACCTCACCAGCGGCCCCTTGCAGATCGGCGAACGGGTCGTCACCGACGACGGCCGCTACCGGGGCATCCTCGTGGAGCGCATGCGCACCCGGGTTCGGATCCTCAACGACGCCGACGGCCGCCCTTGGGCCATCCCCGCCATCATGCTCAACCGCGAGTCCCTTCACCGCGTCAGCGGTGCCGCGAAGCGCGCCCGCACCGCTCCCCCGGTGCACCGTCAGGCTCCGCCTCCGCGCTTCGCCACGAGCGCCTTCGCTGTGGATCAGGACGTCGTCGTCCACCGGCCTGGGCAGCGAGGTCACGGCCTCTCCGGCGTCGTCGTCCGTGTGAACGGCAAGACCATCTCGGTCAGGGCCAGTGACGGCTCGACCTTCCGGGCTTCCCCGGGCCTTCTTCGCCTCGCCGCGTAGCTCCGGTCAGAATCGGGCGGCCACCAGGTCGCGGACGTCGGCGTCCGGGTCGGTCAGCAGTCGCTGACGGAGCTCTTCGGGCAGGCCCCACCGGGCAGCGAGGCGCCGGCGGACGACGACCGAAGTGTCGTCGGCGAAGCGGAGGAGGACGTCAGCGGGGGTGCTCTGTGCGCTGGCGACCTCGGCTCGGACTGCCTCGCTCGTGTCGGTGATGAGTGCGTGCTTCGCCTCGAACGGGATGGAGTGTGACAGGGCGACGCCACGGCGCACGATGTGGCTCGGGTGCGTGACGAGGGCTTCGTGGGTGTCGGCCGGGACGCGCGGGTGCTGCGCGGCGGCCGCCACGATGTAGTCGGCGTCCTCCTCGATCGTCGCCAGGCGCCGGATCGTCTCCTCGCTGGCGTTCGGGTTCCGGGCGACGAGCTCGCAGACGGTGTACTCGAGCCCCTCCTCCCGGTCCTCCGCCGTCAGCTTGTCGAGTGCGTCGGCCGGAGCGCGGTCGTTGCCGGCGACGCTCTCCCGGACGTACTCCTCCGGGTCGGATGCGAGGCGGATGAGAGTGGCGCGGGACAGCGAACCGTTCATAGCGACGTGCATGCGGTCGTCACGATCGGTGGACCGAGCGAGCGCCTCGAGGAGCGCGGGAGGCGTGTCGAGGTTCTCGGCGATGTTCTTCCGCCATGCAGGGTCTGCGGACACGAGCATGGCTTCCAGCTCGGGGCTGGTGGTCGGCTCGTCGACCGAGTCGCTCACCGCCTCGAGCACCAGCTCAGGCGTCGAGTGCTGCTTGTCGGTGAACGTACCGGCGGTGGCACGCGGGTGGAGGGTCTCGTTCCAGTTGGTCATGCCGCGTACGTGTGCGGCACGCGATCACCGCTCGAAGGTGGGCTCCGTGATGGTCTGGACCTTGCCGTCGAAGGCGCGGTTCATCGTGACGGTCCACGACTTCTGGTCGTAGGCGATCTGGGTGACGCTGTCGGCGCTGGTCGTGTACGTGCCGACGACGGACTGCATGACGGTGAAGGTGAACGTGTCGTCGGTGATGGCGGGGTAGGAGTTCGAGGAGGGCTTGGTGTCGACTCGGACTTCGCCGCTGATGCCGATCTTGTTCTGCGGGTTGGCGACGCGGGGCGCCTTGTAGAGCTGCTCGGCGCCTTCGTAGAAGTAGGGGGCGAGACGCGCAGCGCGCGCTTCGACGCTCTCGGCCGGGTTGACGGTGGCGTACTCCTTGACGGCTGCTTCGGCGACGTCGCGGAAGGAGCGGATCTGCGCGAGCTCGGCCTCGGGGATGATCGGGCCGTCGAGGCTGTCGCCCTCGGAGGTCTGGCCGTCGGCGTTATAGTCGAGCTCGACGCCGCCACCGGTGCCGCCTTCGACGACGGGTACTGCGGGGGTCTCGAAGCCGCCGGCCGGCTCGCCGGTGCCGCCACCGATGGACGCCGACGCGGTGCTCGAGGCCTTGGGTGTCTCGGTGGCGTCCGGGTTGGCGTCGTCGACGGCGTTAGCGAGGAAGACGGCGGTGATGATGCCGAGGATGATGGCGAGCAGCGCCACGCCGCCGGCGATGTACAGCTTCGTCTTGGTCTGGGACGTCATTCGCTGATCCTTCGAGGTGTGCTCGCGCGTGGCGCGAAGCGGAGCTGGTGGGTTGTGATCGTGGTGTGGCCGGCAGTGCATTTCTGGGTACGCCAAAGAGGGCGACGTGCCCACCCCTTACATGCGCGGCACCTTCAGATTAGTGGGGGCCGATGCCGCCCCAGGTCGGCAGGACGTCGAGGTCGACGCCTCGCTCCTTGAGGTAGTCGTACGGGTCGACGGGGACGCCGTTGAGGTTGATGTTGAGGTGGATGTGGGGTCCGGTCGAGTTGCCGGTGCTGCCGACGAGCCCGAGTGTCTGACCCTTGACGACCGTGTCACCAACGTTCAGGTCGGTCGGGTTGACCATGTGGCAGTACCGGGCTTCGCCGCCGTCGGGGTTGAGGACGGTGATCCAGTAGCCGCACGCGTGACCTGGCGTCGACTGCTTGCCGGTGACGACGCCGTCGCCGATGGAGATCATGAGCCCGTCGGCGGGCTTGCCGAAGTCGACGCCCTGGTGGTTCTTCGACCCGACGCCGCCGGGGCTGACGCGGGGGCCCCACCAGGAGTTGACGGTGACGATGCCGTTGAAGGGGTAGCCCCAGGTGCCGGAGACGGCTGGCACTCCGCAGGTGATGGGGGCGTCGGTGTCGGCCGGTGCACCGGCGCCGCCGTCCTGGGCAGATCCGCCGTTGCCGTCGAAGCTGAACCCAGCGGGGATGTCCTGGGGCTGCACCTCGTTCCAGAGGGTGCTGACGATGTTGACCGCCTCGGACATGCGCTCGGCGTAGGCGTCGGGGAAGGCGGAGACCTGGATCTTCTGGGCGGCCTTGCCTGGCTCCATAGTGTTCCAGCCGGGCAGCTGCAGGAGCGGGAGGAGGAAGCGAGCGGTCGACCAGGGAACGTCGAGTCGCTGCGAGTCCGAGCCCCACCAATCCTGCTGCTGGAAGACGCCGAGGCTGGTGTGGTCGACCTTGTTCGGGTTGTTGGCCAGCACCGACTCGACGATGCCGGTGGCCATGGTGATCTCTGCCGCGCGTCGCTGGTCGGCGACGTCCATGTTGCGGGTGGCGGACTTGGAGATGCCGACGATGGTCACGGCGATCGCGCGCTGGTCGGCGTTCATGGGGACGCCCTTGACGGTCATGCCGTTGGTGGAACCGCCAGACTGGCTGCCGCCGTCGACGGGGCACGTCTCGGCCTGCCCCATCCACCAGCGGAGGGCGGTGTCGTAGACCCCGGTCGCCTGCGCTTCGGTCATGCCGGCGCCGCCGACGATGGCGTCGGTGTAGGTCTTGCGGACGGCGTCGGAGTTGGCCTTGTCGCTGCCGTTCTCCTGGTCGATCTCGCGCTGCGCCGTGCCCGGGACGTACCGGCCGCCGACGTCGAGAGAACGTGTCTCGACCTGCGGGTCGATGCGGCTCAGCTCCTTGGAGATGGCGTCGAGCGTCTCCTCCGATGCGGCGTCCTTGTTCTCGAGCGAGGCGACGATGGTCCACGGGATGCCGTACTTGGTGCCGAGGCTGTGGGCGGTGCCCATCGAGTCTTCGTCGACGTGCTCCTCGCTGGCGGCGCGCTGCGCGGTGACCTGGTTAAAGGCGTCGACCGAGCCGGTGGACGCCGAGAGCATGTAGATGGATGCCCCGGCGACGGCGACGGGGATGACGAGGAGGAACGCCACGACGGCGATGAGCATGTTCCGGAGGCGCTTGTTCTTCGCCACCGCCATGCCAGCGCTCTTCGCCGCCCCGAGGGCTGCTCCCGGGAGCGCGCCGACGCCGCCGGCAGCGGCACCCTTCGCAGCACCGGACGCAGCGCCCTTGGCGGCCTCTGCACCGACTTGGAGGATGGACGAGCGGATCGACTGCTTCTGGCCGGGAGCTGTGGGGGCGCCGCGGCCGAGGGCTGCGTCCTTGAGGTCGTCGCGGAGGGTCTTCTTGACGACGCCGCTGTCGCTGATCGTCGTCTTGCTGGGCGGCCCCGCTGCGGCGGCCGTGGCGGCCGGTCCGCTCCTCGAGGCGCCGCCCGTGACGGTGGTCGCTCCGGGACTGGCGGGCGTCTCGGGCGTCGAGTCGGTGGACGTGCCGGGCAGGCTGGCGAGCGTCGCCTGCTGAGGCCGAGGCGCCCCGGTGCGAGGTGCGGTGGCCGGAGCTGCGATCGGCGCGGGCGCTGAAACTGGCACCGGAGCGCCGTGGCCGGGAAGCTTCGGGGGCACCTTGCTGATGGGTGCCTTGGCGGCCGCGGGCGCCTTCGGCAGCTTCGCGGGGATCTTGCTCGGCAGGTTGGGGATGCTCATGATGCCTGTCCGATCCGCCACAGGACCTTGGGCGAAGCACCCTCGGGGAAGTACCTGATGCGGCGCCGCTCAAGCCGCCAGATGTAGAAGGCGGACGGGATGTGCGCGCTCTTGCGAAGGTTGTGGGTGGCGCACAGCATCTGCAGGTTGCTCATGGCGGTGGCCCCGCCCTTGGAGTGCGGGTAGATGTGGTCCCCGTGGGTGCCGCGGGCGGAGCACCGGAAGCTGATGGGTGCCTTGTGCTCGCAGCGGGAGTTGCCGGCGCGGCGGGCACCTTCGGCCTTCTGGGCGGCGGCGAACAGCCGCTGCGGGTCCTTGCTGCCGGCGTAGCCGCGGCCGCGGCGCTTCGCCGCGACGAGGATGGTGATGACGACGACGACACCGCCGACGAAGGACGGGTGCTCCTGCACCCAAGCGATGAGGGTCGTCGCAGTGGTTCCGTCCATGACAGGAAGACATGCGGCGGAAGTGCCGTGTCAGCCTGTGAGCCTCACCGCGGGGCGGGGCGCTCGATCCTGCTCCTCAGCGCCCGAGCGTGACCTCTGGCGGGCTCTGCTTCTTCTCGGTGAACTGGCCACCGGCACTCGTGCCCCTCGGCTCGCGCCCCTGTGTTTCGCCGGCCGGGGGTGTCGGTTGGGCCAGCTTCGCGCGGTGGATGGCCTCGTTGGCGAGGAGGCGGACTTCCTCCGGGTCGTTGGGTGCCACCATGCTGGCGTCGCCGAAGACGTCGAATACGAGGTCGACGATCTCGTCAGCGTCGTACATCTCGAGGTCGTGGATGAGGCGGGTCAGGTCGGGCCTGTCCTTCACCCGGCTCGCAGCGATCTTCATGGCGAGCAGGGTCCGCTTCGACGCGACGACCACGGGCCGGCCGCGCAGTTCCATGCGGACGGCGTCCTTGTCGGCGCTTCGTCCAAACTCGATGAAGGGCACGGCGCGGTTGTTGATCCACTGGGGGTCGAGGTTGTACTCGGTGGCCATTGCCTCGGCTTCGGCGAAGACTTCGTCCGCCGGGTGGAAGATGCCGTCGACGTCGGGCGTGAGCTCGGAACGTCCCAGGTGCATGGCCATCGCGGCGCCGCCGACGATGTAGGCGTCGACGGTGACTCCACGATTACTCAGGCGCTCGAGGAGCTCACCCAGCATCTCTTTGATGCCCTCGCCGGTGAGGAGGCGGTAGCTCTCCGTCACGGCGCGTAGAGGTCGCGCTCGCGCAAGAGGATGTTCTTGTCCAGGAACAGCTTCGGGGTGCGGTCGCGGATGAAATCCCGGAAGGCCGTGGTGGCTTCGGTGTCTCCGTCCCAGAGCCATTCACTGTCGACTGCGGGAGCGGCGAGCATCCACGGTGCCGGTGTGAGGTGACGCTGGAGCAGCGCGAAGGCGTAGGACGTCGCGAGGAGAGTGTCGTATCGCGCGTCTCCGGTGCTGGCCGGCTCCTCGAGAGCGTCGGCGGGCACGTCTGAATCGGACGTCGTGATTCGCGTCACTGCATCGACGAGGGTGCGATCGGCGGCGGAGAAGTTGTGCGCGGCGATGGCACGCCTGAGGAGCGCGGCGGCAGCTGTCGCCGCGATCGGAGAACTCGTCGCGGTCATGGCGCTGATTGTAGTGAGCGTGGCTGGCACGCGACAGTCATGCGCGGCAGCCAGGGAACAGCGAACGGCCGCCGGCTGCCCGGCGGCCGTTCAGTGGGTCAGCCCGTCTGGGCTGGGTTGCCGAGGGCTGCTTGCGAAACCCGGGAAGGCCTGGACCTGCCAGCATCTAGCCACCGCTCATGTCGCGACATCCTCCTGGTACCGGCTGAAAATCCTCCGGCTCGTTCCTATTGAGGCGCTTGGCCCTTACGCATGGCCTGATCTGGCGAGTAAGGGGCGACTCAGAGCCACGGCCACGGCCACGGCCACGGCCACGGGCCAGAGTGCGGTTGAGGTCAGCTACCCCGAACGTGCCCGTCTAGGTGCGTTGGCGCGGCCGGATGAACACAAAGACAATGCCGAGCCCCAGGAGCAGCAAACCCGTCACCCACATGACTTTCTCAACTGGACTGATACCGCCAACGCCACCCGTTGAGTCCGCAATGATGCCGCTCTGGAAAGCCAGCGCGGCAGCGCAGAGAAGCACAGCGGTACCGCTCGCAAGTAGAGCTACGGACGCCGTCGTCGTCACTTCACTCTTCATTCTGTGCGGGCTAAAAAACTTGCGGGCACCTTGGTTCCGCCCTACAGCGACCCGAGTTGTTGACTCAGATAGAAGAGCGCCACGATGCCAATGATCAGCAGGTTGATTGTGATCAGGAAAGCTGCGACGACGGTGTTCGTCCTCGAACTGCCCAACGCCCGCACGAGTCGGACCACGTTCACCATGGCGAAAAGGACGACGATGATCAACCACAGAGGCGACACGACGATCGCGAGGACGAGAGCCATCGCCGCGACAAGGCCAGCAACGAGGCTTGGAGTTCGAGAGTGAGCACGCGCGGGTGTTTGTGGCTGAGTCATGACGGACCTTTCGTGGGGGCTGCCTCCCAAGAGTAGGCAGCCCCCAGAGTTCTTTTGTTAGCCGAGGCCGCAGGCCAGGTCGCCTCGCGAGACCGCGGTGGTGAAAATGGCCCGCGCACAGTAGGACGGCTTCTGCACGTCGACGCCCGCGATGTTCAGCTTGAAGTTGTACTGCCCGTAGACATATCCGACGTTCCGGACGACGCCTTTGGCGGTTGTCTTTCCGGTGTATCCCCAGCCGATGCCGGAGGTGCGTCCGCCGCCGTCAAGGTAGGAGACGCTTGTGACGCTGCTGCCGGAACGGCAGCCCTGCCCCGTGGTCCAGAAGTCGCCGAGTTTTGCACCCACCTGGTTGGAGAAGGAGCCGTTCTGACGCCACGAACCGCATGCGGCGGCGGCAGCAGCGATAGAAGACTTGCCAGTCGCCTTGTCGGGCGTGAACGTCGTGGTGATCTCGCTGACGACGGGGGTCGTCCACAGATCGAAGAGCTCACGCTCCTGCGGTGAGAGCGACTTCAGCTCGGCAGCCTGGTCGGGCGCTTCGAGCACTTCAACAAACACAGCCTCGGCAGCGGCAGCAGTATTGGGCTCGGACGCCTGGGCAGAAACTGCTCCTGCCCCGACCAGCAAACACGTCACGGAGACGGTGGCGGCCACTCGAGCAATACGCGATGACTTCATTGATGCTTCCTTTGAAACGAGGCAGCGCACGAGTCTGGCCATGCAGCCACCCCCTCTGCGCCCCAGTCCCCCAGCGGGACGCCTCGCAAACGACGGTAGTGAACTTGATGCCTGTGACGATTCCGCCGACGGGAGGATTCACAGACTGCAAACTCAGCCTCCAGCGGGATTGCGTCCGTCCGCACCAATGTGCCTGTCTAGTTTTGGATCGACAAAGTCACGAGACAGTCGCTGTGACTGTTACGCCTACATGCACAAGCGTCTTGGCAAGGCCCTTCGACCACACATAATTGCCCCCATGCAGGACGCAGCAGAAGCCGCCCGCGGTCACGGCGACCGTGCCGAACGACTCGCGGCCGCCGAGACGGAATTGAATGAGCACGCTGGCACCAAGCTCGTTCGCCGGCTGGAGCAACTAGCCCGAGTTTTTACGGCCTGGCGTCACTTCGCGATCGACTTGGAAATTCTCATCGCGGCTTTCGAGACGCAGGAGGATATTGCCGTCGAGCTGATGCAGAACGTGCGCGAGTCCACTCGGCCAGCCCTTCAGCTTGAACTCGACAAAGCTCTCATCGCTTACCTGGCATCACTCGGTGCACTCATCGACCACACACGCACCCTGGTTCGAAACCAGCCAAAAGCCGTTCAGGATGAGTTTGCAGAACGACTTTCCAAGGATGTCTTCGCCCTACCGCAGGCCGCGTTCCTCGGGAAACTTCGAAATTATGTCCTTCACTACGTCGTGGCCCCGTGGCGATTCAGCGGTACTTTGGGCGACCAGGTGACCGCAGAGGTGCGCTTGGATTCGGCGGCTTTGCTTGAGTTCGATTGGAACAAAGACTCTCGGGCCTTCATCGAATCGTCGGGTGAAACCATCCACTTGTCTGCCCTTCTGCGCCCTTACCGAGAGGCGACCGAAAAGCTCCATTCCTGGTTACTTGAGAGAAGTTGGGACGAAGGGACACCTCTAATTGAGGCGTCAAACCAGCTCATGGCTCGACGAAACCTGATCCTCTCCGCGGGCGTCTCCGATGGTCGAGACTGGCATGAACGAGTCGCTCACATTCAGGAAAATCTTGACCGGGAACGTCGGGGGGAAGCACAAACCGACTACCCACAAACCATGCCTGATTTGTAGGCCGGTCCGTCGTGGCCTACGACATCGTCACGCGGGTGACAAGTCGGGGAAACTCGGTCAGTCGGCTGCGTCAGATTGAGTGAGGCCGATCGGCGGCTCTTTGACCCAGGTCGGGGCATGCAAGCTTGCCGAGTTCGACCCTTTTGCTCAACGCTGGTTCAACACATGCTGAGGTCGTCAGACCCAAGGTTCTCTAGGTACCCCCGATGTCGACGAACCTGCGCCGGAAGGACAAGGGTGACCTGGTGGTTGCCTTAATGCAGGCTTGACGCATACCAATCCACAGCCTGCTGCTCACTCGCTGCGGCCCATGCCATGTTCACCACATGGGCATCCTCGACCGCATTCTCGGCCGGCAACCGGCCAACCAGCGTCAAGACACCACGCACTCGGACGACGTCGACGGCCTCGTCTCCCTCTCCGGCACCACCACCTTCGGCCGCGAAGCCATCACCACCCTCGCCACCCGTCACGGCATCGCCGACGGCGGCTACCTCGAGCTCCCCGGCTCTCTCCAGCGCGAACCGGACAACAACGCTGACCCCAACGCCGTAGCGGTCATCGTCGAGGGTGAACGAATCGGCTACGTCCCGGGCTACGCCGTCGACGTGGCGCAGATCTCGAAGGTGGGCGCTCGAGCTGTCCGGGTTCAGATTTTCACGGAGATGCTCCCGAAGGGGCTGCGCGCTGAGGCATGGGCATGGCTTGGGAGCAAGGCACCGCAATGGGAGTGGTCGGAGAAGAAGCGGCCCCCGATGTCGTCGAAGGCAAAGGCGAAGGCGAGCCACGACGGCTCAAGCCAGATGGTCCGAGAAGCCCTCGCGGGCGGTGGGTCTCGCGCCGCCGAATTTCGAGCCGGGATGGTCAACGGCGTCCACTACCTGGAGCTGGTAGAGCCGATCAAACAGCTCAAGCGCGAAGGCCGCCTCGAGGAAGCCCTCGCCCTTTCCCTTGCTGCCATCGAAGGCGCCGAGGGAGGCCGCGACGGGCGGGAGCCGGCGCCGTTCTACACGGAGCAGGCGGCAATCATCTACCGGAAGCTTGGGCGTCGGGACGACGAGATCGCGGTGCTGAAGCGGTGGCTGGCGTTGTGCCCAGCGCAGTACCGCGACGGTAGCCGGATTGGTGAGCGGTTTAGCAAGCTTGTCGGTGGGTAGAGGCGTACCTCAAGCAGGAGGCCACAGGGACAAGGGAGCTGCCTAGGGCTCGACGGCATGCCTCATTCTTTCCCGAATCGGTTCCGTTCGCCGGTCGCGGCCCGTACCCATCACGCCTCGGGAACCTGCTGAAGCACCACACCAAGCACTGCCAGAAGTATGGGGATGACAACGCTCGCGATCCAAGGATTTTCGAGCCAAGCTAGCCGCCCGGACGAGGTCAACTCCTCGCGGCATTGCGCTAGGACGCGAGCGAGAAAAAATGTGTAGGCGATAGTTCCTAGAATTCCCCCAACCATGGAAGACGCTGGTACGACCGGGTCGACGCCGTCTTCGAGGAAGACCTTCCCCCTGAGGAACCCGCTCCCGCGCTTCGAACTTAGCGAGTCCGCCGCCTTCTGACACTTCATCTAGCAAGACCGGACAATCTGCCGCGCCCGAAAGGCGCGGCTTTCGTCATTTCGGGCTCGGGAGCGAACGGTCACAGCTCAAGGGACCAGGGTCGGAGGGGTCGAAGTAGCGAGATCAGGGCCTAGAGACGAGAAAATCCCCCGGAGATCCGGGGGATTTCTCTTAGAGGCTAGTTACGCAAACGGATTTGACCAGTTCCGTAATCAGCCCTGCCGATCGGCGACTTTCTAGAATTCGTCGTCGTCCGCGACCGCGGTCGCGACGGCCACCGGGGCGGCCACGGCGACGGGCGCCGGGGCGGCCGCAGCCACGGGGGCGGCGGCCGGAGCGGCCACCGCGACGGGCGCCGCAGCGGCGACCGGGGCCGCCACGGGAGCGGCGGCGGGCGCAGCCTGGGCGGCGGGGGCGGCCGGGGCCACCGTCGCGCCCTTGGCGTTCTTCGTGAAGACTGTCGAGCCGAAGCGGATGGACCCGCCCAGCTCCTCGACCTCGAGCTCGATGGCCGTGCGCTTCTGGCCCTCGTGCTCGAAGTTGCGCTGCTTCAGGAGGCCCTGGGCGATGACGCGCGAGCCCTTCGCGAAGGACGCTGCGGCGTACTCGGCCGCGTCGCGCCAGAGGGTCGAGCGGAGGAACGTGGCCTCGCCGTCCTTCCACTGGCCCGAGTCCTTGTCGTAGATGCGGGGCGTCGACGCGATGGTGAAGTTCGCGACGGCGACGCCGGCCTGCGTGTGACGCAGCTCGATGTCGCTGGTCAGGTTGCCGACGATGGTGACGGGGATCTCTCCGGACATGGTGTGTCTCTGCTTTCGTTTCGTATGGGTGGGCCGTTCCGGCCCGGGGATGGTGGTGCTGGTTCGAAGGTCGGAACGGGGTGTTCGTGCTTCGTAGGGTCCATGCGCGGCACCCTTCAAAAAGGGCCGCTTCGGTGTTCAGGCGGCGTCGATGGCACCCTCCGAGGAGATCTGGGCCACGAGGCTGCGGCGCAGGCTGCTGAAGATCTCCATGTCGGAGACCCCCACCTCGCGCTGCAGGGTCGAGACGAGCAGGCGGGCGATGTTGGACAGCGCCTTCGTCTGACGTTCGAGGTTCATGGAGGAGCTGAGCACGTCGGCGACGGCGTCCTCACCGGCAGTGCGCTGCTCGAGGGAGGCGAGCATGCCGAGGATGTCGTCCACCGGGCCGACGTACTTCGTCTCCGCGGGGGCTTCCTCGGCGGCGACCGCCAGGGCGTTGCGCTGGAAGAGTTCGAAGAACGCCCGCAGCTCGCGGAGGCTGCACGCGATGTCGACGTCGGCGCGGTGGTTCTTCTCCGCGTTCGCCTCGACGAGGTCGGTGCCAGTCGCGGCCTTGTAGGTGCGGCGCAGGATGCCGGCCTCGAGGATCTCCCGATCGTGGAAGTAGGCAGCCAGGCTGGGGGTGTGACGGCGCAGGAAGCGCAGGTCGCAGTGCCAGACGCCGGAGCCTCCGAGCACGAGCTGGTACTCGTGTTCGAAGGAGTCGATGAGGGCGATGATTGCCTGCTCGGCGTCTGCGATGGTCGGGAGCGTGTTGCCGTACTGGCCCGCCTCGAGCTCGGCGAGCAGGCCGTTGGCCTGGTGCATCGAGGTGACGATGGGGTTGGAGTGGATGCGGTCGAGGCCGTGCAGTCGGGGGCGGACGACGATCTTCTGGTCGAAGAGGGGCGTGAGGTCCGACGTCGTGCCGATGACGCCGATTTCGACGATGTCGTCGAGCTGCGTCTCGAGGCCGGTCAGCTCGAGGTCGATGAGGACGTAGCGGAGCTTGTCGGAGGTGGGGAGGTTCATGCCCACCTCATGCGCGGCACGCTTCATGAGAGCCGCAGGCCGCCCATGAAGGACGACGCCGGGGTCCAGCTGACAGGCTTCGGGCCCGCCTCCACGGGCACAGGCGACGACCCGAATGCGGGCCCGCGGTCCACCGGCTCGGCCGCCGTCCCGAGGAGCGCAGCGATCGCCGCATCATCCTGAGCGGCCTCGTCGAGTTCCTCGGTAGCCGGCGGGGTGACGTCAGGCGTCACGGGCGCTTCGACGGGCAGCTCGGCGACCTGGTCGGCCGCAGCCCACGGGTCGTCGGGCGCGCTGTCAAAAGGGGTGACCAGCTCCTGCCGGGGTGCGCTGCTGGTGAGGTCGGTCGGCGCGTCGTAGGGGTCCTCCGGCGTCTGGTCGATGGTGACGGGAGCGGTCGGCAGCGGCGGTGCGACCGGTGGTGCTGTCAGCTCCGGCTCCGGCTCGGCGGGGGCAGGCGCCGGCTCGTCGCTGCTCTTCTCGCCTGGGCGCCGCACCTTCGGCGGCAGGCTGGTGCCCTTGCGCGGCTTCGGCGGCAGCTTGAGCAGGTCGAGCGCGGGGACCTCGGGCAGGTCACCGGTTTGGGCGGCAGCCGAGGCGGTGAGCGCGTCGATGAACGAGCCGGTCGGCTGATCATTGACCGGGATGGGGAAGACCTGGCGGACCATCATCTCCTTGGTGATGAGGGTCTCGATGACGTTGCCCTCCTCGTCCTCGATCTCCTGCTCACGCATGGTGACGTTGCCGGCGAGGGCGACGATGGAGCCGACTTCGGGGGTGACTTCGACCTTCTTGAGGTTGGTGTCCCACATGACGCCGCTGATGCGGATGCCGGAGTTCTCGAGGGTGATGTTGGCGCGGCGGCCCTTCGAGTAGGCGGACTCCGACCACGCTCCGAGGAGGCCGGCGACGAAGACGGGCGCACCGTCGCTGTCGGGGACGCGGCGGATGCTGACGGGCTTCTCGCCGACGTTGTCGACGTAGCTCGCACCGGGGCGGGAGAACGCCTGGATGTCCTGGCGGTACTCGCGGACGGGGTGGACGCCGAGCGAGAGACCGAGCAGCTTCCGCTGACGGGTGGCCAGCTCGAGGATGCTCCATTCCGCGTCGGGGATGGTGATGTCGGGGCGGTCCTTGACGGCCCGGGCGACCATGATCTGCCCGAGCCTGGGGCCGAACGCGTCGCACGCGCCGGACTCGATGAGCCCTTCGATGCTCGCGATCGACACCTTCTGGGTCATGTTCCCGTCGGTGAGCTTGTGCACGAGGTCGGCGAGCGTGCTGTACGGGAGCGCGACGCGGTCGCGAACCTCGACGACGAGCTCGCCGAGCGCGCCGACACCCTTGATCTCGGAGAGCCCGAGGCGGACCTGCATGTCGCCGGCCGGGCGGGTGACCTTCTGCGACTCGTTGACGTCGGGCGGGAGGATGCTGATGCCCTCACCGGACAGTGCCTCGATGGCCGAGAGCCGCTTGTCGTCGGCGTCGGTGACGGCGAGGATGGCGGCGCCGTACTCGGCCGGCCAGTTGGCCTTGAGGTAGGCGGTGATGTACGCCAGCTGCGCGTAGGCGGCGCTGTGCGAGGCGTTGAAGAGGTAGGCGGCCGAGCCCTTCATGGCCTCGATGATCCTCATGGCCGTCTCGCGGGTGAAGACGATGCTGGTCACGTTGCCGGCGTCGTCTCTGAACTCCTGCGTGGCGCCCTCGAGGAACATGGCGCTGACCTCGTCCATGAGCTTCTTGTTCTTCTTGCCGACGGCCTTGCGCAGCTTCGAACGCTTCTTGGCGTCGAAGCCAGCAACAACGGCGCCGAGGCGCATCAGCTGCTCCTGGAAGACCCACACCCCGTAGGTCTCGCCGAGGACCGTCGCGAGAGCTGCCTGCTCGGCGGGGTCGTTCGTGAACTGGTCGTAGCTGACAGGGAGGAGGCCTGCCTTGCGCTGGGCGTAGAGCTGGTCCATCTGGGCGGCGAGAGGCCCGGGGCGGAACAAGGCGATGATGGCGGAGAGGTCGGTGAGGCAGTCGGGGGAGACGGAGCGGGACACGTTCTGCATGCCGGAGGAGTCCATCTGGAAGATGCCTGCCGTGCGACCGGTCTTGAAGATGTTCCAGGCAGCCGCGACGCGGGGGTCGCCCTTGGTGTTGGGGTGCGGGATGCGTCGCGGGTCGATGACCTCGCCGGTCGTCGCCTCGATGTTGGCGATGGCGGTGGAGACGATGTCGAGGTTGCGGATGGAGAGCACGTCGAGCTTGAGCAGCCCCATGCCGGGGAGGTCACCGACGTCGGGGGCGTCCCAGGCGGTGATGAGCCGGAGGGCTTCTCCGCCCTTCTTGGAGCGGTCACGTCGAAGCGGGACGAGTCCGCGGAGCGGTTCGGTGGAGATGAGGATGCCGCAGGCGTGGATGCCCTGGCCCTTGAGGGTGCCTTCCATCTTGCGGGCGAGCTCGACGACGCGGGCGCCGTCGTCGCCGGTCTTGCTGAGCTCGTCGCGGAACTTCTCGGAGGCTCCGTTGTCGGTGTCGTCGAGTTCGGCGAAGGAGAAGACGCCGCCGGCAGCGCCGGACGGCACGACCTTCGTGAGGCGCGCGCCGATGGCGGGCAGCTCGAGGACTCGGGCTGCGTCCTTGATGGCGGCCTTGGTGCGGGCGACGCCGTGGGTGCCGATTCGGGCGACGGCTTCGACGCCCCACTTGTAGGCGAGGTAGGCGCGGACGCGCTCGACGTACCGCAGCTCGAAGTCGATGTCGATGTCGGGCATGTCGGCGCGGCCGGGCTCCATGAAACGCTCGAACAGCAGGTTGTTCTCGAGCGGGTCGATGTCGACGATCTCGAGCAGGTAGGAGAAGAGGCTGCCGGCCGCGGACCCTCGACCGGGGCCGACGAGGATGCCGCCCTCGATGGTTGGCCAGCCGGGGAGGTTGCCGTCCTCGCGAGCCCAGCGGATGAGGTCCTCGACCATGAAGAAGTAGGGCAGGAAGCCCTGGTCGTCGATGATCTTGAGCTCCATCAGGAGCCGCTCCTTGACGACGCCTTCGATCTTCGTCCCGAGGTGGGGGCGCTTGGCGAGGCCGACACGGCAGAGGTGCTTGGCGAAGGCCATGTCGGTGGCGAACCCCTCGGGGAGGGGGAAGCGCGGGAGGCGGATGCGGGCCTCGGGGAGGATGTCCTCTTCGAATAGCCCGGCGATGGCCACGGTGTTGTCGCAGGCGACCTGCCACCACGGCTCGGGTCGAAGGGCGCGCATCTCCTCTTCGGTGCGGACGTGGTAGCCACGGCCGTGGAACTGGAAGCGCTTGGGGTCGCTCAGGGCCTTGCCGGAAGAGACGGCGAGCCAGGCGGCGTGGGCCTCGAACTCTTCGTCGTTCGTGTAGTGGGAGTCGTTGGTGGCGACGATGGGCAGCTGGTACTCGGCGGCGAGGGCGACGACGTCGGGGATGCACGCGGACTCGGCTTCGATGCCGTGCTCCATGATCTCGACGAAGACCTTGTCGTGGCCGACGGCGTCGATGATGCGGTCGAGGTTCATCCGTGCCTGCTCGACGGCGCCGCGGCTCATGGGGCCGAGGACGGGTCCACCGAGGCAGCCGGTGAGCACGATGAGGCCCTCGGAGTACTCCTTCAGGAGCTTGTAGTCGATGCGGGGCTTGTTCCAGTAGCCGGTCTCCTCGGCGATGTCCATGATGGACGCGAGGTTCCGCCAGCCGATAGCGTTCGTGGCGAAGATCGTGAGGTGCTCGTAGTTCTTCGTCTTCGTGACGGACGCTGCGGAGCCCTCGTCGTCGTCGGCTGCGGAGACGTCGTCGCGCTCGACCTGCACGGACTCGCGGACACCGCGGTCGGGCTCGTCGCGCCAGTCGGCCATGACGGCGAGGTACGCCTCGACGCCGATGAGGGGCTTGATACCGTTGGCCTTCGCCGCGCGGTTCAGTCGCCAGGCACCACCGAGGTCACCGTGGTCTGTGACGGCGAAGGCAACCTGCCCTTCGCTGGCGACCTTGGCGCAAGCCTCTTCGATGTTCGTCATGCCGTCGAGGGGCGAGAACTCAGTGTGGACGTGCAGGTGCACGAAGCCGGCGGTGGTGGCGTTGCTCATGGTGACTCCATGCGCGGCAGGTCTCATCCGTGCGGATGTGCTCGAGCCGCACCCGTTCGGGGTGGTCGTTCGGTAGAATGTTCGAATGCCAGATGACACAGGTGAGGCCCCTCAGCCACTTCCCCGGCGCATGACGAAGGAGGAGCTAGAGGCCATGAAGGACGTGGAGCTCGCTCGGTTCCACGACATCGCGTCAGAGATGTCCGCCGACAGAGCCCGGTATCCCGACGACGTGCGCGGGCTTGCCGGCAGCGAAGAGCAGGCTGCCCTCGTCGTCATCAAGGAGCGGGAGCGCCGGCTAGGACGGAAGCTCCCCACCCGTCGCCCCCGGCTCTACTAGGGCATTGGCCACAGTTCGGCGATGCTGAACAGCGCCCTCGCCGCGGCCGCCTCCTCCGCCTCGAGCTGCGCGAGCCGTTCCGGAATGGTCGGCACGACGTACTCGCCCGGGTGCGCCTCGCGGTACCGGCGGTAGGCGTCAAGCCAGACACGCATCGGTGCGACGTATATGGCGTCCGTACCGCCGCGCTCGACCCTGGCGACCTGCGAGCCCG
This sequence comes from Frigoribacterium sp. SL97, assembly GCF_026625765.1. Classification (NCBI taxonomy): domain Bacteria; kingdom Bacillati; phylum Actinomycetota; class Actinomycetes; order Micrococcales; family Microbacteriaceae; genus Frigoribacterium; species Frigoribacterium sp. SL97. The sequence continues at coordinate 2,215,407 of NZ_CP113062.1, forward strand.
TGACGGCGAGCTTGGCCCAGTCGGCGGCGGCCGTGGCCGCCTTGAAGATGACCGGGTCGTCCACCGGCTCGGGCCACTCGACGACTGACGCCAGCCAGCGCTCCTGCTTCGGAGGCCGGGCGTTGTGCAGCTTCACCATCCCGAGCGCGAAGGTCTTCTCGCCGTTCGCTGCCTGGTCGACGGACGTCCGGGCGGCGTCGTAGAGCGCTGCACTGAGCGCGGCCGGGGCGTAGGCCTTGACCTGCACCGCGACGTCTTCGAAGACCCAGAGGTCGCCGACGTCTTCCTTGCGGCCGGCGCCGAGCATGCGCTTCGGGCGAGCGACGACGAGGTCCGGGCACACGGCATTGAAGTGCTCGGTCGCATCCAGCTCGGCCTTGTCGCCCTTGGCCTTGCTGCGGTTAGCCATCGGAGTTGCCGAGCAGGGTGTCGAGGTGGACGGGCACGCCGCGCATCGGCCGGCCGTCGACCCGGAACATCTTGTTGACCCGGCTGCCGTCACGGCCGCGCGAGGCGTAGTGCGGGTGGATGAGGCCCTCGTTCCAGAGGCTGCCGAACGACGTCGACGCCGCGGTTCCCGGCGGCAGGAGAGCCGGGCTCCAGCGGGACGCAATTTCGAAGGCTGCCTTGTGGTCGAACATCACGACATCGACGGCGGTGTCGCCGGCGGCTGCGGTGATGTAGCCGATTGCGACGCCGGCCGGGCGGAACTTGTCCTGGCCGTCCTGCTGCCACCCGAGGAGCCGGTTGGTGCCGGCGTGGTCGCCGCTGATGGGAGGGGTGTTGGGGTCGCTGGCGTTGAGGAGGTGAGCGCGACCGGTGAGGAGGGCGTGGCGGATGGCGTCGAGGGTCGCTCGGCCGGGGGTCGCTTCTCCCTGCGTGGCGAAGCCGGCCATGACGATCTTGGCGATGCGCTGCGGCAGGTTCGACTCGTCCTCGGGGTTGAACAGCGCCAGGATCTCGGTCGCGCCGACCATCTCGGCGAGGATGTGCAGTGGCGCGAGGCCGAGCATGAGGTCGACGGCCATCTCCACGTGACGCTGGTCGGACTTGCCCTCGACCTTGGCTTCGGCGATGGTCTCGCGGGCTGCGGCGGCGAAGTTGCCCTTCAGCACCTCGACCTGCTCGATCATCTCGGTCCAGCCGTTCAGGACGGCCAGGTGCTGCATGGCCTGCACCGAGGCGGTCATGAGGCGGCCGGGCGTGCCGCTGTGGTCACGGAAGTCGTTCATCGTCTCCACGACGCCGTCGCGGAGCGAGTTCTTGTCGAGGTTGAGGATGATCGTGCGGTCGCGGACCGAGTTGATGCTGTGCTCGTTCTCGGCAGTGGCGATGAGCAGGGCGCGAGGCGTGAAGACCTCGCGAGCACGCAGCTCGGTGCCGGAGCGACGCTTTGCGGTGCGGTTGTGGACGTTGCGGATGATGTCGCCGGACTTCGCCATCTCGAGGGCGCTCTGCTTGGCGTCGGCGGACGGCGCCAGGTCGTCCATGACCCAGATGTTGGTCTGCGAGAGGGCCTGCTCGACGGACGCGTTGGTGTCCTTCATCGAGCCGGGGAGCGACTTGTTCGTCCACGTCTTGCGGGCCTGGTGGAAGGCGAGGATCTGGGCGACGGTCCACGACTTGCCCTGGCCGGGAGGGCCCTGGACCCAGAGGCAGGTCGTGCAGGCCACGGGGACGGAGGGGCGGAGCCCGGCGGCCATGACGACCCCGGCGACGTTGATGTCGTTCCAGGGGGCGAGCTCGATGTAGTGCTTGAAGAGGTTGTTGAGGTCGGCGCGGACCTGGGCCTTCCACTCGTCGCTGAGGATGTCACCGGGGATGCTCGGCAGGCTGAACTTGGCCGCGCCGGGCAGAGCAGTTTCGCCGACGCCGGGCAGCGTGCGGTCCTGGTCGTGCTTCGACGGGGAGATCACAGTGCGGCCGGAGATGAACGAGCAGACGGTGGAGTTCTCCACGGGCACCCAGCCCATGGTCGTCCAGCTGACGTTCTCGGCGACGGGGATCTCCTTGTTGTCCTTGATGGCCGAGAGCCACTCGAGCCCCTTGCGCGGCGGCCACTCGGAGTGCAGCAGGAGGTTCTGCGGGATGACGGCCTTCTTCTTGTCCCACTCCGACGGCGGGTACATGAGGATGGTGGACGGTCCCGTGACGACGGCCTGTGCGGGGGTGTCGTCGTCGTTGATCCACTTGAGCTCGATGCGGCAGGTGGTCATGGCCGAGGCCTCTGCCTCGTCGACGCCTTCGCCGAAGCGAGCGGTCTCGATTTCGAGGTCGGTCGGTGCGCGGTGGGTCTCCACCGTGACGACGCGTCCACCGATGTTGTAGCGCAGCTCCCACTGGCCCGGCCCCGGCTTGCCGTCGAAGCCGACAGCACCGGCGGTGAACTCCTGAACGGAGGTGCCGTCCTCTGACACCTTCCATGTGCCCGTGGGGACGTCGTCGCGTGAGCGCGCCGGCGCGTCTGGCAGCTCGAGACGAAGGCGGTCGAGGATGTCGTTCCAGTCACCGTGACGGGCGAGGAAGTCGTCGATGCCGACCTTGTCGGTCTTGGCGCTTCCGCTGGTGAGCTCGAGCAGTTCGCCGTCGAGGTCGACGCTGAGGTCGACCAGCTTGACGTTGGCCTTGCGCCCGCGGGCGAAGCCCCAGAGGTTGTTGGCCTGAGACCAGACGTTCCAGTTGCTGTCGATGTCGCCGTCGAAGGCGAGGAGCAGCTCTCGGTCGGCGAGCCGGAGGCTCACCCACACGTCGTTGTTCTTCCAGTTGCCGACGCCGACGAACGACAGGATGGTCACGCGGTTGTGCGCGGGCACCTTCATCATCAGCTCGCGGAGTCGCGTGACGGCGTCGGTACGCGACATGCGTCCCTGGGGGTTGAGCTCGTCGTCGCCGACTCCGTTGGCGCGGATCAGCGCGGTCAGGGCGGCGTCGCCCTTGAGGACGCCCTCCGTGATGAGCAGACGCGGCGACGAGGTGAACCACTCGGCGGGGGTGCCCGGGTTGGTGTCGATGACCGACTCGCTGCCGGCGAGGTTCTCGTACTTGACGATCTTGCCCGTGCCGGGGTTCGTGCGCGGGTGGCTGGGGCGGAGCTGCATCGACGACGAGGCCGGGAAGAGCCCGCTCTCGTGCATCTGCGCGTTGAGGTCGGCGCGGTACCAGTGCAGCACCATCGCCTCGCCCTCCTTGGTGGCGCCGAGTACCTGGCTGTGGGCGCGGGAGTTTGCGGACCCGAGCTGGTGGTGCTTCGCGAAGTCCCTGACCTGGCTGTTCTCGAGGGTCTCGTAGCCGCGGGCGAGGGCGACGAGGGGTGCAACGCCGGACGCGGCGAGCTTGCGGGCGCCGGTGAAGGTGACGAGCGGGGCGTAGTCGTCCGGCTCCCAAGGAGTCAGCGGGTGAGTCGAAGTCTGGGTGGTCATACCTCCTCTGTGCGGGCTCAATCGGGACGGCTGGGACTCGTCCTCTGACCACAGTCCGGACGTCCGGATGGCCCCGTGCGTGCCCTGTTGCGCGCCCTGCCCGCATCCGCTATCACGCGCGCGTGCGCGCGCTCCTCTAACTACGCCCCACCAGGCGGTCTCCGGGGCCCAAGCACCTCCTGACAGCTGAGGTCCCAGCCGTCCCTTTTCTGTCCGCACAGAGGAGGTATGACCACCTCACACGTTCCGACCCTCGGCCTCGTCGAGGTCCCCGCCATGGGCGAGGTCCTCCGACAGGTCGGCTACCGGGTCATCTCCGGCTCGACGTTCCCCGAGGCTGCCTCCGCAGTGAAGACGGCCGTCGACGACGTCCAGTCGGCCCTTGCTGCTCAGCAGGCCGCCGCCGTCTTCCCCATCCTCATCGCCGACGTGCACCGCCCCGGCATCAAGGCCTGGGCGCAGAAGAGCTCGCGGACGTCTCCGGTGCTGATCCTTCGTGGCGGTGCGGACGAGAGCCAGAACTACATCGTGGCCAACGAGGCCCGTGAGATCCGCCTGCCGGCGACCATCGCGAGCATCGCCTCCGCGGCCGCGCTGCCGGTCGCACCCGATGCCCGCATGCAGCTCGTCGTCATGCCCGACGGTTCGGTCGTCGACCCGGCTGCCGGCCCGGCGCCCGAGGTTGCTGCCTCCGTTGCTCCCACTGCTGCCCCGGTCGAACCGGCGCCTCAGGTGCAGCCCGTCGTGCAGGTGGCTCCGCCCCTCACCGCACCAGTGCCGCCCGCCCCCGTGGCGGTTCCCGTGCAGCACTTCGCGCAGCAGGTGCCCGCTCCTGCAGCGCCTGCCGCCCCCGCGCCGGTCATGGCGCCGCAGGCCGCTCCTGCGCAGCCTGCTCTCGTCGCCCCTGCGGCCACGGCCCGTGCTCCTTGGGACACCCGTGAGTCGGCAGCGCCGGTCATCGCTGCCGAGCCCGCGGCTCCCGAGGCCCCTCTCGAGGTGCCCACTTTCGAGCGCTCACCTCAGCTGCTCTTCCCCGACATCCCTTCCGCTGCCCCGGCGCCGGAAGTCGCACCAGTCGCTGACTGGGCATCCTCCCCCGTCACGGAACCGCAGCCGGTCGCCCCGGTGACTCCCGTCATCTCCGCGCCCGTGGCTCCCGCCGCTCCCCTCTGGGCCACGGCCCCGACTGAGGCCGTCGTGCCGGCAACGGCCGAGCCCGCATGGGCGCTGCCACCCGTCGCACCGGTGGCGCCGGTCGCGCCCGTCGCGCCCGTCGCGCCCGTCGCGACGGAGGCACCCGCACCCGTCGCGCCCGTCGTCGCACCGCAGCCGGCTTGGGCTTCGGCGCCCGTCGAGGCACCCGCTCCTGCCCAGCCGGCGTGGGCTATGCCTGCAGCTGCCGAGGCTGCTCCGGCATGGGACGTGCCGCAGCCCGTCGCGGCTCCCGTCCCCGTCGCTCCCGTCGCGCCGCCCCCGGCGGCACCCGCCCCGTTCGCTGCCCCGGCACCGGTTGAGCAGCGCCTGGACCTGCCCGCGCCCCAGTCGGCCGCCATGGTCATGCCGTCGCCCGTGCCCGCGCAGCCGCAGGCCGCCCCTGCGCCGTCCGTCCCCGAGTGGGCATCGGACATCCAGGCACCGCCCGGCCCGCCCGTCGCAGCGTTCGAGCGCGAGATCCCTCGTGAGTCCTCGCCCGCTCCCGTCGCAGCCGGCGGTCACGCGGCGATGCAGCAGGAGCGACCCGAGCTGACCCAGGGGCTGCCGTTCCTGGGGCAGGAGTCTCCCCCCTTCGCCACTGCCACGAGCGCTGAGCCGGCATGGAACCCGGCCTCGTTCGCCGCCGAGCAGCGGTCCACCGCCATTAGCAACGCCGCACCCATCATCTTCTGCTGGGCCTACAAGGGCGGCGTCAACAAGACCTCCCTCTCCCTGCAGCTCGCCCACCGCGCTGCCGAGAAGGGCCTCCGCGTCTGGCTCATCGACATGAACCGCGGACAGGGCGGAGTGCGCACAGTCCTCCGCGTCCCGGAGAACGCACCCGTCCGCAGCGCCTTCGACGCGGCCCGCATGGGCAACCCCTCGCGTGCCTTCGTGAAGCCGCAGGACATCCAGCCCTTCCGCCCGCAGAACCTCGAGCCCCTGAAGTTCGGGCTCGTCCTGGCTCCCCCGCGCGTCGAAGCTGACGCAGCTGCGACCCCCTACACCGCGTACCGCCAGATCATCGACTACGCCCGGGCCAACGGTGACCTCGTCATCGTCGACACCCAGACCGTCGAAGCGGTCGACAACAGCGGCCTCATCTCGAACGTCATGGTCCCGATGATGATCGAGGACGCCTGGGGCGTCGCGATCACGGCCTTCGCCAAGGAGTCGGTCGAGAACCTCAAGGCCGCGCTGGCCGACTACGGAACTCGCGGGCTCACTCGTGACCGCCAGCTCCTCGTCGTCACGCGCGCCGATGACTTCGGACCTGTCGATGCCCAGGGCGTCGAGAAGACCTTCCAGCGGTTCGCGCACTTCGCCGGCACCACCAAGAGCAGCGAGCACGTCAAGAAGCGCTTCGACGAGGGCATCGTCGTCTCCGACGACGACACCGTCCGGCCCCTGCTCGACTCCGTGCTGGTCCGTGTCACCGGGGACTCGAGGTTCGCCTCGCAGCCTGTCGTGGCAGCGAAGGGCCGCCGCCGCGGCCTGCTGGGCGGTCGCCGCCGATGAGGTCCCGCGGATTCCCCCAGCTGCGGACGCTCGTCCGCAACATCGAGATGATCCTGGTCGGCCACGCCGCACAGGAGGTCGCGACCGACTCGTTCGTCACCGCGACGACGGTTGTCCCCCTCCCCCTCTGGGTCGAGCTCCCCCCGAAGATCGACGTCGGCCTCAAGTCGGCAAAGAACGAGGACCTCGTCCTGCCCGCCCGCATCGAGTGGTCGGTTCCTCCTGTCGTCCTGCTGAGGGACGGCGAGACGGTGACCGCCGACTGGCGCGTGACCAACATGGGCCACAACCTCTCCGGGACGGTCGAGGTCACCTCCGCCGGCATCAGCGAGAGCATCCCCGGCGAGCTCGGCACGACACCCGTGCACGCCTTCTCGGGCCGCGACCTTCGCCGCAAGCTCGACGCTCTCGTCAAGGCCGGCCAGACCGCCCGGTGGCTCATCCTCGAGGGCTTCGAGACGTACACGCGCTCGAAGCTCGAAGAGGCGAACCGCATCGTCGCCCAGGAGCTGTCCGTCCACAACGAGCAGTCCATCCCGGGCGTGCTCGACGACATCGCCCTCGACGGGCTGCTGACGCACATGCTCTTCGGCTCGGCCGACGGTTCGTCTACGCAGCGCAGCTCCATCGTCTCGCGGATGGTCGACAAGGCGCTGGCGCCCGACGCCTTCCGCACCTACGACCCTGCTCGTTACTTCACCCTCAACCTCAAATCTCGCGCTCTGGACGAGGTCCGCCGAACGGTCGGCGACCCTCACATCGGGCCCAAGATCCGGAGGCTGCAGCAGCAGGTCCAGGCGACCAACATCGAAGAGCTGGTCCGGGCTTACAACGAACAGTATCCAAAAGAGAACCTCGGCTGGAAGCGTGCTGTCGCCGCCCTCTCGGTCGGGCCCGCAGCTGGCGTCATGGCCGTCCCCCTCATCACCGATGAGGAACTTCGGGAGTACTCGGGTCGCCGCGGATCGAGCGCAGCAGCGTGAGCGCGGGCGTCGAGGGGGTGGCCCCGGCCACCCCGCTGTGGCGGGCCAACACCGCCCGAGAAGAGGCGGCGAAGCTCCGCGCTGAGTGGCTTGTCGGTTTGGACGCCGGCCTGGTCTCACTGGCTGACCTGTTCGCGTTCGCTGCCACCTCAGAGGGGCGACCCCTCCTTCGCATCCCTCTGCGACAGGTGTTGCTTAGCGCGCCCTCAATCGGGTCCTCTCGGGCGCCCCAGATCCTCGGTCGAATCCAGTCGCTCCTGGGCGTCGAAATGCCCGTCCGAAAGATGACGATCGCGTGGCTTCTCGACAGCCGCACGGGCGGCCGACGGTTCATGGCGTGGGTCGATTCGACAGAGATTTCCCGGTCAGAGCCCTGGTCCGGGTTCCCCTACGCTCCTCCCCCTGAATCGCCGGGGGCGGTTCAGAAGTCCCCGGTCAAGACCGGAGGACTCACATGAGCCAGGACGTTTCTGCCTTCTTCGCAGACCACATCGACGCCGTTCGAGGCACCGAGGGACGAGCCCTCGATCGGGCACTTTCCCAGCTGCTTCGGGCCTTTCAGGGCCACATCTGGAGCTGGGCAAACAACGCCTGTCGTTCACATGGCGACCGTTCGCTGATGCACGTCGAGGACGTGTTCAACGTCATCAGCCTCGAGCTCAGCATCGAGCTCCGGAAGGAACTCACCAAGCGCGCCGACCCACCGATCGTGAACTTCTGGGCCTACTTCCGTAAAATTTCACAGCGAGTTTCGTTCGCCTACTTCCACTCCGGAGAGACCACTGGGTTCTCCTCCGCGGGGGGTGCAGCGAGGCGCCGATCGAAGATCAACAAGACCCGTCGGGAGCTCACCATCTCGACCGGCTTGGCCCCCACGGACCAGGAGGTCATCGACGAGGTGAACCGCCTCGCCTACGCCACTCGGAAGGACCCGAAGAAGCAGGGCGCGCTTGTCACTTTGGACGACATCCACGTGGCGACTTTCGCGTCCCTCGATGACATGACGGACGAGTTCGGTGACGCAATTTGGGCGACGGAGGAGCCCGAATCTGGCCCCCTCACGAGGGTGGAAGCCGTGCCGCTCGTAACGTCGATCGTCGATGCGTGCGGATCCGTTTCGGAGCGCACCGGACTCGTCGCGAGAGCATGGATCGGTGACGCGATGGCGGACCTTCCGGTCGTCAGGACGCCTCGGGAAGTCGCGACGCTTCTGACCCTCCGACTGGGGGAAGTTGAGGAGCTCATGGAGGTCTGCAAGACGGTCGCGAGAGCCGTTTGCGCCGACAAGTACGGCATCGACAGCCCCTTCGCCTAAAAATGAGGGTCGCTTCGTTATCGAAGTGTGACAAAGGAGTAGGCGGGACACCCCTACCTCGGGGGTGACTTCTTGCGACTGTCGGTGGTCGGTGCTATGTCGATCCGCGTGCATGGATCGCCTCTGGAAAAGGCTAGAGCTCGGTCCAGACGAAGCCACCCTGTGGGCTCTTCTCGCTCTGACGTGCGTCGACGACTCCCCCAACCGCGTCGAGCAGAATGCGCAGCGTCGGCGCCTCGTCCGTCCAATCCTCGGACCGAGACCGGATGTAGACAGCGACGCCCTCGTGCTCTTCCGCGTAGCAGTCAGCTCGGTGCCACGGCGCGGGAGAACCCGCCGCGGGCCGGCCGCGTCGACCGTCCAGGATCTGGGCGGCCGTGATGACGGTGGACCGCTGCTCAGCGGAGAGGTCAGCGATCATCAGGTCGGGTGGGGACACGGACTGCAGCCAGATGCCGGGCTCGACGGAGTAGCTCTCGATGAGGGCGTCGTCGTGCGAGACGGGGAACCCGTGCCCTGCGAGTCGTTCCTGGTCAGCGGAGTAGGGGCGGTCGAGGCTCAGTTCCGGCGGACGCTGGTCCTTGGTCTCGAAGCGACCGTCGCCGGCGCGGGGGTGGGCGGCGGTGTCGAAGTAGGTCATGTCACGTACGTGTGCGGCGATCAGCGCCTGGGGTCGTCCGGGTCGTCGACGTCGATGGACACGCGGGTGCGGTACATGCTGTTCTCGGGTGCGAACGGCTCGCTCTTCTGCCAGTTCCACCCGTCGCCGATGCGCTGCAGCTTGCTGGCGAGCTGCTTGCCTTCGTCGGTGAGGAGACCTCTGTTCGAGGCGAACTCAGCCGACCTCGCCATCGGCACCTCAGCTGTGATGAGAAGGTGCTGCTGACCGTAGACACCGTCGTGCGTTGTCTCGACGGCGTAGCCAATGCCGGCGTCGAGCTCGCCGGCGAAGACCGCCTCGTTGATGAAAGCTCGAGCCCGTTCGGCGACCACCTCGGTGGAGAGGAACGCATCGGGGTAGTAGATGCCGGCTCGGACGACCGAGTCGCCCGCGCTCCACTCGCTCATGCCCTGCGGGATGACTTCGGCGGATCGCCCACTCGACTCCTGCGTCAGGGCAATCTGCGGGGCCGACTGGGCCTTGTCGACGAAGACGCCAGTGTGGGCGCGCGGGTGGGCGGTCTCGACGAAGCGGGTCATGCTCCGTACGTGTGCGGCCACGCGGATGCGCACGAGCCTGCGCGCCGAAGGCGCCAGGGGCCCGCGTCTCCCCCACGTAGGAGCCCGTTCTCACGGTCGTGATGCGGCCGTCAGGCGACAGCGAGGACCGGGGCGGCCTGCGACTCGGTGGACGAGCCGGTTCCGTCCTCGAGGAGGATGCGGGTCTTGCCGAGCTCGTTCTTCGTCGACCGCAGGCGGCCATCCTCGGCCCACAGGTAGACGGTGCGGCGCGTGACGCCGAGTGTCCGCGCGGCCTCAGAGACGCCCACGCCGGGGCCGCGCCCGGGCCGCGGGGCGGTCCGAGGCGCCTCACCGATGCTGCGTGCGGTGGCTTCGGGGGTGCTCTCCCGCTGCGTCAGCCACTTCGCTTGGCCCTCGGACATCCCGAGTCTGTCCGCGATCTCTGACCAGGAGCGCTTCTCTGCCCGGGCTGCCTCAATCACGTCGATGAGGACGGAGAGTCTCTGCGTCTCGGCGAGCTGCGCACGGCGCCAGGCTTGGCCTGCTTCGGTGAGGACTTCGATGGTGTCGTGGCGCATGGTGTGTTCTTCCGGCGACGGGCTTCGCTGATGGGGACAGACCCAACAGTACAGTCCTCCAAATGGAGGACACGGCGCTTGGCAGGGTGGACGGCCCCCACTTCGAGGGACGATCGAGGCTACAGGCCGGGCTGCGGCGGGGACGCTTCGCAGCCCGGCGGGTCGAGGAGCCTAGGCGTCGAAGTCCCAGTCGTCGTCCGTCGTCGCGACGGCCTTGCCGATGACGTACGACGAGCCCGACCCGGAGAAGAAGTCGTGGTTCTCGTCGGCGTTCGGCGACAGGGCGGAGAGGATGGCCGGGTTCACGTCCGTGATGGTCTTCGGGAACATCGGCTCGTAGCCGAGGTTCATGAGGGCCTTGTTCGCGTTGTAGTGGAGGAACTTCTTGACGTCCTCGGTGAGCCCGACGGTGTCGTAGAGGTCCGCGGTGTACTTGACCTCGTTCTCGTACAGCTCGAACATCAGGTCGAACGTGAACTGCTTGAGCTCCTCGCGGCGCTCCTCGGAGACCAGGTCGAGGCCCTTCTGGAACTTGTAGCCGATGTAGTACCCGTGGACGCTCTCGTCGCGGACGATGAGCCTGACCAGGTCGGCGGTGTTCGTGAGCTTCGCCCGCGAGGACCAGTAGAACGGCAGGTAGAAGCCGGAGTAGAAGAGGAACGACTCGAGCAGCGTCGAGGCGATCTTGCGCTTGAGGGCGTCGTCGCCGGCGTAGCGCTCTAGCACGATCTGCGCCTTCCGCTGCAGGTTGACGTTCTCGGTCGACCAGCGGAAGGCGTCGTCGATCTCAGGGGTCGACGCGAGGGTCGAGAAGATCGACGAGTAGCTCTTGGCGTGCACGGACTCCATGAACGCGATGTTCGTGTAGACGGCCTCCTCGTGCGGTGTGAGCGAGTCGGGGATGAGGCTGATGGCGCCCACCGTTGCCTGAACGGTGTCGAGGAGGGTCAGGCCGGCGAAGACGCGCATGGTGAGCTGCTTCTCCTCCTGGGTGAGGGTGGCCCACGACTGCACGTCGTTGGACAGAGGAACCTTCTCTGGCAGCCAGAAGTTGTTGACGAGGCGGTTCCAGACCTCGAGGTCCTTCTCGTCTTCGATGCGGTTCCAGTTGACCGGGCGCACGATCGCTGCGGTCGGGGCGTGGGTGGTGGAGCTCATGGTGGTCCGTTCAGTGATTCGTTGTGGTGGTGGTGTGATGCAGGCGGGAGGCCTACGCGCCCGTGCCGTCGAGGTCGATGCGGCCGCGGCCGATTCGGTGCTTCGCGGCCGTGTACAGGCGCCTCACGAGCGCAATGCCCCCGGCGGCCGTGCGGATGCGCAGCGCGAGGGTCCACGCGCTGGCGCAGACGATGACCCACCCGATGAAGGGCAGGAGAGTAAGCACGGGGGCGAAGCTCGGGACCGCCTTGACGTGGGCCGTTTGGGCGACGTCCTCGGGGTTGTAGAGGACGTCGATCTTCTGGCCGGCCTCGATGCTGCAAGGGAGCGTGAAGACGTCGGTGGTGACCTGGTAGTCCTTCTCATCGACGGAGAGGGTTCCGACGGGAGCGCAGGACCCGTCGTCGTCCGTGGTGACGGACGCGATGGTCGCAACGGCGGCCACCTCGCCCGGCCTCTGGTCGAGTCCGTCCGTGGCGTTGCCGACGAACCCGCCGACGAGGATGATCCAGGTGACGCCGAAGATGATGCCGATGAGGGATCCCGAGACGCCAGGGCTGTTGTGCACGATGTCGCTGCCCTGGGCGACGAACCCTTCTTCACGGGCCGCCTTCTCTTCGGCCGCTTCGCGCGCTTCACGCTCCCGGTCATGTGGGGTCCGTAGAGGCTCGGCCGCCGTGGCGCCGAGATGAGGGTTCTGCCAGTCGACGGTATGCGTCTCGGTGGCCTTCGCTTCCACGGTGGGCGGGAGCGGCGACCTGTGCTCGGTCCAGCCGTTGCCGTCCCACCAGCGGGCCAGGCCCTCCTCGTTTGGAGCGGGGTACCAGCCGGCAGGGGTCGTGCTCATCGTGTTGCCCTTCCGTGGTGTTCGGACGGTTCTGCCGGCCGTCTCCGGGTTCGCGTTGTAGACATGGGGCGAACCGCGTCTCGCCCAAGGGGAAGGGCGGCTGCTCGCGCTGTGTTCATGCGCGGCAGCCGCCCTTAGGTCAGCTCTCAGCCCGTCAGAGGGCGCAGCTGACGCAGCCCTCCATCTCGGTTCCCTCGAGCGCCATCTGGCGGATGCGCACGTAGTAGATGGTCTTGATGCCGCGCTTCCAGGCGTAGATGTACGCCTTGTTGAGGTCGCGGGTCGTTGCGGTGTCCGGGAAGAACAGGGTCAGCGAGAGACCCTGGTCGACGTGCTGCGTCGCCGCGGCGTACGTGTCGATGATCTTCTCGGGCCCGATGTCGTAGGAGTCGCGGTAGAACTCCCGGTTCTCGTCGGTCATGAACGGCGCCGGGTAGTAGACGCGTCCGAGCTTGCCCTCCTTGCGGATCTCGATCTGGGCTGCGATGGGGTGGATCGACGCCGTCGAGTTGTTGATGTAGGAGATGGAACCGGTCGGCGGCACGGCCTGGAGGTAGGCGTTGTAGAGGCCGCCCTCCATGACGAGCTGGCGGAGGATGACCCACGCAGCCTGCGTGGGGATGGCGATGCCGGCCTTGGCGAAGAGCTCGGCGACACGGCCGGTCTTCGGCGACCACTCCTGCTCGACGTACTTGTCGAAGAAGCTGCCGTCGGCGTACTTCGACGTCTCGAAGCCTGCGAAGGTCTCGTCGCGCTCGACAGCGATGCGGTTGGAGGCGCTGAGAGCGTGGAACAGCACCGTGTAGAAGTACATGTTCGTGAAGTCGATGCCCTCCTCGCTGCCGTAGTGGATGTGCTCGCGGGCGAGGTAGCCGTGGAGGTTCATCTGGCCGAGGCCGATGGCGTGGGACTTGTCGTTGCCGTTCTCGATCGACGGGACCGACCCGATGTGCGAGAGGTCGCTGACGGCGGAGAGGCCTCGAACGGCGACGTCGACGGTGCGGCCGAGGTCGCCTCCGTCCATGGCGAGGGCGATGTTCATGGAGCCGAGGTTGCAGCTGATGTCGCGGCCGACCGTGGCGTAGGAGAGGTCCTCGTTGTACGTCGAGGGGGTGTTGACCTGCAGGATCTCCGAGCACAGGTTCGACATGTTGACGCGGCCCTCGATGTTGTTGGCCGCGTTGACCGTGTCTTCGAAGACGAGGTAGGGGTAGCCGGACTCGAACTGCAGCTCCGCGATGGTCTGGAAGAGGTCCCGTGCCTTGATCTTCGTCTTGGTGATGCGGGCGTCGTCGACCATCTCCTGGTACTTCTCGGTGACGGAGATGTCGCCGAACGGGACGCCGTAGACCTTCTCGACGTCGTACGGGGAGAAGAGGTACATGTCCTCGTTCTTCTTCGCCAGCTCGAAGGTGATGTCGGGCATGACGACGCCCAGGGAGAGGGTCTTGATGCGGATCTTCTCGTCGGCGTTCTCGCGCTTGGTGTCGAGGAACCGCATGATGTCGGGGTGGTGGGCGTTCAGGTAGACCGCTCCGGCGCCCTGGCGAGCACCGAGCTGGTTGGCGTAGCTGAAGCTGTCCTCGAGGAGCTTCATGATGGGGATGATGCCCGACGACTGGTTCTCGATCTGCTTGATGGGCGCTCCCGTCTCGCGGATGTTCGTCAGCGAGAGAGCCACGCCTCCGCCGCGCTTGGAAAGCTGGAGGGCGGAGTTGATGCCGCGGGAGATGGACTCCATGTTGTCTTCGATGCGGAGCAGGAAGCAGCTGACGAGTTCGCCGCGCTGGGCCTTGCCGGCGTTGAGGAAGGTCGGGGTCGCGGGCTGGAACCGCCCGGAGATCATCTCGTCGACGAGGTTGGTGGCCAGCTGCTCGTCTCCACCGGCGAGGAGGAGGGCGGTCATGACGATGCGGTCCTCGAAGCGCTCGAGGTAGCGCTTGCCGTCGAACTGCTTGAGCGTGTACGAGGTGTAGTACTTGAAGGCACCCAGGAACGTCGCGAAACGGAACTTTCGCGTGTAGGCCGACTTCGTCAGCTCCTTGATGAAGGCGAAGTCGTAGAGGTCGAAGAGCTCGGGCTCGTAGTACTGCTTCTCGAGCAGGTAGTCGATGCGCTCCTCGAAGCTGCCGAACCAGCGGGTGTTCTCGTTGACGTGCTGCAGGAAGTACTGTTTGGCCGCCTCGCGGTCCATGTCGAACTGGATCTTGCCGTCGGCGTCGTAGAGGTTGAGCATCGCGTTGAGCGCGTGGTAGTCGAGGCCGGTGAGGTCCGGCGAGGGGATCACTGTGTGGTCCAAAAGGTGTCCAATCCGTTGTGGACGGCCAGGCGGTCGTCCGGGGTTCCGAAGATTTCGAGCTTGTAGAGCAGGGGCACGCCGAACCGCCGCGAGATGACCACGGCGGCTCGGCAGTAGTCCGCTCCGAAGTTGGTGTTGCCAGTGCCGATGACGCCTCGAAGGAGGTCCGCGTTCCGCTGCTCGTTGAGGAACTTCTGGACCTGCTTCGGCACGGAGCCGGGGCCGCCGGCTCCGTACGTTGGCGTGATCAAGACATAAGGCACATCGGCCTCAGGGGTCTCGTCCTTGGTCAGCAGCGGCAGCCGAAGAGCGTCATGCCCGAGTCCTTCGACGAAGCGATGGGTGTTGCCCGAGGCTGAGCTGAAGTAGGCGAGACGGGGCACGTGAGACCATGCGCGGCACGGTCACGTTCCGACAGGCGTCAGTCGTCGAGGATGCTGGGGTCGCGTAGGATGGCGCGCTCACGCTCGGACAGCGGGTACTCCGTGGCGCTGTCGGCGACGAGGTTCTCCTCGAGGACTTCGTCACGATCCCAGCCGTTCTTGGCGGCGAGCTTCTCGATGTCGGTCAGGTAGGCCATGTTCTCGATGAGCAGGTCCTCGCTGTCGTCTCCGCCGAGCTCGAGGGCCTT
The DNA here is from genome assembly GCF_026625765.1 of Frigoribacterium sp. SL97. Lineage (NCBI taxonomy): Bacteria > Bacillati > Actinomycetota > Actinomycetes > Micrococcales > Microbacteriaceae > Frigoribacterium > Frigoribacterium sp. SL97. Next base: position 2,230,531 of record NZ_CP113062.1, read on the forward strand.
GTTCGCGAAGGCCTGGAACTTCGTGACCTCGCTGTGGTCTCCGGTGACGGACACGTAGCGGTGGCTGCCCCCGTTGCCGTCGTTGCTGACAGCGACGACTCGCTTGCCGTCTCGGTAGAGCGAAGCGGTGAACCCTCCGCCTTCCATCCCGGCGGAGTGGCGCTTGTAGTTCTTGAGCTCGTACGGGCCGAGCTGGCCGGGCTTGCGAGGCCTCGCGGGCGTGATCAGGGACGTCTCGGGCGCGCTCTGGGACTTGTCGGCGAACTTGCCAGTCTCGGCGCGCGGGTGGTCGTTCTCGTTGAAGTTGGTCATGCGTCGTACGTGTGCGGCGCAGCGGCATGAGGTGGCGCGGCGAGCGGACCCCGGCCACCTCCTCCGACGCCGGCCCCGTCCACCCTGTCGATCGCCGACAGGCTCGTGAGACCTCTCCGTGAAGCACGGCGGCGCCTTAGATCTGGCGGTGGAGGCGGCCGGGGTCCGGAACGTGAGGCACCTCCCGGCCCCCTGGCCTGTCGCCGCTAGCGCGTCACTGTGATCGTCATGGTGAACGCCCGACGCAGCGTGATGTTCTCCCGCACGAGGGTGAAGACGTAGGTGCCCGAGACGCCAGCGCCCTTCGTCAGGATGTTGCCGGTAGCGCACTTGAGGTTGAACATCGACTTGTCCGTCAGGGTTCCACCGTTGGAGGACGTGATGGTGACGCCCGTGAGGTCGATTGTCGTGTTGGGCACGCAGGCCTCGGACAGCGCGCTCGAGCCCGCAGTCGTGAGGACCACCGTTCGAACCTGGTTGGTGGAGTAGGACATTGCGGGCGGCGGTGCCGGGTAGACCAGGAAGTTCATCGTCGCGGTGGCCGAGCCGGCTGCGTTCGAGACTTCGACAGAGAAGGTGCCACGCTGACCGGCCATCGTCGTCCAGGGGAGAGCCGACGTGCCCGTCACGAGCCCCGTGGTGCTCATCGAGAAGCCGGTGGGGAGGCTGCCGCTGACGACTCGGTAGCTCAGGTTCTTGCCGACCCCGGGCACCTGCTGCGAGTAGTTCGTACCGTAGCGGGCGTCGGCCATGGTGGTGTTCGACATGGTCGGCGCTGCCGCCTGCACAGCCAAAGTGAAGGCCCTCGTGACCGCACCGCCGCTGTTGCTGGCGCGGATGGTGAAGGTGCTCGACCCCTCGGTCGTGGGGGTGCCGGAGATGACACCCGACGCGGAGTTCAGCGACAGGCCTGTGGGGAGGGCGCCCGCCGACACCGACCAGGCGATGTTCTTGCCGGTCGCGTAGACCTGCTCGAAGTACGCCTTGCCCGACGTCGGATTCGCCAGGTTCATGGAGTTGATGGCGGGGGCGGCGTCCCTCACGGTCATCGTGTAGCTCTGCGTGGCGGTTCCGGCCGCGTTGCGTGCAGCGACGGAGAACGTGGCCGTCCCTGCGGTCGTCGCGGTTCCGGAGATGACGCCGGACGAATCCAGCTTGAGGCCCGGAGGGAGGCTGCCGCCCGTGACGCTGAACACCGGCGATGGACTTCCCGTCCTCGAGAGCGGCCATTCGTACGGGGTGTCGGTGACCGCGAGCGGGAGGAGGCCGACGTCGAGGGTCGGAGCTGAGGCCGGGGCGCCGTAGACCCCACCGCCGATCGTGCCGGAGCTGATGCCGCACGTGCCGCTCTGCCCCACTGGGATGAGCGCCGGGCAGCCCGTGACCGGGTTGCCCTGGTCATCGGTCACGCGGGGGTTCTTGAGGGGCTCCGTGCCGGTGTTGGTGATGACGTACTGCCACCGGAGGGTCACCCCTACTTCGTAGGTGCGGGCCTGCTCGCGGGTGGTTGCGGGCCCCTCCCCCACGACCTGCTTCGTGATGGTTGCGCTGGCTGCGGCGTGAGCCGGGGGCGCGAGGGACAGGAACGCGGTGACAGCCGCCGCGCCGACAAGGGCGAGGCAGAGGACGCGCGCTCGAGAGAGACGGCGGCGTTCAGCTCGAGGCACGGGTCTCCTCCTTCGAAGTTGTCGGTTCGATGGTCTGCGCCTGTCGGCGGCTGCGGGAGAGGATGACCTGGATCACTCCCCAGAGAATGAGGGCCGCTCCGCCTGCTTGGGCGATGTACGGCTTCACGGTCACGGGGACCAGGTGCGTCACATGCCCGAGGTAGGGGATCTGGTAGATGTACCGCCCCTTGACCTGCTCGGGGACGACGGGGCGGTCGGGAGCGCCGTTCGCGTCGCCCTGGGTTGTGAAGTGGTCGATGCCGGAGATGCCGTAGGTGATGCCCGTGACACGGTGCGTGATCAGGTCAGGTTCACGAAGCTTGGCCTGGTAGGTGACGATGTCGCCGATGTGAACGTCGGCCGGCTTGACCTTCTGGCTCACCACGATCGCGCCCGGGTTGATGGTCGGCTTCATAGATCCGGTGACGACGGTCAGCGGCACGGCCCCGAGGAGCCGGGGCAGGATGACCGCGGCCACGAGGGCGGTGACGACGAGGGCGAGCACCCCGTAGATGACGCCGCGAAGTACGCCGCGGAGGAACGAGCCACGGCTGTCGACGTCCGTGTCGCTCACGGGTTCCCCCGGAACGTCTGCTGATCGACACCGAACGTCACCTTCGCGGCCTTGTCAGCTGTGGTGGCACCGACGATGCCGTGCCACTCGGTCATCGCCGTTACAGGCGCGGACGAACCGTCGGCGGTCATCGTCACCTTCGACGCCTCGTGTCCGTAGTCGGCCGGGAGCGACAGCTCGACGCAGAGGAACTCGGTTGCGGTCGTGGTTGTCGGCAGGGAGCCGACCAGCGGCCGCTCGTCCACATTGGCTGAGGCGAGAGGGCCGGTGTACAACGGCGTCTGCGCGGTGGCTGCGCCGGGGGTGCAGCTGGCGGCCGACGGCTGTGCGGTGATGGCTGCCTGCAGCACGTCAGTCAGCCCGGTGCTGCCGGAGACGTCTGGCGCCCCGAGCTCGTACTTGAGGCCGGCGTTGCCTTCGGAGACCCCCGCGACGCGGAGCGCCACGGCTTGCGGGGCGGTCGGCGTGACGGCCGCTAGAGCCTCCGAAGGCATGGCCCACCCGCCGCTGGCCGCCTGACCGTCGACGAGGAGTTCGACCTTCGCGGGCATGATCGCTGCGGGCGTGCTGCGGGCTTCTGCGGTCCAGAGCGCGAGGGCTGAGGTGCCGTGCGCGGTGACGGCATCGACTGCGACTCCGCCGACGGCGAGGGCGGTGAGGATGCGCGAGCGCTTCTTCATGGTGAGCCTTTCTCCCGGGGTGGGGGTTCGCTCGTGGGTCGGGCCGGGCGGGCCTGCCTCGAAGGGTGGGGCGGGGCCTCCTCCTTGCCTGCTGGCGTGGGAGACGGCCCCGGTCGCTCTGTGAGCGGGAGGCCTGCTGCTAGCGGTTCTGCAGCAGGCTGTACGTGACGGCGCCGAGGTCGATGACCTCGCCGGTCAGGTAGCGGCCGGTGGCGGTTGCCGAGATGCTCACGTCGATCTGCAGCGTGTAGCTCTTGCCGGCGTTCTTCGGGACGGCGACCTTGATGGGCTGGTCGATCGCCACGTTGGCGGCGCCGGTCATCGGCTGCGTCTGCCCGACCTCCGTCAGGCTGTAGGTCGCCGTGGCGTTCTTCGACGCGAGCTGCGCGACGGTGGAGCCCGACTTGACGCCCAGGGTCGCGCCGGCGTTGTCGCCGCTGGCGACCAGGGTGATCGGCACGGTGAAGCGCAGCTTGTCGCCGGGCACGCTGCGGAACGTGGCCGGGTTCAGGGGCTTGGCGACGCCGGTCGAGACGTCCGCCCAGGTGCCGTCATTGACGTTGATGGACATGTCGCCGTTGGAGATGGCGGCCGCGGGCTTCGCGGTCTCGTCACTCCACAGGGCGAAAGTGGTGCCTCCCGCGAGGAGCGCGATGCCTGCGGCGCCGGCGAGGATGCCGGCGGTGGCCTTCTTCGTGCTCTTGAACGTGCTCTTCATGGTGTCTCCTTCTGTGCTCTCGCACGGCTTGTGCAGGGCTCTTCGGGTCCGCTGCGTGTGTCGCGTAGGCGATTGGTCGCATCTACGAGGTCGGGTCCTCCGCGCTGGCGAGGAGTGCCGTGTTGTATGTGTGCGGCGACGTTCAGACGTTTCGCGGCCGCGTGATTCGCTGAGCTGCGCGAACGATCAGGGAGCCGAGGAACGCGAGAGCGAACAGGGCGAGATCCCCGTAGCCGGCCACTTCGGGGGCAGGGGTTTTGGCCGCCGTAGGGACGTCGAGCTCGTCGGAGTCGCTCCCCGCGGCGCGCTGCTCGCTGCTGCGGCTCGAGTCGACCGGCGTGCTTGTCGAGTCCTGGTTGGCCGTGCCGGCCGGTGCCTCGGCGGGCCCTCCGAAGAGATCGGTGCCGGAGGTCTGGTCGCTGTCCCGCTTGTCGCTCTTTGAGGTGCTGCCGAGCGGGCTGTTGAGGGTGCCGCCGGACCCGAGGAGGGGCCCTCGGTTGTCGCCTGATGCAGTTGCGCGTCCGCTGCCGGCTGCGCTGTCGGGGCGGCCGCTGCTTGGCTTCGTGCTGCCGCCGCCCGATGAGGTGGACGTGGAGGGGGACTTCCCGGTGGACGAACCGGAGGGAGCTGAGCTCGGGGCTGAGCTGCCCGAGCTGGCGCCCGCCGGCGGGCCGGCGGAAGGGCCAGTGGTTGGCCTGCCTGGACTTGGTGCCGGAGCGGGTGCTGGAGCGGGCGCCGGAGCTGAGGGCGCACTGGGGCCGCTGGGAGCTGCAGGTGCCGGGGCTGGTGCCGGAGCTGGCGCGGGCGCGGGTGCGGGAGCGGGAGCTGGCTGCTGAGTGGGGGCGGGAGCGCCGAGGATGAGGACCCAGCCGCCCTGCGGGCTGTACCCGGCGCCGGCAGCCGTGTACTGGCTGCCGAGCATGTTTGCGTTGTGGCCGGACGACGCTGCCCAGGCGGCGACAACCTGCCAGGAATCGGTGTTGCCACCTGGCGTCCAGGCGACGTTCTCACCTGTGATCCACCCGGCTCGCTGGTAGCCCGAGTGGGAAGTGCCGGACATCCCGTTCGCCCATGACTGTGCGGCTGCTGCCAGCGTGCTGTCCCAGGCGAGCTTGCCTGATCGTCGTTCGTTGACCGCCTGGACGATGTCGGTGCTGTTGGACGCATGGGCGGCCGTGACCCCGCCGAAGGCGAGCATCAGGACGGCTGCGGCGCTCGTCAAGGTGGTCAGCGTGCGCTTCCGCATCAGGCTCCTAGGGTCGGCAGGCTCTCCGGCGGAGGGCATTACTGCTTCTGATGCGTCCCATGCGCGGCAGGTGCTCGATCGGGAAACGCCGCCTCCCCTCGGCAGCGAAGGGCAGGCGGCGTTTCCTTGAGCGACGGGCGCTACGAGGCCCGGCGGCGCTCCTTGCGGGCGGCGCGCTCAGCCTCGAGGGTGCCCCGGACGTCGGCGAAGGACTGGTGGCGGTAGAAGTAGCCGTCCTCCCAGACGAGCTCGAGCAGGCTGCTCTCGTCGTCCTCGGGCTTGGTGCCCTCGAGCTGGCGGATCTCCCCGGTCTCGTCGCGGTGGAGGACGATGCGCCCCTTGGCGCTCTTCTTGCCGCCGCCTCCGGTCTTGGGGTCCTTCTGGATGTCGACGGGCTCACCGTCGACGACGGCCCACGTGGCCTTGACTGCTGAGCCGAGGTTGTCCCGCGTCTTGTACTGGTAGGTGAAGGAGCCGACGCCGAGCACGACGTTCTCCGCCGCCCATCCCTTGGCCGCGAGGCGCCGGAAGATGGCAGTGGCGCGCTCCTGGGTGATGCTGTCGCCGTAGATCACGCCGATGTGGGAGTCGAGGACCTTGTACCCCTTGTCGTTGACCGTGTAGCCGAACAGCTCGCCCAGCAGTTCGACGACGCCGGACATCTCGGGCGTGACGCGGCCGCGGCTCTTCGCGTGCTCGTACTCGATGAGGTCCTCGTCGATGACGTACTCGCCGGTGACGATGTCGACGGGGTCTCCGGAGTCGGGTCGGATGACGAGCTTGCCGTCGCGGCTGAGGATCTCGGCCTTGAGCTGCGGGAGCACCTCAGTGAGCACCTTGAAGAGGTCGTAGCCGTCGCTGACGGCCGAGACGACACCGGTGGGGAAGGTGTCGAGGATGTGCTTGAACACCTCGAGCTCGCCCTGCTGGCCGCGGATGCACATGACCGAGTGCTCGGTGGCGGGGACGGAGCCGGCGAGGGTGCCGTTCTCTCCCGGGTAGTAGCGGCGGATGAAGTCGAGGGACGGCATCGAGTCGGTGCCGAGGAAGCTCGTCAGGTGGCCGGCGCCGGATGCGGCGGCCGAGGTCAGAGACGTCTGGCCTCGCATGGAGAAGTCGTGTGCATGGAAGAGGGTGCCGGGGGTGACCGTTCCGGTTCGCTCGACCCACGTCTCGATGATGTCGCGGTACTCGAGTGCGACGGTGGCGGTGGTGCTCGGGTGCCAGATGGTCGCTGACAGGGCCGTCTCGATGTAGTTGGGCAGCCAGAAGAACTCGTCGTGGGTGTTCTCGATGGTCACGGTGGCGACACCGATGGGCGCCAGGGTCCCCTCCTTGAGGGCCCGCACCTTGAGCGGGAGGTAGCCGAGCCGGTGGAGCGCCCTGACGTGCTCGGCGTCGAGGGTGTGCCCGGGGCCGAAGTAGGCGTCGAGCTCGGCCAGGAAGAGGTCGACGACCTCGTCTTCGGCTGCCGCGAAGAAGGACTCCCACGTCTCGACGAGGTAGGACTGGATGAAGTACTGCAGGCCGAACACGACGGCGTGGCTCGAGTTCGGGAGCAGCTTGTTGGAGCGGTTCGTCCAGTTGATGAGGATGCGCGTCGTGCCGGTGCCGTCGCCGTGCTCAGAGCCGGGCTGGGGGTAGAGGGGCCGGTGGCTCTGCTTGTAGCCATCGGTGCCGAGGAGGCCGGCGATGGGGCTTGCGGTGGTGATGCGTCGTTCGAGCTTGGTGCTCACTTGATGGCTCCGTTCAGGTACTGGCCGATGTTGACGATGTGGAAGGCGCTGGGGCGGTCGGACTCCGGGCGCGGGTCGTCAGCGAACGAGTCGGTCGTCCAGATGTCCTCGAAGTGCTCCGTGAGCTGCGCGGCTCGGCCGGAGAAGACTCCGTGGCTGACGAAGAGGCCGAGCTGGTCGCGGCGCAGACCGGTCGCCTTGGCCAGGCCCATGAAGGTCCCGCCGCCGTCGCAGATGTCGTCGACGACGAGGAACTTGCCGTCGGCGGGGAGGTCCGCACAGGAGAACCCGGAGAGCTTGCCGGTGGCTTCGTCGCGGTGCTTCTGCGCGAGGTAGACGGGGAGGTGGGTGACCTTGGCAGCGGCGCTGGCACGCTTCACGCCGCCCGCGTCTGGGGCGATGATGCCCGTGTAGCGCTGGGCAATGGAGTCCCTGTCGGCTCGGCCGACGACCCAGCGCCTGACGACGCTTGCGGAGTCGACGACCGTGAGGTTGTTGACCAGCCCCTCGATGACTGGGGAGTGCGGGTCGAAGGCGATGACCTGGTCGAGCTCGAAGCTGTTGAGGAAGCCGGCGTAGACGCGGGCGCCGAACGGGAGCCCCCGGTCCTGGCGAGCACCGGGGAGGTACGGGATGACGGCGATGGTGGTGGCGCCGCGCTGCTTGGCTGCGTCGGCCCACATGCCGAGCTGGGCGAGGTCGTTGGCGTCGGCGCCCTTGACGGTCGCGATCTCGGTGAGGTGGCCCTTGCCGTCGTTCTCGTTCACGACCTTGACGTGGTGGTCGCCCGCGGGGAATCGGAACGACTCGAACGTCGGGTGGGTGAAGAACCCGGGCCCGATGCGGGTGCTGAAGGTGATGGTCATGTGCTCTGGTCTGCTCCTAGGGAGTGCGTCGGTTGTGCTGGAGGCATGCGACGTCTACGCGGAGGTGGCGCCGGTGCCGGTGGTCCTGGCGGGCAGGATGTAGCTGCGCTCGTCGAGGACGGCCTTCGCCGTCGATCGGATGCGCTGCTCGGCCTTGGTGAAGTGGTGGCCGCAGAAGAGCAGGTCGCTGCTGGCGAAGGTGGCCCGCACGTAGGCCCGGGCGGAGCACTGGTCGCAGCGGTCGGCGGAGTCGAGGATCTGCGCCTCGGTCGGCGTGCCGTTGGCCGGGACGGGGGCCGGCGGCAGGGTGCGGCCGGCGGGCGGGGTTGCTGCGATGGTCGTCATGCACGAGCCATGCGCGGCACGCCCGTTACTTCTTGGGTCCGAAGCCCGTGAGGAGCCTCTCGGCGACGTCCCGCTCGAGCGCCCAGGCGATGTCGACGCCGAAGTCCCACCAGGCGTGCGTCTGGTCCCACTCACGCTGCGTGCCGGCGAAGACCTCCTCGAAGTGCGAGTGGACCTTCGCGCTGAGGGACGTTTCGGGCGTCACCCAGAGCTCGAGCGCGGCGACCGACTCGGAGGCGAGCTTGCGTGGCGAGACGATGTAGACGGTGCGCTTGAGGCCAGCGATGGTGATGGGGGCTTCGGTGATGGTGAGCGGTCCGGCGGCGCGGATGCGTCGGAGGGAGGCGACGCTCGCACCCCACTCGTACTCGCTGGCACCCATGTACTCGAGCTTGAAGAGCTTGTCGAAGCCCGTCTTGATGTCGGGGGTGGTTTGCGGTGCCAGGCGCTGGACGGTGTAGAGCTTCGAGGAGGTCATGCGCCTGTCATGCGCGGCACGCGGACGTCGTCAGACCGATCGAGCTCGGGCGTGCAGCCAGGCCTTGACGCTTGAGCGACTGACCATGTCGCGTGTCGTGACAGGGAAGGCTGCGGCTGCATCCTCGAGGGTCCGGACGGCAGTGCTCTCGGTGAGCTTTGCCGCGGCTGCCTAAGCCGCTCGCTGCCCTGCCTCATGAGCCAGGACGAGGGCTGTGGAGTCGATCGAGCCGCGGTAGCTGGTGAGCCATGAGGCAGCCGCCGCTCGGCGGGTGCTGTGGTCCGTCATCAGTACCAGTTCCGCGCCTGCGAGTGCCCCCACGCGGCGCAGGGTGTCCCGTAGGTGCTCTTGATGTACCCGAGCCCCCAGATGATCTGGGTGCGGGCGGACGTCTGCCAGTCGGCGCCGGCCGCCGCCATCTTGCTGCCCGGCAGCGACTGTGGGATGCCTGTCGCTCCGCCGGAGGCGTTGTAGGCGTCGAAGCGCCAGCCGGACTCCTTCGTCCACAGGGACGCGAGGCAGGAGAACTGACCGTCGCCCCAGCCGTAGGTCGAAGCGGCGAGCTCGCGGGCTGCTGCCTTGGCGCCCTCGGGGGTGTTCGCCAGCCTGAGCACTTCGGCGGCTGCGGCAGCCTCGGCTTGGAGCCGGGCGGCCTCGGCCTGCCGCAGAGCTTCCTCGGCGGCAGCCTTCTCTGCGGCGATGCGGTCGACCTCTGCGCCGGCCGCTTCGGCTGCGCTCAGCTCTGTCTTGGCCTTCTCAGTGGCGGTGATGATCTGTCGAGTGCTCAGCGAGGCAAGGGCGGTGAGCGGCTCCACGGAGGAAGCGAGCGGCGCCGTGTCGACCTTCGTGTCGAGAGCAGGCTTCACTTCCTGGGCCCGTGCGAGAACGGCCTCAGCTTCGGTGTGCGCTGCCTCCCGCTCGACGTACTTGACGTGTTCGGCGAGCCATGCGATCTGATCCGGTCGTCGCTCTGTCGCTTCGCGGTGCGCGGTCGTGGCGGCAACCGAGCGCGCGGACTCCTCACGCTCGAGCTTCTGGTGATGGGCCTGGAGGGGCGTGGAGATGAGCAGGCCGGCGGCGACAGCGATCGCGGCGGCGAAGGCTGCGCGTCGCGGTGGGACGGCTTGACGGAACACGGGCATCTGAGGCCTCCGGACGTTGGGTGCCCCGGTGAGGGGACGTGGCCCACCGTCCATGCGTGGCAGCTAGCCGGTCAGCCCCCGAGCAGCGGGGCGAGCGCCGTCGCCTGCGCGAGGAAGACGCCGCGAAGGTGCGGTGTGGCGCCGTCCCAGGTCAGGCGTGCAGACTCCTTCGCGTCACGCTGCCAGTGCAGGAACAGGAGCTTCGCGGCTGCCTCACGGACGACGAGCTGGGCGTCAGTCGGTTCGGACGCCGTCTCGGGAAGCGAGTCGGTAGCGCTCATGCGAGGTGCAGCCCGTCGTCGTCAGCGGTGCGTCGGAGGAAGTCTTCGAGCTCGGCGATGCCGGTGCTGATGTCGACGGATGCTTCGGCGACGTCGGCCGGGTCCTCCCCCGCGTTGATGATCTGAGTTGTCGGGCACCCCTGGGCACCGGCGGTCTCACCGCAGGCGACGCAGTCGCCACCAAACTCCTCCTTGACGTGCAGCCCACGAACAGTCGCCAGCTTCTGGTCGAGGTCGGTGAGGGCCGCAGCGGCTTGCAGGGCGGCAGGGGTCGCCTCAGCCTTGAGGTTGGCGATGAGCGAGTCGTGGTTCAGCATGGTCTCTCCGGTGTCTGCTGCGGGTGTCGGGCGGACCATGCGCGGCACGCCGGCGGGCGCCAGGCGAAGGTGCTTCGCGCCGCCGCGAGAAGGTGGTTCCGGCCCTACGGGAAGCGGTGCACGGAGGACAGTGCGAGGTTGATGTAGCCGTGTCCGACCCACTCCTTGTCGTCCTCGAGGGCCGTCTCGATCGCCGTCTTCGTCATCGGGATGAACTCGATGGCGTTGGACTCCCAGGCGTCGGGGGCCATGCCTAGCTGACGGGCGTGAAGGAAGGATGCGCTCGTCCAGACCGTCTCGCGGAGATCGACATGGCCTAGGAGTGCCCACTCGTTGCGCGTGACATCGCAGACGAGACTGTGGAACGTGATCCGATCGCGCATCTCCGGCTGCGCCTCAAGGTCGACCCCCAGCTCCTCGGCGATTCCCCGGAGGGCGGTGCGGTAGGGGTCGGGGCGTCCGGTCAGTGGGTCGACATCGACCAGCGCCATGCCCTCGTTGACCGAGATGTGGCGGAGGTTCTGGCCGCTGGCTGTTTTCGCGCTTCGTCTCGTCAGGAGCAACTGGCCGTCGGCCGTCTCGACGGTGAGGTTGATGCCGAAGGAGTTCGACAGGCCGGGCAGAATGTCCAGGAGCTCCTCGCCTCGTAGCGGGCCTCCCTCGAGGCCCGCGGCCATGAGGCTCTCCCATTCGGCGGCGATGGCCAAGAACGACGCGTGGTCCGTTTCGGCGAAGCGCAGCGTGAGCACCGGCAGTTCATCGGACCCTTCGCGGGACACCTCGAGACCGCGGAGAGCGATCTTGTCGGCGTTTCAGGAGCCGGGTGTGGTGTCGAGGCGCCTGCGTTGGTCGTCTATCTTCCGCTGCAAGGGCGCGGCTGCCGACGGTCGCAGTCGGGGCGGCAGCGCGTTCATGAGGTCCGCCGGCGACACCGCCGCTACGACCGCGGAGAGCAGGTGTTCGGGGCGGAATCCGTCAGCGGCGAACTGGCGGACGTAGATCTCGTGGCGGGCGGCCCCGACGGTCATCGTCTCGGCGCCCATCACCGAGCGGCTGGCAACGTCAGCGACTCGAAGTGCCCTGTCGGCTCGGAGCGTCTCGAGCTCGAGGATGAGGCAGTCGAGGGCGGTTGCAGCTTGCGTGGTCAGGGGCGTCGCCGCGGCCTGGAGGCTGGCGATGAGCTTGTCGTGGTTCAGGGTGGCCTCTTCGGAGCGTGGATCGGTAGAGGTTCCATGCGCGGCACCCAACGCAGGAACGCCCCGACCGTGAGGGCCAGGGCGTTCGCGTGTCGGCAGGTGTGGCTACGCGACCCGGGTGATGTACGCGGCCGGCACGCTCGCGACCGTGTAGGTCGTGTCCGCAGCGAGTCGGATGTCGTGCCCGTCGCGGAGAGCCGCCGCGGCGTCGATGCGGAGGATGGCGGGGTTGCTGTGCTTCCGGCGGCCGACCCGCTCGGCGGTCTCCTCGTCGCCGGAGAGGTGGACGAGGCGGCGCGTCATCGGTCGCAGACCGTCCGCGAGGATGGCGGTCACCGAGTCGGGCGACGTGCCGTGGAACAGCTCGGACGGGATGGACGAGCCGAGGTGGTCGATGGCGACGTCGACGCTGTGGCCGTAGGTGGCGCGGATGCGGCCACCGGCGAGCTCGAAACGCTCCTTCGATCCGTGGTCGACGACGAACTGCACGTCCGCGCAGCCGATGTCGGCCAGCTTCGGGCTCGACAGGCGCAGGCCCACGACGACGTCGTTGAGGTCTGCCCAGCCGCCGGCGTCGAGGGTGATGCCGTAGTCGTCGGGTGCGTGCCTGAGGGCGTGCGACAGGCGCTTGCTGAGCTTCTTGGCCGGGGTGGCCGTGGCGATGGGCGCCACGGTGGACGTGCCGGTCGAACCGAAGCCTCCGGCGCCGCGGTCGCTGCTGCTGAGCTCGTCGACGACCTCGAAGGTCGGGGCGACGAAGTGCTGGATGACGAGCTGGGCGATGCGGTCGCCGGTCTTCACCTCGAACGGGTAGATGCCGTGGTTGATGAGGATGACCTTCACCTCGCCGCGGTAGCCGGAGTCGATGACGCCGGGGGCGTTCAGGACGGCGACGCGCTGCTTGGCGGCGAGGCCGGACCGGGAGTGGACGAGGGCCACGAGGTCGTCGGGGAGCTCGAGCGCGAGGCCGGTGCCGATGATATGGACGTCGCCGGGGGCGATGGTCGCGTTCTCGATGGCGCGGAGGTCGACTCCGGCGTCGCCCGTGCGGGCGTGCTCGGGGACGATGGCGTCCTGGTGGAGGGTCTTGATCTTGATGCTCGCGGTCACGCGGCGGTCCTTCCGTAGCTGATGGTGAGGGCTTCGTCGATGGCGTCGCGCCAGCTGTCCCACTGGACCATGCGCGGACCGGTCGCAGCCTGGTTGTAGGCCTCGTTCCAGACGATGCGGGTCCACTCAGGGGCCATGGAGCCGGTGATGACGTCCTTATCGTCGATGAGCACGTCGCCGCGGACGACGGTCTTGTCGAGGGTCATGATCGTGCGCTTGGCGAGCTCGAGGCCGCCGTGACGCTCCATCCACCAGAGCTTGTCGGAGGCACAGGTGGGGTTGTAGACCGAGGGCGTCGAACACATCATCACGTTGTGGCCGGCGTCGAGCATCTCGTGGAGGGCCTCGAAGGCACCCTCGCGCGGCTCGAGGTCGCGGTAGAAGCCGGGCTTGTTCATCGTGGCCATGAGAGCCGTGGCGACGTCGGCATCGACGTCCTTGAGCAGGTCCCAGGCGTTGCGAGTGCCGGCGTCGGCGATGTTGAGGTGGGGGTAGTCCTGGCGGGCGACGTCGACGAGGCCCTTCTCCCACAGGGCAACGGGGGCGTCGATGTCGACGAGGATCGTGAGGGGTGCGGTCATGCAGCACCCATGCGCGGCGGCCACGGGTGTCCGCGTCGACGCCGCCGCCTGGACCTAGAAGCGCCGCTCGACGTCGCGCCGGATGAGCGTTCCGTTGACTGCCCAGTCCTCGATCGCGGCGACGTCGTCGAGGGTGAGGCCTGAGCGGCTCATGGGGGTGATGAAGGACAGCTTCGAGTTGCCGGGGAAGTCGTCATCGTCGTCCTCGTCCTCGTCGTCGAGGTCGTACGGAGAGCGGTATTCGTCAGCGAGCGGCGTCGGTGGCAGCGGCATGTACATGGCTCGGTGCAGCGCGGTGTTGATGTGGTCGTCGACCCAGAGGACGCTGTCGGCGTCTTCGAGGTGCAGGCGCGCGGCAGCGGCCTACCACCAGGCGCCGGCGGTCCAGTTGGTTCCGGGCCACCCCTCCTGGCCGGGGATGTCCGATGCGTGGGCGCTGTTCGGGAAGTCGTCGAGGCCGATGGCGGGGGCGATGGTTCGGGGCACGTGGTGGCCGACGCACGTCAGCCAGTGGATGCTGACCCCTGGCACCGTGGCGAGTGCGTTGATCCGCGACACGACCGCGGGGTCGAAGACCGCGACGAAGGCGCTGGCGTCGCTCGGGAGCGGTACCTCGGTCATCGTGAAGCGGCCCACGTCGTGGCCTGCGTCTGCTGCGGCAGCGAGGTTGAGCTCGGCGCTGACGACCCCCTCGAAGTCGAGGAGGATGTGCTTGGTCGGCGGCGTGCTCATGCCTGCTCCATGCGCGGCGTGCGACGGCGGGCCCGGCTGTGCCGGGATCCGCGGCCGTTCGTGAGGTTGGCGAAGGGGAGCTTGCCGAACTGGTCGATGAAGTCGTCGAGCATCTCTGTCTCGGTGGCGCTGGCATCGGCGCTCTCTTGCCAGGCCACGAGCAGGGCGGCGTTGTCTCGGAGCTGCCACAGGTAGCGGCCACCGTTGTGGCTGCCGCCGAGGTCTGCTCCGTGGAGCCGGTACTCATCGAGGCGCTTGGCGATGCCTCGGTCGCCCTTCGAGCCGAGGTCGGCCTTGCCGATGTAGACGACCTCAGCGCCCGTGACCCATGCTGCTTCGAGGGTCGTGAGGGGTTCGGTGTGCCGGCGGCCGGGCACCGCACGGCCGGCATTCGCCTCGAGGAAGGCCGGGGGTCCCGCGTCAGGTCGGACAACGATGTAGGTGCCGGCGCCAGGTGGGACAGGTGACGCCGGCAGGTCCGCGAAGGGCACGAAGCCGTGGAAGCCTGCCGCCGTCAGCCCCGCGCGTGTCCACTCCATGACGTGAGCCTAGAGCGACCGAAGGCCGCTCCTAGGCGACGAGGCCCAGGGCGACGACGTCGGCGCCGGTGGCGGTGACGGCCACGAGGAGTGTGTCCCTCGTGGTGACTTCACGCGGCTGGAAGAGCAGCGGCATGCCGGCCTCCTCCGGCGTGCGGTTGGCCTTGTAGCCGTTGCACTTGAGGCAGGCGGCGACGGTGTTGAGCCACGTGTCCGCTTCGACTCGCGTGAGCCGGCTCGCCGGCATGATGTGGTCGACCGTCGTGCCCACGCGGCTGCGTCCGCAGTAGGCGCAGGTGCGGTTGTCACGTGAAGAGCCTGCGCATCCCGTCGAGCGCGCCGGGAGAGAGGTCGACGGGCACGGGCCTGGGCATGCCGGTCATGCCGCCGCTCTGCAACACCACCCGAAGAGTGTCGTCCCGGGCCGGGGTAGTTGCCCGATGGCGCAGCCCGCCAGCAGCAAACACACTGTCGAATCCGAGTGCCGTGAGCGTCTCCAGCGAAGCGCCCGGCTGGTCGAGCATGCCCGGCTGACCGAAGAAGAGGCCGGTATCGAGCCGGACGGCGACCAGCAGCTCAACGAGCGCATCCACTTCATCGCTGACCAGACGACCACGACCAGGCGCGACAACTCGTATTCTACGAGCGCCGCCTCGCCACCTCGCCGCAGTGCACGCTCTAAGTGACCCGCGCTTCGAGTGCCTCGAACGTGACGGTCGCTCCGGTGCGCGCGTTCGCGAACGCCATGCTTACGCCGCGCACGCCCCAGTCTGCCGTCAGATCGAGGGCGCCGACCGCGGTGGCGGTATTGACGCGGGCGGACATTCGCTCATCCGGCATCCACCGCCGCCCGCACGTCGTCGCGCTGCAGCTGCTCGACGCACCAGCCAAAGTGACCGTCGGTGCCCTCCGGCGAATATGCCGTCGCGGTGATGAGCGCATATAGCGCCCGGGTGCGCAGCAGGTCACCGAGGTCGGCGTCGGTCGTGGCGAGCACGCGCGCGACGAACCGGTCGTCGGTGGCCCGGGCCTTCTCGGAGTACATGTCGAGGATACCGGTCGAGATCCCGAGATCGATCGCGGGCGGCGCGTAGCAGGTGAGGAAGCCCCAGTCGAGCACAGCTGTGACGGCGCCGCGGTCATCGACGAGCACGTTCTCGGCGCAGAGGTCACCGTGCGTGAGCACCTCGGACGCCGTCGAGCGGGCGAGCCACGCCTCCAGCGCATCCAGCACCGCCGGGGCGTTCGGGATGCGTTCGAGGATCACTGGTGAGGCCTGTAGGCGCCGCCGGGCGAGGGCGCCAAGCACCGTCGTACCCGCCGTGCCAGGGTCGGGCTTCGCGACATCGAAGAGCGGTAGCAGGTGCGCGTCATCGGGTTTTGCCGTATCACGGAGAACGAGTAAGGCTGAGAGCAGGGCCTCAATCGCCGCGTCCGTCGAGGTCGGCGTCGGGTCGGTGAGGAATTCCTTCAGCGGTGTGCCCGTCAGCCGTCTCTCGATGCTGATAACCATGCCATCGGCCTCAAAGACCCTCTCGACCTCCGGGGTGCCGAAGGGCAGCTGCATGGCTGCAAGGTCAGCGGAGAAGGCCTGGATTTGCTCCACACCCTTACGGCTGCGCTCGAACCAGGACTTCGCGACCCGGCCGCCGGTGAGACCGAGCACGGTGCCTTCCATGCCCTGCCAGGCGTCGCCGTCAGGCTCGTAGCCGTGCTGGGCGAGTGCGGCGCTGAAGGCGACAGTCGATGTGCTCACGTAAGGGTCCTTCTTTCTTCGTCCGACCTGCCGTGCAGGAGGTCCAGGATCACGTCGTGAATGCCGGCTGCGCTCACGAGTAGCCCGCTATCCGGGGTGCTGCCGATCGGGCCACCGTCGAGCGCCGAAGCCCGCCCGCCCGCCTCGGCGACGAGCAGCGCACCAGGCAGATGGTCCCACGGTGCACCCCAGGGTTCAAGGGCCGCGTCGACGGCTCCCGAGGCGACGCGCACCTGCTGCAGGAAGCCGCCGCGGGTGCCGTGCGGATAAGCACAGCGGCGCAGCACGGCGGTGAGATCGCGTGGCGCGCCACCCCACTCCCTAAAACCGGCGAAAGCGATCTCGGCCTCGGCGAGCCCGGTGACGGGTGCGCAGCGCACCTGTGTGCCGTTTAGGAATGCGCCGCCGCCGGCCGAGGCCCATGCGCGCAGGCCCAGTCTCGGGGCCGAGATGCATGACACAAGCACCTCGCCCTCGCGCACAAACCCAAGCAGCATGCCGAACTCGGCGTCGCCCCGCACGTAGTGCCGTGTGTGGTCGATCGGGTCAAGTATCCAGCCGTCGATGCGTCCTGCGACGAGGTCTGCAACATCGCCCGTGGCGCTCCGTTCTTCGCCAAGCACAATGCTGCCCGGCACCTCTTGGGCAAGCACCAAATGTACGGCGTCTTCAACGGCGAGATCCATCTGCGACAGCAGTGATCCGTCGTCCTTTGTGTCCACCTGCAGCGGCGGCGGAGTCTCGGCATGGATCGCATCGACGGCATCTGCAGTGCGCTGGGCGGCAACAAGCAGACGGTCAAGTTCAGCTGTCACGGGCATCCTGGCCGCTCCTTTGCGCCTCGTCTACGGCCTCGCCAAGCACCCGCATGGTTTCCGCGGCCATGCGGTCGATCGAGAAGCGCTCCTGCACTACCCGCCGTGCGTGCTCTGCCTGCCGCGCGCCACGGTCGGGGTTGGTGAGGGCCCGCTGCAGCGCCTCGGCAAGCGCTGCCGTATCCCCGGGCGCGAACTCCCAGACGAGCCCATCCTCAACGAGCACCTCCTCGATACCGGGCACGCGGGACGTCACAACCGGTACCTCTGCGGCGAACGCCTCTAGCACCGTGAAGCCGAGGCCCTCCTCGAGGCTGGGCACGACGGCAAGGTCAGCCGCAGCCAGCAGCTTCGGCACCTCGTCGAGCGTGACGTCCTCGACGAGCGCGACGCGGTCGCCGAGACCGGTCTGCTCGATCGTTGCGAGGAGCTGGGCGCGGTAGTCAGGGGATGCCGAGCTCACCGATCCGGCGAGCACGACCGTCGTATCGGTGAGCAGCTCGCTCGGCAGTCGTCGTAGCGCCTCCAGCAGCACTGCTTGGCCCTTACGCTCCTTGAGGCGCCCGATGCAGACGATGGTCGTCGTGCGCTCGGGCACGGTGGGGCGACCGTCCCACGGTTGCGCTGCAGCGAAGTCCTCGGTCGCGATGCCATGGTAGACGAGCTGAGCACGCTCGGGGCCGACGAGAGGCAGGGCGCGGTCGTAGTAGAACCGCGAGCCGCACAGCACGCGATCCGGCGCGATCCGCTGATACGCCAGCCGCAGCTTTCCGATGCCGAAGGGCTCGTCGAGCGGAGCGTGTTCGTGGAACGCGGCGACCAAGGCGATGCCGAGAGTGTCGGCAATCATGCGGCCGAGTACGGCGGTCTCTAGGTTGTTCGTGAGCACGACATCTGGTCCGAATGCTGCGACGAGTGGCTCTAGGTCCGAAAGGACCGCGAAGGCCATCTGCTCCCAACACAACTTCGTGGGGTCGGTCACCATCGACCAGTAACCGCTCACCGGTACCACCGCCGGATGCGCCTCGGGGGCGGCCGGAGACGCATCCCGCGCATCGGTGACCACGAGCACTTCGGCACCGGCGCGGGTCAGCGCTTGTGCGACGACCCGCGCGTAGCTCTCAGCCCCGCCAGCGACCGGCGGGTAGGCGGAGGTTAGCAGCAGCACCCTCACAATCCCCGCACCTCGTCGAGGACCACGCTGTCCGGTGCCACGACGGCGCCGGGCAATAGCACGCTGCGTTCGACGCGCGCGCCCTCACAGACGACCGCCCCTGCGCCGATGACGGCAGCCGAGAGAACGACCCCATCCCCAAGCGCCGCAGAGTCGAACACAAGCGAGGCTCTGATCACTGTGGGAGCCGCGGCGTCCGCGCGGGGCCCATCCGATACCGACCAAAGGCCGCCCCCGCGCCGCTTGGCGCGGAGTGCCTCGGTGGGCAACGCGTCGAGCGCCATGCGGTTCGCGGCGAGCAGCGACGCCGGGGTGCCCACGTCGAACCAGCGGCCCAGGTGCTCGACGACTGAGACGCGCGAACTCTTGGCGATGAGTCCGGCGAACAGGTGGTGGAAGTCGAGCTCGCCCTTGACTCCCACGTTCTCAATAAGTGCCGTGAGGTCGGTCTCGAAGACGTAGATGCCCGCGTTCACAAGGCCGGGACCCTGCAACGCACCCTTCGGTCGGATCGCTTGCAGCGCGCCCCCGTCGACGGCGAGCGCGCCGAACGGGGTCACGTCGTCGACAGGGACCGCGACGACGGTGGCGCTCGCTTGCGAGCACTCGTGGTGGTCAAGCACAGCCCGCAGATCCACGTCCGACCAGAGATCGCCGTGGATCACGAGCAGGCGACCGGGTACTCGTCCCGCGACCGCCTCGATGAGGCTGCCCGCAGGGCCCGTGAGGCGCTCCTGAACGGTCACCGTGACGCCGTCGTGCCCACGGACGGCATCCTCGATACGGTCGGCGAGGTGGTGCGCCGTGACGAGAGTCTCCTTGACGCCAGCTCGCCGAATGCGGCCGAGAATGTCCTCTAAGACCGTTGCTTCGCCGACGAGCACGAGCGGCTTCGGCGTCGTTGCCGTGATGTCACCGAGACGTGTGCCGCGTCCGGCGCAGAGCACGACTGCGGTGGTCGGGGTCTCGCTCGTCACGATCCCGCTCCGGTCACGAGCGCCGGCAGCCGGTCGAGTCGATCAATCCGGAACCCCGAATCGATCAAGCCGTAGAGCGTGAAGGTGTCGAAGAGAACGGCTCGGTTGAAGCCGCTACAAAGGGAGCCGAGTTCGGGCATCCTCGTCACCCTCGGATCGCGCGAACCACGATGCGCTGCGAGCTTGGGGTCACCCGTCCGCCACCCACTTCGGTAGCGTCGACCTCGGCGAAGCCCGCCGCGCGGCAGTCGGCGAGGATCTCGTGTAGTGCGTAGCGGCGGAGACTGTACTCGAGCTGCTTCACGACCCGACCCTCGTGCACGAGCGTCTGCCTCGTGTGCTGAATGGCCGTGTAGACGTCGTAGTCGTGGAGCTCGAAGAGCTCCGCACCGTCGGAGGATCGATGGGTGGCGAACTCGAAACTGCGCACCGGAGCTCCCCAGTTACGGAGCTCGATGAGCAGAGCCCCGCCCGGCGCGAGCAGGCGGTGCGCCGTCGCGAGGGTCGCGGCGTCGCCCTCGTCGCCGCCGTGCCCGTAGGTTGTGCCCCACAGCAGCACCGCGGCCGCGGGCTGCTCAGCCTCAAACGTATGCCAGTCGCCACCCACAAAGATGCTCGTGAGGCCGTTGGCCGCAGCCTTATCTTCGGCGATCGCGCGCAGTTCGTCAGCGATCTCGACGCCCGTAACCTCGTAGCCACGCTCGGCAAGAGCGTTAGAGATTCGTCCGAATCCAGCCCCAAGATCGATGACGCGGCGATTACCGTCGAGCTGGGGTAGCTGCTCAACGAGGTCGGCGATCTCCCGTTCGAACCGGGCGCCGCCGTGCTCCGCTGCCCACATGCGGTAGTACCAATGGTCATAGACCGAGGTGAGGAGATCGGTGGAGTTCATGTGCTGATCCCCATCTTTCATATCGATACTCTCCATATCAACTACTCGCCTTCGAGACCGCAGGTGCAATCGCGCGCTGCGGGTTCAAGCGCACGAGCTGGTCAATCTCGGCATCTGAAAGCCCAAGTCCACGCATATTCGCGATCTGCGCCTCAAACCCGGTGGATCCTGCCGCGACAATGTTATCGCCACGCAACAGCAGGCCGTTTTGCGCAGCATGCAGTTGCTCACCGGCCATATCGAGCACTTCGATGTGGTCGGTGATGCCGATGATCCGCTCGGCCCCCAGGTAGGCAACCGTGGCTCGGCAGATCTCCAGGTCGACGTGGTTGCCGTCGAAGTTCAGCATGGGCGTGAGTCGGTCATCGAGAGCCGCCTGGATGATCGTCGCTGGCACCGGGCCGAGGATCTCGGCAAGCGTGTCGGGCCGCCAAGGCCGGTCGAGCACGGCCGCTAGCTGCGCCGGCCGGTCCTTACGCGCTTCCGGTGTGCGCCAGGCATGCACGAAGGTGCGGGGCATGTCGTTGTAGAGGTGGTCGGTGACGAGCCGGTAGCGATCTCCGCCCGCAGGCGCCACGTAGTCGATGAGCGCCTGGGTCATGGCTGCGCTGCGCTCGGGATCATCGTGGCGGAAGTGCCCAAACGCGAGACGCACGCCATGCTGCTGCAATAGGTCGACGAGGTCACCGAAGCAGAAGCCGGACTCAATCTCCTCGTCAAGGGCAAGTGCGTCGGGGGCGATGACGAGGTAGCCGAGTCCGAGATCCCCGAGAGCGGCGATGCGGCCCCAGGTCTTAGCGTCCGGCATCCAGCAACCGGCGGGCGGCACCCCGCCTGAGACACCTAGCAACGGCCCCTCGACGCCGAAGCCCGCGATGTGCGCGAGTTCGCCAGCTTCACGACGCTCCTGCCAGTGCTGGCAGACAGCCGCCAGGGTATCGAGGTACTCCGGGCGCAGAAAAATCGTCGGAACGAGAGTGACACCTCGTTCGCGGGCGATCGCGTCGATGCCGTCGAGGTCTCCGGGCGTCATCGAACTGAAGTCAAACGGTCCAACGCCGTGCACGTGGTAGAGCATCGGCAGCGTCATCCGGTCCATGTAGCCCTCCACGAGCTTGTCTGCGAAGTGAATGTCTCGACGTGCGAGTCGAGCTCCTCTATGTCCTCGGGCGATGGTCTGCGGCACTGCCGCCCGTATTCGGCGATGATTTGCGCGACGAGGTGCCGGTCTGCCTCACTTCCTGGCGCCGCGCCCTCGACCGCGAGTTCGACTACCTCGTCTAGCGTGCCGGTGAGGAAGACGCAGGCTGGGCCAAGCAACTCTTCGTGGGAGATGGCCCGCTCGACCACGGACTCGCCGGTGAGCCGCTCTACAATGTGCTGCACGATGCCCCGGGTGACCGACGCGAGTATCCCCGCATCTAGTGGCGGAGTCTCGACGCCGCCACCGGTGGCGCGGAAAACCGAGGCGCCGCCAGTCTCGGTGACCATGCCGACAGCGTCGAGCAGGATCGCCTCGTCGAAACCGCGCTCTGCGGCATCGGCACGCACGAGGTGGTATTGCGCGTACTGCGCACCAACCTTCGCGTGTACGGGAAAGTGGTGGGCCGAGACGTGTCGCCATGGGCTGATCGTCGCTGTCCGCGGCGTCGCTGCGTCGCCGACCTCAGCGGGGTATCGGCCGAGCACAAAGGCGGTGACGCTTTCGCGCGATGCTGCCGCTGCATAAGCGCCGTCTCGCAGTGCAATGGTCGGACGCAGATAAAGGTCTCGTCCGGCGTTCGCGCGGACAAGGCCCAGCACACCCTCCATAACCTCGTCGACGTAGGCTTCATCGACCTGCATACGCAGCGCCCGAGCCGACTGCAGCAAGCGTCGCCGGTGGTGCTGAAAGCCGACGATATGCATGCCGCCCTGGAGCGGCCCCTCGTCGATGGGGTAGGCGCGGATACCCTCGAAGACGCTGAGCCCACGGAGGGCAAAATCGGTTGAGACATGCGTCGTCGCTTGAGCGAACGGCACCGGCGCACCGTCCATCCAGACATCGTCGAGCCAGTGGCTGCTCACGCGCTGCCCTCGTCGCGAAGAGATACCAGCAAGCCCTCGGCGTAGTCCACCCAATGTCCCTCGCGCGTGGCATTCACTTCGGCAGGGTCGGCGAATACGAAGCGTGCGAATTCGCCCTCTCCATTCACGGCAGTGAGCAGTTCGGATGCCGTCAGCTCGCTGTCGTAGCGGTAGAGGAAGCCGACGTCGCCGTAAGAGTCGCCCACCGAGACGCGGTGCGGCCGGAGGGTGGCCGGCTCGACCGCAATGCCGGTCTCCTCGCGGAGTTCCCTAGCGGCCTCGGCGCGGATCCTTGGCTCGTCCAGCGAGCCGTCAGATGCGAGCTCGACGTTACCGCCCGGCAGTTGCATGCGTCCCGGCGAGGACGTCGTGTCGGCCATCGCGCCGAAGAGGACCAACCCGTCGCGTGATCGCACGACGACGCTCGCAAAGAGCGCGCGGTCGAAGCCGCCGTCGTCGCCAGCCACGTCGCGGGCGAGGTACCGGCTGTACGTCGACGGGTACCAGCGCACCGTGACGGTCTCGGAATGCGGCGAGTCGACGATTGCGGCGACGATCGGCCCGTCGAAAAGCCAGGGCCGCTCGGCCTGGATCGATGCCCAGTGGTCGAGGGCGCGATCCATGGCGGCGGTGTCGAGCGCACTCTCGGCACGTTCGAGTATGACCGCCGAGTCGAGCATCATCGCTGCTCGGCCAGCACGGCGCGGCTGGCCTCGACAAGGGCAGCGAGCCCTTCTGAGGCCGGGACCCGCCAGAGCAGATCGCCGTCCTGCGGGCCCTCCAGGGGGTAGTCATGGAAGACCCCGTCCTCCCAGAATCCCTCAAGGTCGAGATAGACGATCGTGAGGCCGAGAGCGCGAGCACGAGCCTGCACCTTTCTGCGGTCGGCGTGGCTGCCGATGATGAGCAGTGCGCGCGCGTCGGGATGGAAATCGACCGCGGGCACCTGCTCGTCGTATCGGCGCACGTAGCGCTCAGAGAGCCCGGCGCGAGCGACGAGCCCGTCGAAGTTATTCGTTACGACGTCACCGACGACGATGCCGTCGCGGGCGAGCTGCGCGAGTGACGCGTGGCACGAGGCACCGGTGGCTTCGAGACACGCGAGGTACATCTGAGAATGCACCACCGTACGCTCGGCCGGGTCGCGCAAGAAGGCGGCGAGCACGTCGTCGTCTTCGGGCTCGAAGATGAAGCTCTTATCGCTGCGCCGCGTAACACGGTAGAGCTCGTGCAGGAAATGCAGGGCTGGGATGCCCGCCTCGACGGAGAGCCCGCAGCCGGCCTCGACTTGGAACGGTGCGTAGCCGAGGATGCGCGCGACGTCGTCGACGATCTCGGGTTTCCCGCGCGTGTCGGGCTTGCGCATGCCGCCCGCGAGCACGTCCCAGGGCAGAGCCCGGCGCGCCTCGGGAACAGCTGACAAGTGGATTGTCACGTCCAGTGAGCGGTAATCGGCAGGCAGCGAGCGGTCATAGGCGACGTCCTGCGGGTGCACCTCGTACTCATCGAACTGGGCGACGAGGTCCCTAAAGGTGTAAGCCTCTCCCGGCCCCTCCTGTGCGGCCCAGCCGCCCGCTGCGAAGGCCTCACGGAGCTGCGCAGACTGCTGCAAGAGTTCGTCGTGCGGCAGTGCGATTGAGTAGTAGAGGTAGGTGTCTATGACTGCTAGAGCACCGTGCTCTGAGCCGTCGTCGACGACGTCGAACTCGAATCGGTAGTGCAGAATGCGGCGCCGACGGTCCTCCGGGCTGCTCCAACCTGATGTCGAGCGATTTTCGAGCTCCTGCGTTCGGCGCCACAGGCCCTCTTCGATACGACGGTCTCGCTCGGCGCCCGCGACAGAGAAATGTTCATCCCAGGCGGCACGCTGGCGTGCGGTCAACGGTGCCACGATAAATACCAACGACATCCCCCTTGATACGCGCTGTTATATAAACTCGAATGCCGAGCGTAACGGCGCTTTGATGGCAAGCAACTGGGACTCACCATGCCTTGTTCTCGACTCTAAAGCAACCTAAATTAGATGCCTCAGCAAACTCGAAGTTTGTCGGTCGTCCCTGAAGGAGCTTTTCTCCGGGTGTCCAGTGAGTCCTAAATATTGACCGCTAGGCGCCGGCTGGCGGCGTTCCTAGGCCCGCATGAGCTGCCTTGGAATCGCTTCGCCGCCCGCGCCCGCATCGCTGAAACGGCGCAGTGCGCGTACGCGGCATTTGAGCCGCAAGATCAGCGCGGGATTGACGCCTACGTTAAATGTGTGAACGCATGGCTGCACCATGGTCGCATCGCAAGCCCCGAGCTGGCTGCTCTGGCCGCGTTGCCCGGCGCGCTGCCGAGGCACGAGCCCTGGCCTGTGTGGATGCCGCTCGACATCTTCTTGGTCACGAACACCCTCGCGTCGAGCTTCCCGAACGCGTTCTGCCGGGCGCACGTGCAAGCCACCGCCGGGGCGGCGTACCAGCGACGGTTCGAGTCGAATATTGCCTTGCTCGCGGGGGTGGCGCCCGCAGCGGTGCCCGAGGTTCCGTCGACCGCGCTCGCTGGCGACCGCGGTGCCGTCTGCGCGATGGCCAGCATCCCGGGCGTCACCGATGGGGTGCTGCTGGGCCCCGTGGCGCGGTGGGTTTGGGATCTCACCGATCGCGAGCGCAGCAGGTGAAACGTGCACTTCGAGGCCAGCGTGGTGCCGGACCCCACTTCACGGATCAGCCCGACGCCTGGCGCGCGGGGCGGACGACCCCGTCGTCACCGACTGGTCGCTCCTGCGCCCCGCACCCTGGGGCTGGCACCGCGGCAGCGCAGAAGATGAGCGTAAGCGGCGCCGCGAGGGCGTGTTTCACTCGGTGCGGCGCTCACGCTCTCCTCCCGCCCTGCCGACCGCCCGCAGCTCATCATCGCGGGTGGTCGGCCGCATCCAGGCCTAGGTCTCCGAACACACCACCTCAGCCGTCGACTCCGTTCTCGAGCGCGGCCACAAGATCACACGTCCGACCGCTGACCGCGCCTACCACGGCGCCCCCTGATTGCGCGCCGACTGCTGTTCAGACAGCAAGCTTCGACACCGTCGCAGTTCCGATCGCGAGGTCGCCTGCGCCATAGAAAAGCACGAAGCGCCCATCTCCTTCCTGCACAATGCCAGCCGGGAAGACGACGTTCGGGACGTTTCCGTTGACCTCGGCCAAAGTTGAGGGCGTTAAGAGTGGGTTATCGGATCGACTAAGCTCCACAGTGGGGTCTTCGGCGTCGAGAATTGCACCCATGGCGCAATGCGAATAGGTCAAATGCTCGCCCTGTACCGCAGCTGAGACGCCATGATAAATCAAAAGCCATCCCTCGGGAACTCTAATCGGCGGTGCGCCAAGTCCGATCTTGATGTTCTCGTCTTCGCGCTTCGGAACGAGAATTTCGGAGTGTTCTCGCAACTCAAGCATGCGGCTGGCATCTTCCGTTAAATTTTTCAGCGGAGCATACGACACCCACATTGATTCAGACCGGTGCACTCCGAGTGGACGCGTAGCTCCGAGACCCTGTCGAATGAAGTCGAGGTTCCATTTCGGTCGGTGGATGAAAGCGAGTGACATCTCTCCCGACGGCGACATGATCGGTTCAGGGAAAAAAGATCCGTTCTTGTTGTGGTACAGATTTAAGTCCACGTCGGGGTCCGATTCAACGCGGAAATGCACTGGACCGAGCTTCCCCCACGACCGACCGTCCTCCGAGACCGCGACTGCAAGCTTCGGGCCAACCGGGCCGAAGGCGACGTACGTCATAACGAACTTGCCGAGGACAGGGATGAAGACTACCCGGGGGTCCTCCACTCCCCCGTGCTTCCGACCGAACTCCCAGAACCGGGAAGGTTCAAGTGCGAGCGTGCGGCCGGAGAGACGATTAGTCCTCGCATCCCACATGGCCATGCCGATCCTGGCGCGTCCGTCTTGTCCGTCCATCCGGGGATAAACGGCAATAGACCCGTCGTGGAGCCTGGTCGCAGCCGGATTGAACAGCCCGTTCGACTCATATGCGGATGCAACGTCCGGGAGAATCGCGTGGGTGAGCCGGACGATCTCGTACGGGAACATGCCCGCCACAGTATGCGGGCGTGCGCTCTAAGGCAATGGCCCGCAACTGTCAGCGTCGGTCGCGGGCGAGCGACACTGACGCCGAGGCGGAAAAGGGCAACTGATCTTACCTTCGGGATGCCGAAAGTCCGTTATAGGCTTGAGTGGACCACCGAATGGCCAGTTCGATTGCGGCCCCATTGTTCAGTTGAGGGCGGCGTGGCCCTCACGGTAGGAGATAGTTTTGTCGCAATTCAGACAACTTTCCGCGAAGTATGGCTACGACGAGCTCGGCAAGAACAAGAAGGTTTCCGCCGCGGTCCTGGTAGACACCTTGGGATCGGGGCTCGTTTCTGCCATCTCGCTGCTCTACTTCACGCTGACAACGGACGTCCCAATCGCGCAGCTAGGTGTTCTCCTGACCATCGCGAGCCTCTGTGCCCTCCCGTTCGGCCTCCTCGGCGGGATAATCACCGACCGGTTCGGGTCAAAGGCCGCGATGGTCTCGAACAACGTGGCGGCGGGCGTATCCTTCCTCATCTACCTCGTCGCGAACGATCCGTTCACCATCTTCTTGGCGATGCTGCTCTCGGCGATTGGCAACTCAGTCTACTGGGCAAGCTGGTCCGCCTACGTCTACGAACTTGCTGCGGGCCGGCCCTTCGAGCGCTGGTTTGGCATCCTGGAATCCATGAAAATGGCGGCCATGGGCCTCGGCAGCGTTGCCGCGTCGCTGGTACTCGCGGTAAGCGCAGCCACGGGGGCGACCGTTCTCATCTGGCTGAACGTGATTTCATCATTCGCGGCCGCGGTGATTTTCCTGAGTCAGAAGTTCCCAAAGACCGGTACTTCTGCCGATCCCGCGAAAGAAGATCCGGATCTGCTCGTCGCCGCGAGATCCTGGCGCACGGTCTTCGGCAACCGGATACACGCGGCGATCGCAGTAGGACAGTTCTTCCTCGCTCCGATTATCATTCTCCCTACCGTTGCCCTTTCCGTGTTCTACGTAAACGTCTGGGGCCTCGACGCCACCGTCGCCGCGGTACTCTTCGCGATCAGCATAATAGGGGTCGCCATATTCCAACCTTTAGTTACGCACAGCGTGCGTCGCCACAAACGGACCCACCTCATCGCTATAAGCGCCGTACTCGTCATCGCGGTGGTATTGCCATTGGCGTTCCTCCCCTACCCGTCGGTGGGCGCAGGCTGGATAATCGTGGTCGTCACGGGTATAATTCTGGCGGTAGTAGACATGCTCTACATGCCCGCCACGGCCGCTCTGATGGCCGCTGTGCCGCCTCCCGAAGTTCGCGGCAGGGCGGTCGCAGTATTCCAAACCGCCGCTTCTTTAGGCATGGCGCTTTACCCGCTTCTTATCGGCATGATGACCACGGGCGTCGGATACATCCTCTGGGTCGTCACGGCTTTGTCCCTGGTGGCCGGCTCGGCAGCGTACATCTATGTTGGCGCCAAGATACCTCTACGACTACAGCAGGGAGAAAGCTGATCGGCGGCGGGGTACCATGGGGGCTCAGATGAGAAAGTTGCCCGTGAAAGCGTCGGCCAGACGGCTCTCGTTCAGTTCTTTCAACAGGTCGCGCGTGACTATTGCACTGCAGTACGCGCGTGGCAGAGTGCGTGGCTTCCGCAACGTAAGGGTTCTGCCGGGAGCCAAGTTCGTGACGAACTACGGCGAGATCGCTTTGGCCCGCGACGTTCGCATCTCCGAGCGGACCATTCTCACCGCGACAGGCGACGGCCGTGGCCCGGCGCTCATTTCGGTGGGAGCCCGCACGATAATCCGGCAGGATTGCAAGATTGACGCGACGACGGCAGTCACCATTGGGGCTGACTGTCAGATCTCCTGGGGTGTCCAGATTCTTGACACGGACTACCACACAGTCGACTACACCCCGTCGAAGACTTCGACCAAGAGCGCCCCGGTCGCCATCGGAGACAGGGTATGGGTCGGTACCGGAGTCATCATCTTGAAAGGCGTGACAGTCGGCGACTTCGCGGTGATCGGCGCCGGATCAGTGGTCACCAGGGACGTACCTGCACATACGCTTGTCGCAGGAAATCCTGCCCGAGCGATTCGAGTCGTCGACGGGTGGCACTAACCCTGGTCACCGGAGAAGTGCTCCCGGCATCCACGGTTGAATCGCACCAGCAGTAGGTCGCACCGGTTACCCTGACACATCGGTAATTAAATTGACCTCACACTGAGCGCAATGCGGTTGCTATCTTCTCACGCATCGCCGGAATAGAGTATTGCCGACGAACCAGGTCAAGAGAACGGTCGCAGAGACGATGGGAAATCGTGAGATCGTCAGCGACGGCCCTTATCGCAACGTTGAACTCCTCTGCGTTTTCGGCGAACATGATCTCCTTCCGGTCGACCACATCCAGGCCTTCCGCTGCCAGGCGCGTCGCCACTATAGGCACCCGGTGCGCCATTGCCTCAAGGAGCTTAAAGCGCGTCCCGCTCCCCTCCCAGAGGGGCGCGATGAGAATCGCCCCTCTTGTCGCTTCTTCGAAGGACTCGAAGTTCTCGTTTAGTTTGAGCCCCACGAGGCCCGCCAACTCACGCACGCTGTCTGGAGCCTGCGAGCCTGCGATCTCCACGATGAAGTGATCGGGCAATTTCAACAATGGCAGGAGTTCATGAGCGATAAACCGGATGGCGCGTTCGTTTGGTGGGTATCCCAGAGTGCCGACGAAGACAACCTTGCGCGTTGTCCCCGGGATTGCTGGGCCGGAAGAACCTGGTACTGAGACCGCGTTGGGCACAACGTGCAGAGGAACTAACCGATCCGGGTAGGCGGATCGGAGAATCTGGCAGTCGTCTTTACTACACAGCCATATCTGATCCGCGAGATCGATCGCGAGCAATTCGAGCCTTCGGACCAGATTGAGCACGTCCGCGGTGTACCTCGTGGTGTGTCCCGCTCGCGCGTCGGCCGCCGCCAGCTGTCGTTTCAGGTGGGACTCAACGTTGTGCATGTCCACAACGACGACGCACTCGGCGACGCTCCGCACCAGGGGAAGGTACGGAACGATTCGAAGCTCAGTGAGGACGACCACGTCGGGCCGGAATCGTTCCATTGAACGAACGATCAGCATGCTTGCATCGTCGTCCGCGTGCTCGACGTCAGACTCTGAAAGGGAGAGGGGTATGTTGCTCCCAGAGTCATCGAGCGCCACGTACGAAAAGTCGGGAGACTCGAGAGCATCGCTGAGGGCCTTCCACCGCAGGGCAAACCCGGCGAGGTGGCCTTCGGTGCGCCCAGGAGCAATTAGCATCACTCGCATTCTGTACGCCGCCTCCGATGCGACATGCCGAGGCTGGCAATGAAAACGGCATCGGTGATCTGCCCCTCTTCGACCAGGCGGCGTATCTCGGCCCACGCACACCACGCGGAAACCAAGTCTCTTTCTGACGGCTCGGGAGCGCTGGACACCGACGACACGTCGGACGCCCCGAAGACGTTAGACGTGGCGTTCGAGTATCCGTACGCCTCGTGGATGGTCCCCAAGTTCCGCCAGACGCCGGCCTCTTGCCCCGCCTCCTGCCGAAGCTCGGCTCGGGATGTCGTCACGCGGTCCTCGCTCGTCGCCACCGAGCCCTGGGACAGCTCCCAGCGTCTCTCACCTTTCGATTGGTGGGGCTCCTCCAATGAGACGGGCCGTCTTACGATGCTCTGTCCGAGGGCGTTGGCGATTTGCTCGAGGACGTCGATCATGACGGAGGGCAAAAAAAGCTCGGCAGCGGGCGGAGTCACGATCTGTCCGCCTGAGTGTGGATCGACGTCGCCATAGCCCCTCATTCCATGACCGGTAGGGGCGCACAATGAACGCCTCACCGGGTGAACTCCACGCTACGGCGGAATCGGAGGGCTGTGAAGGGCCTAGGAGTTTCACTTCGCGCGACTCGGACTACCCGAAGGGCGACAAACTCGGGATCGACGGATCTGGTCCTGGAACTCGTGTCAGCGCCGAAACAACCGGCCGCGCGACGCTTACGAGCTTTTGTTACCTCGAGGGTACCTGGTGGGGAAAATCTACTCGGACAGAACAGGCTTCGTGGACTATTACGTGTGGCTTGAGACGTTCCGCGGGTCGAACTGGTTCGCAATCCGAGCCAGTGACGCGGAAACTATCCGGCGACTTCGTTGAGCGGCCGATGGCTCTAGAAGACTGCATCGTCTCCTCAACTTCGCGTGGCAATGTGAAATAGATGCTAACTTGCGCGCCGCGAGCCGATGCGTACGGCCCCGAAGCTCTAGGATCGTTCAATGACGAGGAGACCTGATATGCGCATTCCGAGCTCATCGCCGGCCGATCCGCAGCGACCAGACGCCATTGTCTTTGACTGTGGTAACACGATGGTGATGGTGGATCGCGTAGCATTCGATGCTGTTTTTCGCGCGCAAGGATTCTCCGAAACAGAATGCCAGCGGTTAGAGGCGACGTTCCCAGTCGCTGGGGATCTCCAACTCCTGGAGGTCCCGGGAGTAACCTCGATAAGACCCTTCTACGACTGGTGGGCATTCGCCGCCGGGGTCGATCAGGCGACGGCTCCGAATCGAATAGAGAAGGCTCTTCAGTCGGGAACCATATTCTCGACTTCTAATACCTCATTGAGGCCTCTGTTCCAGGAGCTAGCGAGCCTGGGGGTATTGATAGCCGTCGTGGCAAATGACGACGGCGAACTCCCTCAAGAACTCGTTGATCTTGAGGTCGCGGATCTGGTGTCGGTCGCGATTTCTTCTCACGAGGTGGGCATCAGGAAGCCCGCGCCCAGTATCTTCCAGGTTGCTTCCGAGGCCCTTGGCGTTCCTGCCTCGGCATCTTGGTTCGTGGGTGATTCGCTTATGAACGATGTTCTAGGTCCACAGCTGGCTGGATTCGCGCGAAGTATACTTTTCGATCCATGGCGGACGAGGCGGTTAGTGCCAGTGGAACGCATCGAGGACTTGGACGAACTCGCAGACATGGTTCGCGGCAGGCCCAGCAGAACGGGCCGGGTCGAGCCCGGTGACTACCTACTTCCCTAGCTCGCCTGCATACGCTCCCTGTCTGACCGGTGCTTTATCGTTAAGTCGCCTGCATGGTAGATGCCGGTGTTGCCGTACCCAACCGGCGGGTTACCGCCGTTCGTCGGCTGGTCGATCTCGACGAACAGCCGGTTGCGGCTCTGCGAGGCGAGGGTCTGGTGGGCGCAGCTGACCCGAACCCGCCGCAAAGCCCTGGGCGCAGCTACTGGAACCAGGTCGAGATGCGGAGTGGCGTTGCCTTATCCTCGCCGACGGCGACGGCCACCGCGAGCCCATAGATGACGAGGGCCGTACCGTCGTCAACCAGGCTCTCGGCACGCAGAGTCGTGACGGTTCGCCGCGGTAGGCACTTCGTGAACGCGCCGACGGCAATCGCGTCGGTCGGGGCGACGGCCGCGCCGAGCACCCAGGCCGGACCCCACGGCGTCCCGAGCAGGTGCGCGACGGTGGCGACGGCGGCCGCGGTCGTGACGACGAGGACGGTGCTGGTGAGCACGATGCCGCGGAGGTTTGCTTGGTATCACTGTGCGACGTGGTCAGGCTCTCCCAGGACAGCAACGCGGTGAGCCAGCGAGGCATGGTCCTTCGAGGGAGTTCCGAGAGCCCGGCACCCTGGGTGTTGACCAGGTGCTCTGCCACTGAGCTATCGAACGGTGTTGAGGAGCATGCGGGATTCGAACCCGCGTCATCACTTTGGAAGAGTGAGGCCCTGGGCCACTGGGCGAATGCTCCACTGCTCGTTATGCGATCTCCGGGCGAGCTGCTTCCCGTCAATGAACGGCGTGACGCCGCGTCGCTGTGTGGACCCTGTCGGACTCGAACCGACAACCCTCACCTTGCAGGGGTGGCGCTCTACCAGTTGAGCTAAGGGCCCGTGCCGGCGTGGCCGCCGGGGTGGTGCTGTGCGCTCGGGAGGACTTGAACCTCCGACTTCCCGTTCATCGGACGGGCACTCTCACCGCTGAGTTACGGGCGCGTGGAGCCTCGAGCCGGAATCGATCCGGCGACCTCCCGATTACGAAACGGGCGCTCTGCCTGCTGAGCTATCGAGGCAAGTGATCTGTCCAGACCCGCGGACTCGAACCGCGGACCTTCCGCCCCCAAAACGGACGCTCTACCAACTGAGCCAGGCCTGGTCAGCACGATCGCGGCTCGTGCAAGGCCGTTGGTGGCTGGACGCGGTGTTGATCCGCGGACCTCTCGACTTTCAAACGAGCGCTCTACCAACTGAGCTACCCAGCCAGGTCACGGCGTCTGACGCCGGGGTGCAGCCCGAGGGCTGAGGTTCAGTGCCAGAAGCCGCCCGTGAACGGTCCGCTTCGGTGGTCGACAAGCACGGGCCCGTCGACGTCGAGGTCGTCGAGGCTGTCGCTCGAGGCGAGGTCGGTGGTGCGGGCCCGCTTCACGACGTCGCCGAGGACCGTGCGGGCGTTGGCGCGCTCGGGGCCGCGGTAGCGCAGGCTGATGTGGTGCCGGTTGGCGCACGAGTGCGCTTCCCCGCGGTAGTGGGGCGTCTTCGGGTCGCACAGCAGGCTCGGCGTCGCGGCGCTGGCGACCGGGCGGGTGCTGCAGTCTCGGCGGACGTGGTCGTGCTCGACCCCGTACGTCGCGGCGTCACGGTTGTTGCGCACCCACTGGGGCTCGTCCTTGTCGGTGTGGGACATGTCGTGGTCCTTCTCGTCGGTCGGCGCGGGGCCGGGTTACAGGTCGGGGGTGCTCATGACGCTCCTCACAGTCCGGGGTTGCACATGGGTGCTCCTCTCGTCTTGGTCAGGTCATGCGCGGCAGGGCCTGTGACGAGAAGGCATGCGGCAGGCGGGGCTGCCGACGTGGTGGCGGAGGCGGGATTTGAACCACTTGTGCGCGTTGAAGCCTCCTGGTTATGAGCCAGGCGAGATACCGAACTTCTCTACTCCGCGAGTGCCCCGGACCGGATTCGAACCGGTGCTGCCGCCGTGAAAGGGCGGTGTCCTGGGCCGCTAAACGACCGGGGCAGGCGCTCTTTACCCGCGCTTCCAGAGCTTCTTCGCGGTGCCGTGTTTTGGGCGAGGTGACTGCCCCTCGTTGCTGCGGATGCAGCTGCCGGCCGTGCCCAACATGGCCGCCGGCGGACGGTTCGGTCGTCACCCTGTCGTGCGTGCTTGACATAGGCCGCCGCCCTGGTGTTCGTGACCCAAGCCGGATTCGAACCGACGCCCGACGGCCGCTTACGCGGCGTGGGCCACCTTGTCTCTCGTTGGGTCCGTGCTCAGTAGTGCCTGCTCTCGCAGGAGATGCTTCTTGACTGCCGCCCCCGTCACGCCGAGCTGTCTGCCGACGGCCTCTCGGGACATGCTCGCCAGCAGGTCCTCGAGCTCGGCGATGGTAGGCCAGGCGATCTTCGTCGTACGCTCGCGCGCTCGGATGCTGTCCTGGGGGCATCGTGTCGCGTTCTTCGTGATGGGTGCGCCGCAATCAGCGCAGCGCCTCACCACCTTGCGGCTGCCCCAGGTCGATGTCTGGCGGTGGCAGTTGGGGCACAGGAAACGCAAGTTCCTTCGTCGGTTGTCGTGCGGCTGGCCGTTCACGTGGTCGATGTCGAGTCGCAACGGCTTCCCTTGCCAGCAGGCTTCAAGTCCGCACGCAGTGCACGTCTCCGGAACACCCAGTTCGAGAAGGGCGCGGCGAAGGAGATGAGCAGGCCGCCTCCTAGATCCGGGCGCTCCGAGAACGAGGAGCTCGTTGGCGCCCAAGCGAGCCTGTTCACTGCGAAGCGCCGTGCCATTCACGAAATGGCTGGTGTCCAGCTCCAAGCGCCTGATACGAGCACGACCGGACGTGTAGGTACGACCCGACGTTGCGAGCTGGAGGCGGCGTAGTGCCCCTGCAAGACTCGTTTCTGCAGCCACGGCTTCGGCAAATAGCTTGTCGGACACTGGCTGCCTTGAGGTCGTCATCGCAGGCACCATGCGCGGCAACTGTTGCGGGAACGGGCTTCGATCCCGTGACCTTGGCGTTATGAGCGCCCTGCTCTACCTGACTGAGCTACCCCGCGTCAGCCGGGCTTGGAGGGCCCGGCGCCTCGTGGGGTGGTCAACGGGGCGCGAACCCGCGACTTCCGGGTCCACGCCCCGGCGCTCTGCCAACTGAGCTATGACCACCATCTGCCCGCCACACCGCTATCGTGTGCTGCGAGCTCTCCGACCGGCAGTGGTCGGAGCGTGCTTCTCGAGAGAAGCTGTGCTGGCATCGCTAGATGCTGCGATGCATGTCCGCATCTCGTCTCCGCCGACGTGGGACTCGAACCAACATCCAGGTGCCGTGCACGGCGGTCCTGCCCGGCCGTAGAGCCGGTGCGTCTGCCAATTCCGCCAGACGACGGAGACGAGGCGTGGACGCTGATTGCGGCTCAGCGGCCGAAGCCAGACCTCGCGTAGACGCTCGAGGTGGTCTGTGGCGGACACGGCGAGATTCGAACTCGCGAGGGGCTGTGACGCCCCTACCTCCTTAGCAGGGAGGCACCATCGGCCTCTCGGTCACGTGTCCAGGTGGTGTGGCGACCCTGACCGGACTTGAACCGGCGACCTCCGCCTTGACGGGGCGGCGCGCTCACCAACTGCGCTACAGGGCCAAGCTGTGTCGGGCGGCCCGGCGACTGCAACGTCGCCGGACCACCCTGGGCCTTCTGCGGGCGCCTACCCCGCTTCTTGCTCCCCGACTACAGCGGTGGCTTGGACCGGCTGCGGGAGCGAAGCTCTCTCGTCTGGGTTGCACCTTGGAGAGCGGCACTTCTGGAACACGCTGGCCGCCCCTCCGTACGGAGGGAGCGACCAGCTATGTGGAGACGCGGGGAGTCGAACCCCGGTCCGTCGCGGACGTTCGGTCTCTTCTACGGGCGTAGCTCACCGGTGGGCTGCTTCTCGACCCTGGCGTCCGCGGTGAGCAGCTCGGCCAGCGGGTCTAGCCGGCTGGTACGTCGTCTCGGGCCGCCGGCGGGGCGTCGAGTGACGGGGCTCCTTTGCTGGCGCCGACCCCTCAGCCGAGCTCCGGCTGCTGTCGAGGGGTGCGACGGACCCGCCATAGGATCTCGCGGCTATCAGGCTGCGAGGGCGAAGTCGTTGCGAGTTGCGGTGGCATCTCTTGGTGTCTGAACTGATTCACGAGATGCTCAGACGGTTCTCGGCCCGCTTCTTCTCGAAGCTTCCCGGCGACGTCGAAACCTGACGCCCCCATGTTGTGGTGCGTGGCAGCCGTAGCTTGGCCATGCACCCACTTCTGCGTCCGCTCACGAGCAGAGACAGTCGTGTTGGCTCCCCAGGCTGGCTTCGATCCAGCGACCGTCCGGTTAACAGCCGGATGCTCTACCAACTGAGCTACTGAGGATCAGCGACTTGCGTCGCAGTGCCCACCCCGAGAGTTGAACTCGGAACCTTCCGCTGCTGAAGCGGACGCCTCTGCCAGTTGGGCTAGGCGGGCATCGACACGGGCGGCGGCCCGGGTCGTGGGGGTGTCACCGCAGAGTGCGGTGGCTGCTCGTCGCGCTTCGTCGATCGCATGGCGTTGCGGGCGACGTGCCACGAGCTCTCGGGTGACCAGGCCGAGCTGTGCGCCGTCGTGCCCGGAGTTCTACCTCCGGCGAACAGTGCGAGCCGCCTCCGCGGGCGCCGGCAGCATGGCTATCGCTCGGCCGGACCCCTCGACGTTCTCCGGATACCAGGCCGGAGCAGTGTTGCTGGCGGAAGGTGCGAGGATCGAACTCGCACGGGTTGCCCCTGACCGTTTTCGAAACGGCAGCCGTCGCCGTCCCTCGGCTGGACCCTCCATGGCGGTGGTGCTGGTGGTACTGGTCGTGCTGGTGGGGAGTAGAGGATTCGAACCTCTACGGTCTGTGACGTCGGGTTTACAGCCCGGTGCAATCGGCCTCTATGCGAACTCCCCAAGGAGTGTTGCGTCGTCGAGTGCGCCGGCCTGACCTGGCCGGGCATGCCTCTGGCAGGGGTCCGGTGGAGGCTGGCGCACTCGACGATGGTGACCAGGGCTTGGCGGCCCTGGTCGTTCTTCATCCACTGTTGTCTTGTCAAAAGCCGGGTGGCTCTTCGTGCCCTCCCCCGCCGAAGCCAGAGGAGGGAGCTGCAGGGGCGACAGGACTTGAACCTGCAACCTGCGGTTTTGGTGACCGCTGCTCTACCAGTTGAGCTACACCCCTAGGTGTGTTGTTGAGTTGTCGCGGTGGTGCTGGTGAAACGAGGAAGGGGAGCCACCTGGCGCCTTCCGGCTGACCTGGTGACTCCCCTCGCGGTTCGAGGTGCGGGTGTGCCGCTACGTGGAGATCACCGGGGCTGGGCCGGGCTTGCGCTGGTCGTTCGAGAGGTTGCACTTGTGCCATGACAGGACGGAGGTGCGCGGCGCGACGGGATACCCGTGGCTCGCTTCGCGGAACGTGGTGATGGTCACGCGAACTCCTTCCTGGTCGCCGGCTCTCGGCGTCGTGTTGTAGACATGCGGCACATTTGGTGCCTCGTTCGAACTTCATGCGCGGCACCTGCCGAAGCAGGTCCGTTGTGGTCTCTCACCCCATGCGCGGCACCGTTTTCAAGCCCCTGCGACACGGTCATGATCGACTGTCACTGAGGCCTAACTCCGGCGTCGCGCATTAATTCCCAGATCGCCGAGAATTGATCACGTTGCTTCAGGCCTTGCGGGTGACGACGAGGTCGCTACCTCCGAACAGGGATGCGCCGGCGCCGGGGAGGACGTCCTGCTGCTTGGTCGGAGTGTCGGCTGTGTACCAGGTGGAACGCCGCTGTCCGCCCTTGAGGGTGTGGACCTCGGCGGGGACTCCCGGGGCGGGGTCCTGCTTCTTGCCGGCGGAGTAGTGCATCTCGAGGGTGCTGCCATCGGCGCTGACCATGCGGACGGCCGGCGTCTCGGGGTCCGGGTCGTGGATCGAGCCGTGCCAGTGGTGCACGCGGGCGGTGACGACGCCGTCGGTGAGCAGTTGCTGCGCGGCGACGCCGGGCGCCGGGTCATGGAACTGGCGGTTCTCGAAGTGCAGGATGCTCTCTGGCTTCGGCAGTCCGTCGTCGTCGACCGCGTCGGCGTACCGGGTGATGCTCGTGATGTCGCCGTTCGGTGCGAGGGTGCGGACTTCGGCGACGGCGCCGCTCGGGTGCAGCTCGCGTTCCTCGCGGGCGCCGAGGCTGAGCTCAGGTGCCGTCTGCCCCTTCTCCGCGAAGGTGCCGGCTGCCGCGCGGGGGTGGTCCGCCTCGACGAAGGTCATCGGGCCTCGATGGCTTCGAGCGTCTCGCGGATCTGGGTCAGGCGGGCTGCGCGCGCGTCCCACGCCTCGGTGACGTAGGCCTGGGCGGCGGGGTCGCTGCGGTGGCGGTACGGACCGTCCTTCGTGGCCAGCTCCTCGTTCTTCCGGATGGTGAAGAGGGTGTAGCTGAGCGGCTGGTGGTCGAGGTCGAGGTTAAGGGCCTTCCGGCTGACGGAGAGGTACCCGTCGCGCTGCGCCTCGGTGTAGCCCTCAGGGATGTCCTCCTCGAAGGCGTCGTAGACGTCGAACTTCGTCATCCAGTACGCGGGGTCAGCTCCCTGCATGCCCTCCTCGTACTC
Organism: Frigoribacterium sp. SL97; assembly: GCF_026625765.1. Classification (NCBI taxonomy): domain Bacteria; kingdom Bacillati; phylum Actinomycetota; class Actinomycetes; order Micrococcales; family Microbacteriaceae; genus Frigoribacterium; species Frigoribacterium sp. SL97. Next base: position 2,268,441 of record NZ_CP113062.1, read on the forward strand.
GGCGGCGAGGGCCGCGGCGACGGCCGGGCGGTCCTCGACGGCGATGAACTCCCGCGACATGCGCGGCTCCGTGGCGTAGTAGCCGGCCCCCTGGGACGGGGTCACCTTCGACGGGCCGACGGCGTCGTCGCCGGTGAGGACGACCTGGGGCCGGCTCTGGGGCTTGTCGGTGAACTTGCCGGTGGTGGCGCGCGGGTGCTCTGTCTCGAGGAAGGTCATGCCTGGTACGTGTGCGGCGAGATGGCGGCGTCGACGGCGGCGCGCAGCTGGCGGAGCCGGTCGAGAGTGGCGCCGAGTCGCTCGTACCGCTTGACGAGCCGGCGAGGCGGGTGGCCGCGACGGCCGTCCGACCGACGATCGACGATGTCCGAGATGCCCTGTCGGGCGGCGTCGCAGAGGTGAGTCTGCACCTGCTCGCGCACGTGGAGATGGTCTCGGAGCTCACGCAGGGTCCGGCCGCGGAACTCGTGCCAGAGGACGGGATGGTTCACGTCCTGGTAGCCGCGCGCCTGGATCTTGGTCAGGGACACGGGCGGCGGGGAGGCGACGATGTCGGCCACGTCGTCGGCGTCGAGGAGCAGGACTCCGCTGCGGTCCTTCCGCGGTGAACGCAGTCGGGAGACCCGCGCGGCCTCCTCCTGGTAGCCGCGCTTGACGGCGTCGAAGAAGGTGCTGAGGACGCCCATGTCAGCCCTTCTGGCTCTCGTCGACGGCGGTCTTCTCGGCGGCCATGGCGCTGTGGATGCGGTCCCAGAAGGCCTGCTGCGGCCCGCCACTGGCCCCGAAGCCATCGGGCCCGGTGAGGTACCGGGCGACCGGGCTGGCCTTGGCTGCAGCGATGAGGCCGGCGGGGTCGACAGGGGTGGTCGAGCGGTCGTGCGGCGTGAGGTCGAGGACCAGAGCCTGGATCTCCCAGTCGCCGTTGCGGTCGTCGAGTCGGAGGCCCGGGAAGGTTGCCGAGACGGCGCGCTCGATGTCCTTGCGGTTGGCGTCGAGCCAAGCCTCGGGGTCGTCGGCAGAGGCGGGCGCGAGGTGGTGGAAGTCGACGTCGGTGTAGGCGGAGGCGCTGAGCGTGCCGTCCTCCTCGCGCGCGACCTCGAAGCCCTCGAAGCCGACCTGCTGGGCGTCGATCTCACCGTCGGCGTGCGAGAAGATGACGCTGTCGCCAGGCTCGAGGTGGGGTACGACGTCGACGGGCTCGAGGCCGAACTCCGGCGCGCTCTGGGCCTTCTCAGTGAAGGTGCCGGTCGTGGCGCGCGGGTGCTGGGTCTCGTCGAAGCTCGTCATGTCTTCGTAGGTGTGCGGCGGGGCACTCGTGTCGGGCATGCCCAGAAGACATGCGGCGGCTATGGGCGGGTGACCGCCTGTGCCCGGTCGTGCTCGGCCTCTGCGCGCTCGACGGCGATCGCGCGGACCTGCTCGGCTGTCGGTCCCGGGTCTGTCGAGGCTGCTGCTCTGCCGACGCCGGCGAACCGGGTGTTCGGGTGGTCGCGGAGGACGTCGAGGCGGCTGACGAGCTCGTCGAACGAGGTCGACGCGACGTCGGCTGGGGCCTGTACTGCGGTGGTCTGGCTCATGACGGGGTCATGCGCGGCGTCAGGAGCAGGCGTCCTCGAGCAGGGCGGCTGCGGCGATGAGCGAGTCGAGGTCCGAGTCGGTGACCGGCCCGTGCACGACGAGGGTCATCCCTCGGTCGCCTTGACCACGAGGGCCGACCAGGAGCGGTCGTCGTCGGTGAGGGTGATGAGCTGGACGGCGACGCGGCTGTGCTCCTTGAGGCTGTCCTCGAGGCCAGCCTTCATGCCGTCGGTGAGGTTCGTGCCGGCTGGGCCGACGACGACTCGCGAGGCGTCCAGCTGCTGCGTGAGGCTGTCGACGTCCGTGATGGAAGGCGAGTCTCCGGTGATGCTGACGGGGACGGTGCGCGGCGCGAACTCGACGTAGTCGGCTCGGATGGTCATGCTGTGGGGTCCGTCGACGAGGTAGCCGCTGCCGGGCTCACCCTCGGCGATGGCGGTCGACGTGAGGTCGCTGAGGTCCGGGTCGGTCCAGCGGAACAGGCCGTCGGCCCCGCGGGTCCGGTAGATGTCTCGAACGAGTCCGACCTCTGGAAGCGTCTGCGGCTTGTCGGTGAAGGTGCCTGTCGTGGCGCGGGGGTGCTCGGACTCGTCGAAGGTCGTCATGCCTCGTACGTGTGCGGCGCAGCGCGCCCATCCGGGTCAGGGAAGAACTTGAATCGCGTCGCCGTCGCGCACGTAGTGCGTCAGCGCCTTGTCGTCGTCACTGTCGTCTGCGCGCTTCTTGAAGGTGATCTTCCGACGTGACGCCTCGATGCCTTCGCCCGGGTCATCCTGAACTGTGGCAATCGTCCTGCCGCCGGCGGGCCAGCGTTCGTTGCCCACGTCAACGATGGTGTCGCCAACGACAAGTTCGGACACGGACGCCACAGTGCGAGGAGAGGTCATCTGTTGAGGATGGCAGAGACTGAGGGGTCTGTCACCTGCTCTGTCCACCGGTCTAGCGTGTCGATTCCGAAACGTCTACTTCGAACATGCGTTCGAATCTGCCTGCACTGTCGCCATGCTCTCCGTCGTCCCCCTCGCACCCGTGTCGGAGAGCATGAGCGCGCTCGCGCTCCTCGCACTCACGGGTGTCTCCGCTGGCTTTCCGAGTCCAGCCGAAAATTACTTCGACCGCCCCGTCGACCTCAACGAGCACCTCATCAAGGACGCGACGTCGACCTTCATCGTTCGCGTCGCGGGCGACTCGATGGAAGGCGGCGGCATCAGCGACGGCGACGAAGTCATCGTCGACCGCTCGCTCATCCCCCACTCCGGCAACGTCGTCGTCGCCGTCCTCGATGGCGAGCTGACCATCAAGCGCCTGCACCTCACCGGCAGCGGCGTCATCCTCCGAGCAGACAACCCCGCCTACCCCCACATCCACGTAGCCGAGCTCAGCGACCTGACCATCTGGGGAGTCGTCACCCGGTGCCTGCACCGTGTCTGACCCAGTCGTCGCGCGCCGCATCGCACTCGTCGACGTCAACAACTGCTACGTCTCGTGCGAGCGTCTGTTCGACCCGACGCTCGAGGGGCGCCCTGTCGTCGTCCTCAGCAACAACGACGGCTGCGTCGTCGCCCGCAGCGCGGAAGCCAAGGCGCTCGGTATCCAGATGGGCGACCCTTGGTTCAAGCTCGCCGCACAGGCGAAGGCCTGGGACCTGCAGTACCGCAGCTCGAACTACGAGCTCTACGGCGACCTCTCGAGCCGGGTCATGGAACTGCTCGGCCGGCACACCGCCTGGCTCGAGCAGTACTCGATCGACGAAGCGTTCCTGTCCCTTCGGGGCACGCCGGCCGAGCTCACCGCCCGGGCCCGCGACATCCGCGCCGCGGTGAAGCTCCACGTCGGCCTGCCGGTGTCCATCGGCATTGCGCCGTCGAAGACGCTCGCGAAGCTGGCCAACCACGGTGCCAAGAAGAACCCCTCCCTCGGAGGAGTCGCCAACCTCGACGACTACTCCCCCGAGCACGTCACCCGCATCCTCGAATCGCTGCCGAGCGACGAGGTCTGGGGCGTCGCCGGCCGGACCAAGAAGCGCCTCGCCGCCCTCAACATCCACACCGCGGCCGAGCTCCGCGACGCTGACCCCGGCGTCATCCGCAAGAAGTTCAGCGTCGTCATGCAGCGCACCGTCTACGAGCTCCGCGGCGTCGACTGCCTGCCGCTTGAGCCGCCGGCGGCCGTCCGAGAGCAGCTGATGTTCTCCCGCTCGTTCGCCACTCCGGTCACCACCGTCCAGGACATGGAGCGGGTGCTGTCCGTCTACGCGCAGCAGGCCGCCGGCAAGCTCCGGAAGCAGGGGTCCATCGCCAAGTCGATGACCTGCTTCGCGTCGACATCACCGTTCAACGACCAGCCGTACGAATCGGCGTCGGGTGGCGCCTCGTTCCCCGTTCCGACAGACGACCCGGTGGAGATGGTCAAGGCGGCGATCGCGGTGCTCAGGCCGCGTCTGCGGGAGGGCGCGCACTATGTCCGGGCCGGCGTGCTGCTCACCGGCATCACACCGAAGGTCTCCGACGCTCCCCTCGAGGCGTTCGTGCCGCTGCACGACCGGCGCGGACTCGGCAAGCTCGTCGACGACGTCGGCCGGCGCTACGGCTCCGGGAACATCGGCCTGGGGCTCGCGGGCATCCGCGGTGCACCGATCTGGTCGATGAAGCGGGAGAAGCTGTTGAAGCGGGCGACGACGCACTGGGATGAGCTTGCGCTCGTTCACGCTCGCTGACGCACGAGCTAGCTAGATTGCTAGCTACCTAGCTAGCGTCCGCGAGGTCGAGAACACGGATGACAGCTGACTGGATGCGTCGGCTCTCGAGAAGAGCTGCACGCTCCTCGGCGGCGTCCCGGCTTGTCGTTCGCATGACGACGCGGGAGGCGGTGTCGGTGCGGAGGTGGACGATGAAGGCCGGGCGGATCTCTTTAGCCCATGTGACGAGTTCGTCGAGCATGTCCTTCGAGAGGGCCAGATGGAGGAAGTCAGCATGCAGTCCCTCGAGGTGCCGACGACTGAAACGACCGACGTCGCGCCGCAGGTAGGGCCAGTCCGCGTGGGCTGCACCGAAGACGAGAAACCCCGGATCAGGGCGGTCAACGAGGATGTCGCGTGCCACGAGGGAGACGTAGTCGCGGGTCCCCAAGTGCTTCGATGTCTTGATGACGAGCGCGACGACCTCGCGGTGCCCGTCCTTGTCGACGCGAACGGTGTTGAGAAGCTCGAGAGTGGTTCGCATCTCGCGACCGTCCTCAGAGACCTCATCGCGTAGCGCAAAGCGACTCTGGTTCAGGTCCGCGATCTTGTCGTCAAGGGAGAGGTTCTCGTTGGAAATCTTCGGAAGAGTGGTGGTCACGAGAACACCATGCGCGGCGCCCACGTGTCCGGGGCGCCGCACGTAGGTCAGTTCGTGACCCAGGTGGCGCCAGCCTCGGCGAGGTGGCGGCGCATCTGCGACTTCGTCCCCGCGACGAGCTCGTCGTGGTCGCGGCCGAAGCCGAAGCGGGTGCTGATGCGATCCGGGTCGGCGGAGTGGCCGAGGTAGGCACGCTCGAGCTGTTCGGGGGTGACCTGCAGGCCGTCGTTGGCGATGCCGTCGGCGACCGCGGCGTAGATGGCGTCGCTGCCGCTGAGGGTCTGGTTGTGCGGCATGCTCTCCGCGGTCAGCGGCTTCCCGGGCACCGGGACGTTCTGGATCTCGTCGAGCGCGTCGGCGAGAGCTGCGGTGATGCGTGCGCTCTCTCCGTCGGTCACTTCGCCCAGGGTGTGCCAGGCGTTCGTCCGGGTGATGATGTCGCCGATCACCTCGTCGCTGCCGAACCGCTCTCGGACCGCGGCCACCTTGTCGAGGTCGTAGCCGTAGAACTCCGGCTCCTCGAGGACGCGGTACCGCGCTTCCTCACGGTCGACGCTCATGCCCATGGCACCCATGCGGTCGAGGACACGGTTGCGGATGCGGATGAGCTGCTCCCAGTCGAGCGCGTCGATCTGCGCATCGGTGAGCGTGGCGGCCTCTTGGCCCTCGGGGCCCTCGGGACCGGCGGTGAGCGCGGTCTCCGGCGCCGATTGGGCCTTCGTGGTGAACTCGCCGGTGGTGGCGCGCGGATGGTCGGATTCGGTGAACGTCGTGGTCATGCCGACTACGTGTGCGGCGCCGGCCGGCCGGCTACTGCTCCTTGGCTGCCGCTTCGGCCTTCCGCAGCTCGTCGGCGTGGCGGGCGGCTTCGTTGTACGCCGCCTGCAGCTTCTGTCGCTCGGTCCATCCGTCGGCGCGGTGCAGCTTGTGCTCGGCGATCTGGGCGTCCTGGTAGGCGACGTCTGCAGCCGAGCGGCCGTCGGGCGCGTTGACGGCGTCGAAGGTCGCCTTCGTGACGGGAAGGGCGGCGTAGCTCGAGCCCTCGAACTCCTGCTCGCGGATGAAGTAGATGCGCTTGCCGTTCTCCACGCGGGAGGACTTGCCGGCGACGCCGCGTTCGAGGATGTCCGCGAGCGTCTCGACGCTTCCGTCGTCACGGCGCCAGCGCTTGGCGAGGTCGGTGGCGAGCCGGGCACGTGCTCCTGGCGTCGCCGGCGAGCTGTAGCCGGCGTGCTTGACGGTGGGCACCTTCTCCGGCTCGACGTCGGGCCCGGAGGTCTCGTCGCTGGCCGGGTCGAGGATGACGCGGTGCCCCTGGCCAGGCTCCGCTGCGAGACGGCGGGCGTCGAGCTCATCCTTCGGGACGTAGAAGGTCTGCCGGGTGCCGTCGGAGGCGCGGCGGCCGATGACGCGGACGACGCCGGGACGGTCGTCGTCCATGCGGGCGGAGATGAGGACGAAGTCGTTCTCGTGAGCCTTGGCCCAGACAGCCTCGTCGCGGACGTCGGACTCCCCCGGCGCGATCGTCGTACCGGTTGCCGCCTCGTAGGCGTCGGGGAACCAGTTGCGGACACGCTTCTCAGCCACGCCGTCCTCGATGTGCGGGAAGGCCTCGGGGTGGTGCATGGCGACGATCCACCACTCACAGTCCTCCTCGAACCAGATCCCGGCGACGTCGCGGAGAGGCTTCGGGATGGCGGCGCGACGCTCACGGCTCAGCTTGAGGCCGCCGTGCCCGGGCGTGCCGACGGAGACGATGCCGGGGGCGATGTCGGTGACACTGTCGGCGGGACCCCACGGGGTGCGGGAGCCTTCGTTGACGGTGACGGTGACGGTGACGGTACCCCAGTCCTTCGCCGGTCCGCCGAGGCTGACCTCCGGGGACGTCTGCGGCTTGTCGGTGAACGTGCCGTTGTCGACGCGCGGGTGGTCTGCTTCGAGGAAGGTCATGCCTGGTACGTGTGCGGCGACGCTCAGGCGATGGTGAAGTCGCCGCTCATCCGCTCGAGGTGGCCGCGGGCGGTGACGAGCGCGCCTTCCTCGACGTGCTGGTATCCGCGGGCATCGACGCCGGCGAAGAGGTCGACGACAGAGCCGCGCTCGGCGTGGAGGCTCATCTTGCGGTCGTTCTCGACGAGGACGGTCGCCGTGGCGCCGTCGCTCACCGTCACGACGTTGCCGTGCCCAGAGTCGGCGCGGACGATCGCGTGACCGGAGGTGACCTTGAGGCGGAACATGCCTCCGCGGACGTCAACGAGGATGGGCCGGCCGTCGCTCGGGCCGACGACGTCGAAGTCGCGGATGGTCGATCGCTGGCCGAGGGTGTCTGCGCGGAGGATGACGCGGCGGACGGCGCCGTCGGCCTCGCCGCGGGTGTTCCGGAGGGCGGCGGCGGTCTGCGCCGAGCCGACGGGCGCGCGATCGGCCGTTCCACGCTCGAGGGCATCGGACCAGATGCTGGAACGTGTCGGGGCCTCTGCGACGGGCCAGCCGTTGAGGGAAACCTCGGGGGCGCCCTGGTCCTTCGTGGCGAAGGTGCCGTCGGTGGCGCGCGGGTGCTGGACCTCGAAGCTCGTCATGCCACCTACGTGTGCGGCGGTCAGGCGTTCCAGTGGAAGCGGCCGCCGGCGTCGGCGCCAGCCTTGCCGCAGGTGTAGGTCTTGCCGGTGGCGGCGACACCAGTGGCGCCCTGCTCGGCGCAGTAGCCGCCGGGGTGCACAGTGGCGGGAGCGGCCTCGTCGGCGGCGGGCCTCTCGGGCGCGGGGACCTCGGCGGCCGGGGTGGTGGGCTCGGTGGACGGGGCGGCGGTCGGGGCGAGGAGCGAGCCGGAGGCGCCGCAGGTGTTCAGCGTCGTGACCATGGCGTCGTGCTCGGCCGGGGTGACCCAGAGGTCGTACTTGGCCTTGACCTGCACCTGGGCTGCGACGTACTCGCAGCGGTAGGGCTTCTGCTTCGGCTGCCAGGTGGCGTAGTCGCCGTTGGACTTCTGCTGGTTGGCCTTGCCCTTCACAGCGATGAGGTTCAGCGGGTCGTTGGCGAGGGCGACGCGGTCGTCGTAGGAGATCTGCTGGGCACCGGTGGCCCACGCGTTCCCGAGGCTGACGCGGTGGTCGATCTGGATGACGTGGCCGGGCTCGAAGGGGATGCTCTCGCCGGTGTAGGCGTCGTGGAGGATGCCGTCGACGATGTCGCAGCCGTTGCTGGTGCGGGCGTCGTCGAGGTCCCGGGCGAGGATGTCATTGCGGGTGTCGCAGCCGTTGCTGTCGACGTCGAGCCAGGCAGCGCCGAAGAGAGCCTCGCGGTTGCCGGTGTAGCCGGTCATGGGCGACTTGCCCTTCACCGGAAGCGTCTCGAGAAGGTCGAGCACCTCAGTCGCGGGAGCGGCGACCGTCTCCTGCTTGGCAGGGTCGGTCGAGGCGAGAGCCGTCGACGTGCAGCCGGTGAGGGCCACGAGCGCGAGTGCCAGGGCAGCGGTGCGGGTGGCGAGGGTGCTCGTGCGGCGCGTCATGCTCGGCTCATGCGCGGCACGATGGTGCTCAATCGGCGCGCGAAGGGCCGCTGAGACCCTGAACCACGGCTAACCACGAATAACCACGGATTACCAGAGCTCTGGTTACAGCAACTTCCGCCCAGTCACTGGGATCCAAGGCCCTTATCTCTCTCTCTAACCAAAATAACCACGATTTCTACTACTACTACTTAAGGGGCTGGTCCTATACTTTCACGTCTCTCTATCCCTTGGCTCTATACATCCACTTCTCGCCGAAATCGTGGTTCATGGTAATTTCGAAGAGGAACCCCTGGTCAAAGCCGGTTTTTGGTGTAACCAGGCTCTGGTTATCCGTGGTTATTCGTGGTTAGCGCTGGGCCGATTTTAGGGTATATATGCACGATTTGCGCTCGGTGTGGCTCCTGCAGCGAGTTGCAGCCGACCAGGACGCCGACCGCAGGACGCATGCGAAGACGCGGCTGACGTGCCCCAAGAGGCCTCCTGGGGTACGTCAGCCGCGTCACTAGCTAGGAGCGGATCACCTGGGCGGAGCTCACGGCACCGCTCATGCTAACCTCGACCCGGGAGGGGAACGCGTCCTGGACGGCGCCGATGTGCGACACGGTGATGAGGTTGACCTCCTCGGAGAGGCGGAAGAGCGTCTCGACCATGTTGGTGATGCCCGACTCGTCCAGCGTGCCCCAGCCCTCGTCGAGCAGGAACGTCTCGATCGGGGAGCCGGTGCCCCGGGCGATGACCTCGGCGAGACCGATGCGGATGGCGACGTCGACGCGGAACTTCTGACCGCCGGAGAGGGACTCGTAGGGCAGCAGGCCTGCCTCGGGGGTCTCGACGTAGACGGTCACCTGGTTCTGGGCGGCGCCCTTGGCGGTCTCGCGAGTGGTGCGGATCGACACCGTCAGCTGCCCCTTCGACAGACGCTCGAGCGAGGCGTTGACCGCCTCATTGAGGCTCTCCATGATGCCGGCCAGGACCATGGCCGGGATGCCCGCGGGGCTGTACGCGGCGCGGAGCTGGTCGTGCAGGTCACGGTCGACGACGGCGACTCCCCGGTCGCGGCGGATGTCGGTCAGGCGCTCCTCGAGCGCGGCTCGCTGGCTGACAGCCTCCGAGCGACGTGCGGCCTCAGCGGCGTAGCGGCTGGCCTCCTCGCGGAGGCCTGCGCGCTCCTCGTTCAGCTCCTCCCGAGCCGAATCCACCTGCGCGAGCTCCGATGCAGCGAGAGCCTCGGCGGCGGTCACCGCGTGCTCGAGCGCCGTCTCCTCGTCGGACGGCAGCGCGGTGGCGGCGACGACGGGGGCTGCGGCATCGAGCTCGGCCTGGGCCTCGCGGACTGCGGCAGCCTCGGCGCTTGCGGCCGCGGCCATGGCGTCGGTGTGGGTCTGGGTGGCCGTCGCGAGGACAGCCGCCTCCTCGCGACCGGCTTCGGTCATCATCTCGACGGCCCGTGCGTCGCTCGTCTCCCGCTCGGCGCGGCTGGCGATGAGGGCTTCGGCGTCCGACACGGCGCGGGCCTGCTGGGAGGCTGCGTCGTCGTTCTGCTGGACGGCAGCGAGCTGCTGCTGGCGGTAGCCGTCGTACTCGGCAGCCTGCTCCTTCGCTGCGACGGCCGCGGTCCGGGCCTCGTCCATGCGCTGCTGGAGGACGACGATGGCCGCCTCCTGAGCCTCGATGAGCTTCTGCGCGTCGCCCGCGGTGAGGTGCTGCTGGCAGGAGAAGCACGTCGCGTGGTCACCGGACTCGCTTGTGCGGCGCAGGATGTCGATGCGCTCGCGTGCTTCCGCCACCTCGGCCTTCATGCCCTCGTAGCTGGCCTTATGCGCCGAGTAGGTGGCCGTGTGAGCCGTGGCGACGTCGTGAAGCCGGTCCGCGTTCTCGCGGCCTTCTGCGGCCGCCTGGCGGTAGACCTCGACGTTGGCGGAGAGGGTCGGGAGGTCGCGCTCGGCAGCCTCGATGCGGGCCAGGGCGTTGGCGACGTCCTGGCGGATCTGCGCAGCCTGGTTCTTCGTGGCGATCGCGCGCTGGCGGCCGCCGTCGACGGCAGCCTGGAACTGCTGGTCGGCTGCCGCGCGAGCCGACGCGCCGCGGGTGCGTGCCTGCTCGAGGGCCATCTCGGCGCGCTGGCGCTGGCCGTCCGCGGCCGCATGCTTGCTCTGCCGGTCGTTGCGGACGAGGTCGCGGGCCTGACGGGCCTCGTGAGCCTTGCGGGTGGGGTCGCTGGATGCGAGGTCGGCGATGCTGACCGTGACCCGGTCGATCTCCTTGTCGAGGGACTGGGCCTTCCAGTGCAGGTCGTCGTCCGACAGCTTCCGCAGGCGGGCGAACAGGTCCTGACCGTCCTGGTCCTCCGGCTCGTCCCCCTCCTCGCTGACCGGCCCGTCGAGCGTCTCCGTCAGCTCGGCGATGCGTCCGTCGATGCGGGTGACGGTGGCCGTGGCCTCGTCGAAGCGTCGCTTGGCTGCGGCGGCCATGGGGCCGTACTTGTCGAGGTCGAAGACGGTGGCGAGGAGCTTGAAGCGCTCGATGGGCTGGGCGCTGGCGAACCGGCCGTATTTGCCCTGCTCGGCGGCCCACGTCATCGTGGCCGTCTCGTAGTTCATTCCGAGGAGGTTGAGGATGGCGGCGTCGGTGGCGCGGTGGCCGGGGTCGCTGATGGCGCGCCAGCCGCTCTTGGCCGTGTCGTCGGCGACGTGGACCTGGCCGGTGCCGCTGCCCTTGCGCGGGTAGGTGCGGGAGACGCGGTAGGTGGCGTCGCCGATGCCGAAGACGACGGTGACCTTGCCGCTGGTGGCGCCGGTGGTGATGGACTCGGCGACGGTCTTCGAGGGGAAGCGGCCGTAGAAGGCGACGAGGGGTGCCTCGATGAGGAGCATGGACTTGCCGGCCCCGTTGTCGCCGACACCGACAACGAGGGGGAGCCCGGTGAGGTCGATGGTGACGGGCTCGCGGTAGGACCAGAGGCCGTGGACCTCAATGCTCTTGATCTGCATGGGTGGCCCATGCGCGGCAGTCTGCGGGCGCGCGCAACGCCCTGCCGGAGGGAGGGCTCACATGTCGGCGTCAGCCGAGGACGATGACGTCGTACTGGTCTCCGGCGATCTCGGTGGCCTTGGCGATGTAGGCGTCCCGGTCGATGTCGTAGTCAGGACCGGCGAAGGGGTTGCCGTCCTCGGGCGCGCTGTTCATGCTCGACCACACCACCTGCGTGTCCGTCTTGCGGGCGTCGGAGCTGCTCAGGCTGAGGGACGGGTAGACGACCATCACGTCTCGACCGGTTGCTGCCTTCACCTGGTTGACGCGATCGATCATGACCTGCCGGCGTGCGTCTCGCACACCGCCTTCGACCGTGGACGTGGTGACCGCGATGTCTTCCGCGAACTGCGCGACGATGTCGTTGCGTACCTGCTCCGGAAGGGTCTGCGTCGGGTCGACCTGGATGACGGTCCCGTCGGTCAGGGTGTAGTCCCGAACGGCAGCATCAGCCTTGGTCTTCGCGAGCCAGTCCGTCTCGAAGGTGGTGAGCTTCCCATCCCCGTTGAGGTCCCCCTCGAGCGCGTCGGGGGTGGCTGTTGCTGTCGGGGTCGCCGCGGCGAGCTCGCTCAGCGTGTTAGCGGCGGCAGAGCAGCTGACGAGCGTGGTTGTGAGCGCGATGGCGACGACGGACAGCGTGATGGTTCTCCCCCAGGACATGCCTTCAGCCTGGCGGGCGGCCTCAGTAGCGCGGAAGCCCGCCTTCGGGGGCGTCATGTGGGCACCGCCACAGCTCGAGCTCCGAGGACCGGCCTGGTCCGACCGCCGCGCGGCTTCGACCTTGACCAGGCGATGTGGCGCCAAGCCTCTGCGGCGACCTCGTAGCCGTCGTCGACGAGGTGCTCCTCGAGGTGGTCGACCATGGCTCCTTCGATGGCGAGTACGACGTCGTCGTCCACCTCGGCGATGCCGGCCACCATGGATTCGACCCGGCGGCATGCTCCGGCCGTGCCGGCCTCGAGCTGCTGGAACATCTGCGGCTTGGCGAGGAGGTCCGGCTGCTGGCTGATGGCGGTGTTGATGATCCGTTCGAGGACGGAGTTGACGAGGGGGCTGGTGCTGATGAGGCCGGTGACGCTGCGCCTGCGGCTCAGCTTCTCAGCGGTGGAGACGTCACTGACGGTGTGGCTGCGAGGGGTGATGCCGGCGCGGTCGGAGACCCAGCCGCGGGAGGCGAGGATGTCGCTCCGTGCGGTCTCGTGTCGTTCGACGCGACGTTGAGCGGCCCGGGCGCCGCGGCGCAGCGTGTCGGGTGCGAGCTCGTCGCGCTCACGCAGGAACGTAGCCCCGCCGTCGACCAGGTGGCCGATGAGAGCGTTGGTGACCTGCCAGTGGGTAGGCGGCGCCGCGGCGGGTAGCGCGATGACGGTGACCTGTTGCTCGTTGACGACGTGGCGGAGGGTCAGGGTGAGTGCGGCGAGGCTGCCACCCTCTGTGCGGAAGCCGCGGAGCCGACTGGTGTCGTCAGTCATGCGCAGGCTCCACCGTGTCGGCGTCCTGCGCGATCGCTTGTGCCCGGGCCTGGTCTTCGAGCACGAGGGCCATCAGACCGTCGTCGGGGAGGTCGGCGAGCGGGTCGTCTCGCCTGTTGCGGCGGCCGCTCATGCGTGCGGCCCGAAGGTAGTGACGGTCCGCCAGGTGGTTTCGGCGTCCGTGTAGCCCCTCTCGAGGAGGCGTTCGGTGAGCTCGGGGACGTGCTGGGTTGACCAGAGCATGACGACGTCACCGCGCTCGTTGGTGGCAGCCTCGATGGCCTCGGAGGCGCGGAGGGAGATGACCTCGCGGGCCCTGACGGGCAGAGATGCGGTGTTGCCGGCGCGCGGCCCGTAGACCATGTCGGGGCGCTCGGCGATGACTGTGCGGGGGAGCTTCACGACGATGCGGCTGCTGATGGCGGAGGCGACGGCGCCGACGAATGTCCAGCGCTGAATGACCTCTTCGCGGGTCGCGTCGTGGGCCTGCCAGGTGGGGTGGTCCTGGCGGAAGCCGCGCAGCACCTCGTCCGCGCTCAGCCACCCGAGGTGGCGGGCGAGCGCCTTGCTCGCCAGGGAACTCCGGCGATAGGCCCAGCGACGGGTGATGTCGCGGAGTCGTCTGCTGACGCCGGAGGGGCCACTGGTGTGGATGGTGGCGCCCGCTCCTTCGAGGGCGGTGACGTCCTTCTCGATGGCCGCGAAGTACGGCACGGGTGCGAGGCCGGAAACGGCGACGAGGGTGATCGTGTGGCTGTCGGTGCGGAAGGCGGTCGTCGCCGTCGATGCGGAGGTGGCGTCGTGCCGGCTGCCGGCGACAGCGACAGCGACAGCGACAGCCCCGGTGCTCGTCGTCACTTCTTGCCTCCGTCGACGGTGAGGTTCTCCGCCGCCGAGAGGAGGTGGTCGAGGTTGATGTGTGCGGGCAGCTCGTGCATGGCCCAGGTCCGGAGCGCGTCCTGCGGGTCTGTCTTCTCAGGGATGCTGACGCGGGGCGCGGTCACCTCGCGGGGCTTCGGCCGGGGCTTCGTGTCGGCGAGGATGGCGCCGGCGGAGGCGATGGCCTTCCGGATGGAACGGGGCACCTCGGGCTCCCCGGTGGCGAGGTGGAGCTGCACGAGGGTGCCTGCCTCGAGTGCTGCGAGCTCGGTGGTGTGCGCCTCGTCGTCGAGGTCGATTGAGGTCATGACGCGGGCAGGCGTGGCGATTCGCTCGACGGTGAGCGTGCCGTCGGAGTCGACGGTGACGAGGTTGCCGCCCTTGGCGTCTCGCATGTCGGTGAAGGTGAGTCGGTTGGGGCTGCCGGCGTACCAGAGCTTCGCTCCGACCTTCTGTGGGGTGTGGATGTGGGAGAGCGCCCCGTAGGAGAACGGCAGCTGCTCGAGCTTCTTGCGGTCGAGGACGGGCTCGGAGAACAGGTGCGCGGCGTCGACCTCGGAGCCGCGCTTGAACCCTTCGGTGACGGCGTCGAGGCGGAGGTCGTCGACGGTGACATGGGAGGCGATGATGAGCGGGGAGGTCGAGTCGGCTTCGGCAGTGAGCTGGGTGAGGGTCTCGAGGCCGTGGTCGGAGACGATGCGGTCGCTCTCCTCGTGCTTGGCGTCGAGCTTGCCGAGGTCGGAGAGGATCTGGTTCTTCGACATCCACGGGAGGGCGGCGACCTGCAGGCCGCTCTCGAGCCGGACCAGCTGCGGGTCGGAGACGACGTGCACGGTGGTGCCGCGGGCGCGGAGCATCTGGGCGAGGACATGGATGGCTGAGCGGTGGTCGCTCGGGACGCCGTTGCGGTTGTGGTTGCCGTCAAGGATGACGAGGGGGATGCCAGCCTCACCGAGGGGCGCGTAGGCGTCGGCGAACATCAGCAGCGCCTCCTGCGACGGGGCTCCGTTCTTGAACGAGTCGCCGGCGGAGATGAAGGCGTCGACGCGGCGCTCGATAGCGACGGTGACGAGGTGGCTCATGACTGCCTGGTTCGACTCCCACAGTGTGTTGCGGCCGGTGGTGGCGTTGAGGGTGCCGTGCGTTGTGGCGTCGAGGTGCTCGTCGCCGGTGTGCATGAAGGTCAGCTTCGTCATGCTCCGCCCATGCGCGGCAGCCATCCCCGATACGGTCGAGGGGTGGTAGACGACGCGTACGGCATCCCCTCAACGGTCCATTCCGCTCTCGATGAGGAGCTCTACGCACTGATCGGGAGGACTGCCGCTCTCGGCGCACTGCTTGAGGACCGGTTGGCCGCTCTCGTGAGTCAGGTCTCGAACGGGCCGCAGCGCGAGGCGTTCCAGATGCTGGGGTCTGCCAGCCAGAAGCTGCTTCGTCGGCGTCTCGCCGCCTACGACCAGAACGCTCGGGAGCGCGAGTTTGCGGTGGCCGCGAGCCAGCTAGTCATCGATGCTCAAGAGGCGTTGCGCGACCGGCACGACATCGTGCACCGCGTCTGGTCGCAGATCACACCGGACGTCTGGGTCGGCCGCAAGGCTGATCGGGGCGCTGGAGACGCTGACTGGATGGAGGCCCGCATCTTCACCCGCCTGGCGTTCACCGAGGTCTTCGACCGGCAGGTCGACCTCATCAAGCAGACCGGCGAACTCATCGCGACAGCAGGGAGTTTCCCCCGCCGTCCGTGACGCTGTCAGTCGGTGACGGCGATGGCTGTGAGAGAGCCGGGCTCGATCTCGGTTCGGCCGGCGTCGTGGATGGCGTCTCGGACGCCGCGAGAGGCGACGATGTCCTCGAGCTCCTTGCCGCTGACGAAGGACACGTCGCACTCGATGGCGTCGGGCTCGGGTGACTCGTCGGTGTTGAGGAACCAGGTGAAGAGGGCGTGCGCAGCTTGCGCTGCGGCCTTCCCGGTCGACATGTCGAGGTCGGCGTTGAGGAGGATGCTGGCGGTGGGCGTGAGGACCTTCGTCGGGGTCCCCTCGGGAAGCTGAGTGCCGCTGACCTGCAGGCGGCGGAGGTTGTTCGGCAGCTCGTCGGCCATCATCGGGCGGAACGCGATGGCTTCGGCGTCACCGCGGGTCACGATGGTCGCTTCGGTGAGGCTGGTGGATCCGACGAGCCGCTCGTAGGTGGCTCGGTCAGCACGGCGGACTGTCTTGGCGATGGGGCCGTTGAGCCATGAGCTCCATGCGCGGGCGATGTGCCTGACTGCGAGGCGCTCGGTCTCGTCGAGGCTGTCGTAGCCGACCATGTCGCGGGCGTACATCTTGACGCTGGCGTCGGCGACTGCTCGGATGGCATCGAGGGCGGGCGCGGGGCGCTCCTTGTCGACGCAGACCACGATGGGTTGCACGAACTCGTGTCTCTGGCTCGGCACGGTGTTCCTCTCGAGAGTGAGCGTGAATCTCGCTCACCTTTTTCTGTGGTCTTTCAGCGATTCTCTAGGTTCGAGGACCCCTGATCGGGCGATTTTAGGGTGGACGTCTACCCCATTACGAGGGACACGCGTGGTGACCTTTCGTCCAAACCGTCAAGGGGGACAATCAGACAGGTCGGTCGACTCTGGCCCCTGACCAGCGATTTCTGTAACACGAGACCGTTCGGAGTGCTTCCGGATTAGGGCTGGACCAACTCGATACTTCGCAGCATCGAACGCTAGTGGCAGCGGCAGGTGTGGTGTGCGGTCAGGCCGCCAACACGCTCCGCGTCGACCTCTCGAGCCGCGCGGCGATCAGCGGCAGGAACGGCTCATGAGCCTCCACACCGATGCTGCGGAACCCAGCAAGGCGAGCGGCCTCGACAGTCGTGCCGGACCCCAAGAACGGGTCAAGGACGACTCCGTCGGACGGAGTCACGAGCCGGATAGCCCAGTCCATCAGCGCCAACGGCTTCACCGTGGGGTGCCGGACACCGTCGACGACGGGACGCTCGCGCGGTTGCGCCCGCGGCACGTACTTGAACGGCTGCGGGTCCTCGAGGAAGACCGGGTAGAACCTGCTGGGGCCGCCGCGATCGTCGTACTCGACGCCGCCCTGGCTCATCCCCCAGCCGTCGCCGGCCGGCGCCCCGCGACCGCGGGTGCCGCTGCGCGACACGGTCGGCTCGTTCGCCGCGTCGAGCGCCGCTGCGGCTGACGCGTCGAAGACGATGTTCGTCGGCCATCTCCCCTCGGCGTCGTAGTTGGGCCTTGTTCCGAGCGCGGAGAAGTCACCGTAGATGCTGTACTGCGCCTGCGGGGTGCCCCAGTCGGCGTGCTGGTTCTTGCTCTTGGTCTCCGCCTCGTCGGCGGCGTTGCGGAACGGCGTGCGGACGGCGTCGATGTTCATGCCGCCGACACCCCAGCTGTCGATGTTCTGCTGCACGGTGCCCTCGAGGGGCTTCTGCGCCATGAGGATTGGCTCGTACCCGGGCTTGAGGGTGTGCTTGGTCTTCGGGAAGACGTCGGCGCGCACCCACTGGAGCTGGTCTCGCATGCGGAAGCCGGCGAGGCGGATGGACATGCCCATGAGGTCTTGCGTGCGAGTGCTGGCGAAGGCGAGCAGGTACCCGCCGGGCTTGAGGACTCGGAGCGCTTCGTCCCAGAGCGCGGGCGGCGGTACGAACCGGTCCCAGGCGTTGTCCATGAAGCCGCGCCCGCCGGGGATGAACGCCCGGTCGCCGGTGAGCCACTGGGTGAGCGCTGCGGCGACCTTCTTCGCTGGCAGGTCGGCGAGTCCGTAGGGCGGGTCGCAGACGATGCTGTCGACGGAGTTACTCTCGAGCGTGGCGAGGATGTCCAAACTGTTGCCGGCGTGAACTGTCGTCGTCTCGTCGGCATACCAGGCGTTCACGCTGCGAGCTGCTGGTCGTAAGCGCTGAGGAAGCGGGCGTGCACGTCGGGCAGGAGGAGCGGGTTCCACGACGTCGCGACGACGCCGGTGAGGTCCTCGGTGGTGGGGCGAGCGAGGTCGTCCCATCGCGCACCGCAGGTGCTGCACTCGAGGACGGGGCCGGTCTCACCGGCGGTCTCGGTGACGTGGGTCTTGCAGGTGCCGCAGACGTGCGCGGTGAGGATGCCCGCGGGCAGCTCGCAGGTGTCGCAGCGGCCGTCGACGTCGACGGAGCCGCGGCAGCAGCCGCTGAGCGTGACAGGGCGGCGGGCGAACAGCTCGTCGAAGGTGAGGACCGGCTCAGCGTTCGTCATCACTTCTCACCTCGCGTGATGCTCGAGACGTAGCTGGTGCGTCGCTTCTCGGCGGCGCGGTCGGCGGCCCGGTACTGCTTCTGCAGCTTCTTGATGGTGCGCCGGGGACGGGCGGCGAGCTTGAACAGCCCGGTGCTGGCCTTCGGGTTCTTGCAGATGATGGGCGCGATGTCGGCGCCGCCGGCGATGAGCAGGATCTGCCCGATCTCGTCGGTGATGGCGGGGTGCGCCGCGGCACGACGTCGCATCTCCACGTCGCCGAACTCGGCGATGTTCTTGAGCTGCTCGGACGTCACGTTGTCGGTCCAGATGAAGTCGGGCCCGAAGTCGGTGAACTCGCCCGTCGTGGTGTCGGTCATGCCTCTTCTGTGCGGGCTCCGCGAGCACGGCTGGGAGGACCACTCAGGACCACGCCCAGCCGCAGCGGCCACGGCCGCACAGAGCAGGCATGACCGACACCACACCTGCACCCGCCCCCAAGGGCGGCTTCACCCACGAGTCCACCCGCAACGAGTCGTTCGAGTGGTACACGCCGCCCGTGATCTTCGAGTCGCTGGGACTCGAGTTCGACCTCGACCCCTGCTCCCCCGGCGCCGGCAAGTCCTTCGTCCCGGCGCGGAAGCACTACACGATCGACGACGACGGCCTCGCATCCCCGTGGGAAGGGACGGTCTTCATGAACCCGCCCTACGGCGCCCACACGCCCGTGTGGATGAAGAAGCTCGCCGAGCACGGCGACGGCATCGCCCTCGTCTTCGCCCGCACTGACGTCCGCTGGTTCCAGGACGTCGCTGGCGGCGCCAGCATGGTCTGCTTCGTCAGCGGCCGGATCAAGTTCTTCAAGGGCAACATCACCGAGCAGGGCGGGACGCCCGGCGCCGGTTCGATGCTCGTGGCGTTCGGCGAGAAGTCCGCCAAGGCCCTGCTCGAGGCTGACCTCGGCCTCTGCTTCGTGCCCGCTCCGGGACAGTAGGGCGCTCCCGGCGCCAGGCTCAGGCGGCCTGGCGCCGGTCGCGCACTAGAAGTCCTGGCAGTCGCAGCGACCTGACGCCGGCAGGAGGAGGCCGCAGCCGGGCTCGGCGCAGGACTTCGGGGCGGGCCGCGTCACGGCCGCCTTGCGCCGCTCCTCCCGCGCCTCCGCTGCCTTCTTCGCGGCCTCGGGGACGCGGTACAGCGCCCCGTCGAGCTCGTCGTCGATGAGGGTGGCGAAGTTGGCGCTGCTCGTCAGCGACCGGTGCCACGATGCCGCCGTCGCGCCGCGGCGGTCGGCAGTGACATCGCCGAGACCAGACGCTGCGAGGGTCTCGAGCATGTGCTCCTCGCCTCCGTCGGCGTACGCGCGGACAGCCGGGCAGGCGGCGACGGTGTGCCTGAGGATGAGCACCCGCTCCTCCGCAGAGGACGACAGCATGTGCTGGCCGAGCGCGGTGAGCTGGTAGGTCTTCATCTCCTCGTCGGGGACGACCTCGACGAGACCGAGGTAGCCCGCAGCGTCGAGGTAGTACGGCCCCTGCCGGGGCGAGAAGTTGAACACCTCGGCGACCGCATCGCCGGTGTCTGCGCCCTGGTCGACGAGGTCGACGATCGACGCGACCTTCTCGAGGTCGTTCGCCTGCGGGACGGGGAAGCTCTCGTCGACGACGTGGTCGGTGGCGTCGAGCCGGTGCGCCGTGCCGAAGCCGACCTCCGGTGCGGTCTGCAGCTTGTCCACGAAGGCGCCGGTGGCGGCCCGCGGGTGGTCGGTTTCGAGGAAGGTCGTGGTCATGCCCTGTAGGTGTGCGGCACGAGGTGCCGCGCACCACGAAAGGCCTGATCACGGATCGTTCTCCGCACTCAGGGCTGCGCCGCTCGCACCCGTCCCGCGAGCTGCCGCACAGAGGAGGCATGAGCCCCCACTCCTACGAGCACCTGCCGTCCCCGTTCGCGGTAGACACCATGGCCGCCGTCCGTGCCCTCGGCGAAGGCATCAATGCCGCCATCACCATGAGGGACGGCGAAGCCCACCTCGACCTCATCGCCGTTGCTGTGCCCCTCCGCGGGACCGGCCTTGGCAGCGCCGCACTCAAGACCGTCCTCGAGCGTGCAGACGCCGCCGGCCTTCCCGTCGTCGTGGAGCCGAACAACGGTTTCGGCTGCGAGCTGGGGCGTCTCATCAGCTGGTACGGCCGCTATGGCTTCTCCCCCACCGGAGCCACGGCACCGTTCACGATGCGCCGTCTGCCGCGCATGGATGTCGTGACTGAAACCGACCTTGGAGCATCACATGACTGACACGACGATGACTGCCGACCCGCCAGCTCTGGCCTCCGCACCCTTCACGGGAGCCACGCTCTTCGAGCCCGAGGCCGCAGCTGGCGACTCCCCTGCCGAGGTGACCGGCAAGGCCAAGAAGCCCGTCGTCGAGTTCACACTCATCAACCCGAACCAGCGCTGGTTCGTCATCTTCCTGCTGTTCCTGTTCGGCGCCATCCTCATGGCGAGCATCGTCTGGTCCTTCAACGCCATCGTGGAGATGAGCAGCTGGATGGCCCCGAACGACCACCTTCGCTGGCTCCCCGCGGTCTTCCTCGACATGGCCATCATCGGCTACAGCCTGACCCTGGCCGTGTTCCGCTTCCGCGAGAGCAAGCGCCTCCTCGAACGCGCCAAGGCGGGCCTGCCGCCCTTGACGACAGCCAGCGGTCGCCCGAAGAACAAGATCTGGATGACCCGCACCGGCCTCATGGTCTCCACCGGGTTCTCCGTCATCGCCAACGCCACCCACACCCTCGACTACTGGGACGGGGACCTCTCCACGTACCAGTCCTGGATCGGCATCGGCCTGTCCGCAGCCATCCCCGTGCTCGCCTTCTGGGCGACCGAGGAGATCATCCGGATCGCCTTCGCGGGTCCGGAGTCCGACGACCTGACCGAGACGAAGTAGGCCCACCATGACCCTCCTCAACACAGAGCCGCCGGCCAGCGTCCTCTTCGAGACCGAGTTCGACGTCCCGGTCGCCGCCGCGGAACCCGTCCCGCCCATCGACACCTTCGAGGGCGACGCCGACGACAAGCGCTCCACCCGAACCCTCGCCGAGCGAGCCCTCTCGATGCTCAGCAACCGAGAGCGCTTCCGCGACTCCGCCGCGCAGCGCACCGGCGCTCTCGTCTTCGCCAGCCTCGAGGAGGCAGCTGCCACCGACCGGCAGACGAGCGCCATCGAGCGCCAGACCGCTGTCATGGAGGCTCAGCTCGCCGTCGCCCAGCAGCAGCTGACCCAGAACGTCATCGCGAACCAGCTCGCGTTCTTCGCCCTCAACCCGTCCGACTTCACCATCCGACGCGGTCCCGAGCCGGTGGGGGTCCCTGACGGCGGCGGCGGCGGCGGCGGCGAGAGCCTCTACACCCAGATGAAGCGCAACATCGGCATCCTGCCGCCGGCTACGTCGGCGTCGCCTGCGCCGGCCAGCACCGGCGAGCCGCACACGGATGGGGAGACCGGCGACGAGGACCTCGGTGGCTGAGCCCCGCGCCACCCACCTCGTCGGCATCGCCGGCGAAGCAGTCACCCACGACCCGGAGGTCCGCACCACGTGAGCACCGTCGCACGACGAGAGCGCCTGAACGAACGGGCCCGACACAGACGATCGCGCTTTCCCACCGACCCGCTCGAGCGTGCCCTGACCATCCACCAGCGCCGCACCCGGCGCCGGCCGCTGACCACCGCCCGCGAACGTCGCCGTGAGCTCAGGCAGCTGTGGCGCGGGTACCGCCTCCCAAGCGCGCTCCTCGCCGTCGTCGACGCCAACCGCGAGCTGTTCGACCCGTGGGCGTGGGCGTTCATGGAACGAGGCGTGAGCCGGTCCTGGCACCTCATCCTCCGCCACCAGTACCCCTCGAGGACCCTCATCCCCCTCGCTCGCGACAAGGAGACGAACCACGTCTTCTGCCTCGACGTCGCGGCCGCCGGGCCTGACGGGGTCCCCGTCGTAGCCATCAACGCCTTCACCACGCTCGGCAACGAGCAGGTCGTCGCGTGGCCCAACTTCGACGCCTTCATGAAGGTCAACGAGTGGTACCACGTGCGCTGGCTCCGGCGATGAACGTCACCGCCCTCCTCGCCGCCGCAGACGAGCGTGTGACGGTCGGCGAGGACGAACTTGTCTCCTCCCTCGCGGCCGCCCTTCGCTCCGCCGCGAGAGAGGTCGCCGGCCTCCGCGAGGTCGCTCACATCGGCTTCGAGCTCGACAACCACCATGCGGCAGCGGTCTGCCCGTACTGCACGCCCGACGCCGATGAGCGCGCCGCAGCGACCTTCGACTTCGACGACCTGCTCCTCGAGATGGGTCTCGAGCACCTGAGACTGCCTGACCGGACGGACCCCGAGACCTCATGACCATCCTCACCGACACGTTCCGCAAGGCCCGGAAGTCGTGGAACTGCCACGAGTGCCGCCGACGCATCCAGCCCGGAGAGACGTATCACCTGCAGACCGTTGCGGACTCTGGCACGATCGCCAGCTACCGCACTTGCGGGCAGTGCCAGGAGATGCGCCTGGTCGTCTCCGACGACTTCGAGTTCCACGGCGAGGAGTTCCTCCTCGACGAGACCATCCGGGACTGGGCTGAGACACGCGGCGCATCAGCCATGCGGATCTACGCCTGGTGGCGCCGACAGTGGCGTGACCGGTGCGGCGTCCCGCTGCCGCTCGACCGCCTTCGCACGCTGCTTCCGGACGAGGCCCTGGCCCTCGCGGCGTGAGCGGCGCCCCGCCGCGCATGGGGCCGGTGACGAAAGGACACTCCCCATGCTGAACACCACCCCTGACGAGCCCCTCCGCCGCACCGTCGCGAGCATCCGCGCGCTCCGCACCGCCCTCGCGTACGAAGCCGGGACGCTAGAGGTCCACACCAGCTACCAGTCGTTCCCCAAGCTCGGCCGCAACGTCGCCGACGGGCGCGTTCGCCGGGCCCGGGAGCAGGCGCTCGAGGGCTCGCGGACCGCTGGCAAGGGCCTGACATCCGGTTCGTCCCCCGACGAGCTCCTCGCTGCGGCCACCGCCGAGGAGTCGCGCCTGCGCACGAAGCTGGCCGCGCTCGGCGACGGCGTGGCATCGCTCCTGCTGTACAAGACGTTCCCGAAGTCGCGACGCGGCCAGGCGGAAGCGCAGGTGGCCCGCATCGCTGCAGCCGTCTCCGGCAACGTCGCTGACGCGTACGCCGCGAAGAGCACCGTGGTGTTCACCCGGCCGCTGCTCGACCTCGGCGCCCCGAGCGTCTACGGGGTCGACGAGTGGCTGGGCGAGGTGGAAGCCCGGACCGCCGCGGCATCGCAGTGAGCACGGTCACCGAGCTCGCGACCCTGACGGGTCTGCCCGCCGAGCAGCTGGCACGTCTCCTGGGCGCTCCCCGCCGGACCGTGGACGGCTGGCTCATGGGCTACGCAAACGGGAGGGCGGAGCCAGTGGAGCGCACCGCCAGGCTGCTCGAGGTAGTGGCACCGCTCGGCGCGACACCCGCCGAACGCCGGGCAGAGCTCTTCCGGTCATCGGGCGGCGTCAGCCTCTTCCACCGACTCCTCGGCGAGGTGCCCCGCCCGGCAACCGTCCACGCCAACTCGATCAGCGTCCGGCACCGACTCGGCGTCTGACCACTTCGGCGGCTGCCGCGCATGGGACTCACATGATGATGACTCCCCGCACCCGGAAGCGCCTCACCGTCACCGGCGCCGTCCTTGGCCTGGCCGGCCTCGTCGGTGGCCTCGTGCTCGGAGCGGTCTACTAGGCCCGCCACCCCCGACTTCGTGAGGACTGCTCGCGGCCAGTAGTGTCGCGACATGCCCTTCGTCCCCATCGTCCCTGAGGGACTTCACCTCGGCTCCTCACGACGCGTCGACGGCGCCTTCAAGGGGCACCTCTTCGACGCTGACGGCAACCTCGTCGACCACGCCGACTGGGAGTACGTCGAGGACACGCCTAGCTACTCGCAGGCACCTCAGTCGCCTGAACTCACGAAGGAAGAACTCGAAGCGATCGCCTTGATGGCGGAGCTGATCCTCGCCGGCATCGTCGCCTCACTGCCGATCATCGCGCGGTTCTGGCACGAGCGAGCTCTTCCGTCCGCCCGTGCCATCTGGAAGCGCATGTCGTCGCCTCGCCGGACGAAGAAGGCCGTCGGCGCCGACGGTCGACCACCGCGGCCTGCGACGTTCGTGGTCTCCACCGAGGGCGTCGAACTGGCGGTGACGGACCCCGAGCTCAGCATGAGTGGGCAGGAGTGGGAGCAGCGCTTCCACGCGATGGCTGCTGCTGGATCCTTCGCCGACGAGCAGCGGCGGATCCTCACGAACGCCCGCATCGTCGACGACACGGCCCTGCCGGAAGGAAGCGCCGCCACGCAGATGACGCCGGGTGAGTTCGTAGCGCGTATCCGGCGCCTGCTCGAGGTGAACCCCGCCCTCCTCACCGAGGAGACGACAGCGGAGTTGGCGCGAGTCTTCACGCCTCGGCAGCCCCCGGCACCGGCACCCATCCGTCGTCAGCTCGGAAGCTGACCACCGAGGCCGTCCAAACCGTCAACTAGCGATTCCGCCTCCGGCACCGACTGCCACTACTGTCGGCTCGCTCACCTGCTCGCGTCACGATTCGGTCGACCGGCATGCCGTGAGCGACCGACCGCGCCACATGCCTCCTGGCATCAACGCACCACCAGGAGGCCACGATGATGCTGTCCACGAAGACCCGACGCCGGATGACTGTCTCCCTCGCGGCCACGCTTGTCGGCGCGACGGTTTTGCCGATCGTCGTCGGCGCCGTCATGTTCTGACCCCTCCTGAGGGGCTGCCCGAGTGTCGGCGGCCCGACCTAGGCTCCCGCCTGGGGAGGGCAGATGAGCCTGCACGCGTACTGGGACGGCGAACGCATCGACCGTGCCCACATCACTTCTTCGAACGTCGAGGCGGTGAGGTCCGCGGCGGAGTCATCGAAGACGCTCGTCCACCCTTTCTGCGGCCACCGGGTCTACCCGCGGTCAGGATCACGTGACGGCGTGACCGTCTACCACTTCATGCACGAGCACTCGAGCGCGGAGAACTGCGCGTGGGCGGGCGAGTCACAAGAGCACCTGGCGCTGAAGGACACGATCGTCTTTGAGGCCCAGCGGCAAGGGTGGGATGCCGTCGCCGAAGCAGGCCGATCAGGTCAAACACGACCAGACCATGTGCCCGACGTCCTGGCTGTGAACCCCACGTCTGCCGAGCGGGTCGTCTTCGAAGTCCAGCTGTCTGCGCAACCGCCCGACGAGTACCGACGCCGCCAGGACCTTCGGGTGGCCGTGCCCGGCACCCGTGCCCTGTGGATCGCTCGCAACCAGGACGTGGCTCGCCGGGCCGGCTACGTGCCGATCTACCACCTGACCGCCGAGCACACCGAAGTCGCCAAGAGCCCCCGAGGATGGCCCTACGTGAGCCTGCCCGATTGGGTTGCCGCGGCCCTGAACGGCGAACTGGAACAGCCGCAGTCGCGGGAATCCTGGCTTGATGAGCGGGCAAGGACCGAAAGCCGGCGGGCTGCCGACCTCGCCGCAGAGGCAAGCCGGGCAGCGCGACAGGGGGCAGTAGCCGAGCAGGAGTCTCAACGAGCCGAGACGGATCGGCTCCTCGACGAAGCCCAGAACGACGCTCGGCGACGCCTGCTCCTCGCCCGCGGCATCACCCCCGACATCGGTGGCAACTTCCGGATGTACCTCGACCAGCAGACGCGCATGAGCCGGCTGCAGGAGGCCGATGAGCGCTACGGGGACGGTGAGCTGCGTCAGCATGGAACGAGAGAAGCGGGCGCTGCCGCGCATGGACCACGCGAA
Organism: Frigoribacterium sp. SL97; assembly: GCF_026625765.1. Classification (NCBI taxonomy): domain Bacteria; kingdom Bacillati; phylum Actinomycetota; class Actinomycetes; order Micrococcales; family Microbacteriaceae; genus Frigoribacterium; species Frigoribacterium sp. SL97. The sequence continues at coordinate 2,294,330 of NZ_CP113062.1, forward strand.
GCGCCCACCGACCTTGGAGCAGACACGTGACCACGACCACCCCCGTCCTCGACGACCACCAGTACCGCGCGGACGTCAGCTCCGCCAAGGCGGCCGCTCGTGCCTACTACGACACCGACACCGAGCTGATGTCGGACACCTCCTACGACGAGCTCCTAGCCGGCATCGCCGCGTACGAGGCGGCCAACCCGGACAGCGTCATCGAGCACGGCCTCTTCAGCGACGTCGCTGCTGGCACCAGCACCGGCGGCACCGTCACCTACGACGTCCCCATGCTCTCCCTCGACAAGGTCACCGACCTCGCCGACATCGAGGCCTTCGCCGAGCGCATCGCAGCGGCCGGCGGCACCATCAGCATCGAGCCGAAGTTCGACGGCATGGCCTTCAATGCCCGCTACGACAACGGCACCCTCGTCCAGGTCTCGACCCGCGGCGACGGAGTCACCGGCGAGGACCTGACCACGAACGTCCTCAAGCTCGACATCACGGGCCTCCCCCGCACCATCGCCGAGACCGGCACCGTCAACGTCCGTGGCGAACTCCTGATGACCCGCGACGACTTCGACCACTCGAACACCAACCGCGTCGCGTCCGGCAAGCCCGCCTTCGCCAACCCCCGCAACGCCACCGCCGGCTCCGTCCGCAAGAACGACCTGCAGTACGGCGTCAAGCTCACCTTCGTCGCGTTCGACGCCGTCGGCCTGGACGCCGCTCAGCTCGCTGAGGCCGGCTTCACCCTCAGCGCCACCATCCCCACCGGTGACAGCGGTGAGACCGACACCGTCGCCCGCGTCCTCGCCTTCGGCGCGTACCGGAAGTCCGACGCCTTCCCCTACCCGACCGACGGCATCGTCCTCAAGGCCATCGAGCCGGGCGTCCGCGACGAGCTCGGCACGACCAGCCGCGCACCCCGCTGGGCCACCGCCTACAAGTACGAGGCCGACACCGCCATCACCACCGTCCGCGACATCATCGAGGGCGTCGGCCGCACCGGCAACATCTCCTACACGGCCATCTACGACCCGGTCCTCGTCGACGGTTCGACCATCTCGCGTGCCACGCTGCACAACCCGACAATCATCGCCGCGCTCGGTGTCGGCATCGGCTCCACCGTCGAGGTCTACAAGGCCAACGACATCATCCCGCGCGTCGGCCGCGTCACCGAGAACGGACCCGACGTCACGGTCTACGAGCCGTCCGACGTCTCGCCCTCCGGCGCACCGCTGGACCAGTCCGGTGCCATCTGGCGCTCGACCGACCCCGCCGACAGCATCGGCGCCCTGATCTCCTACGCCGGCTCCCGCGACGCCCTCGACATCGACGGCTTCTCCGATGCGATCGCTGACGCCCTCGTCTCCGGCGAGGAGCCCCTGGTGAACGACCTCGGCGACCTCTTCACGCTGCAGTACCAGCAGCTGGCCAGCCTCAGCCTCGGCACCACCGACAAGGGCACCAAGCGCTTCCTCGGCGGCAAGACGGCCGAGAAGATCCTGGCGAACATCGAGGCCGCCATGCAGCAGCCGCTGAACCGCGTCATCACGGCCCTCGGCATCCGCAAGTCCGGCCGCACCTTCGGCCGCCGCCTCGCCAGCCACTTCCACACGATGGACGCCCTTCTCGCCGCGACCGAGCAGGACTTCGCGACCTCCGGCGTCGACGGCGTCGGTCCCGAGCGCGCAGCGCTCTTCTACGAGGGCTTCCAGCGCAACCGCGGCGTCATCGAGAAGCTGCGCGCGGCCGGCGTCAACCTCGGCAGCGAGCCGGAGGAGGCCGCCGAGGGTGCCGCGCCGAAGCCCCTCGAGGGGATGAAGGTCGTCGTCACCGGCGCCATGACCGGCCCCCTGGCTGCGCGGAGCCGCAACGAGGTCAACGAGCTGATCGAGGCCATGGGCGGCAAGTCCTCCGGCTCGGTCTCGAAGGCCACGTCGTTGCTGGTCTGCGGCGAGCCCGGCTCGTCGAAGTGGGCGAAGGCGAACGACCTCGGCGTCCGCATCGTCACGCCCGAGGAGTTCGCGGAGCTCATCGGCCTGTAGCCCCTGCATCGAAGGCCGGGTCCCACACGGGGCCCGGCCTTCGTCGTGCCGCGCATGGGTCGTGTGCCCCGCCACGACAGGAAGACGACATGACCGACCCCAGCCTCATCCCCGCCGAGAACGCCACCATCCCGCGCCAGAATAAGAAGCCCAGCAAGACGCCCCAGCCGCGACTGTTCGGCTCGCTGATGACGAACCTCTCCGCACTGGTCATCGCCGTCACCACGGCCGACATGACCACTCGTGCCATCACCGGCGGACTGGTCCGCGGTGAGCTCTACCTCCCCGTCTTCTTCCTGCTGCTCGGTGTGGGCACCTTCGGCGTCTCCGTCCTGCGGTGGCGGGGCGATCTGCTGAACCACCGAGAGAAGGAAGCCAACCGATGACCGAAACACCCGCCGTCCAGACCGAGGGCGAGCTGCCTGAGGGCACCAACCTCGTCATCCTCGTCAGCGAGGGCCGCCGCGGCTTCGGACGAGCCCACCTGTACCTCCGGCGAGGCTTCTCCGAGGATTTCGACCGCCTCGACCCCGAGGACGACAACTCGTGGAAGCCCCCGTACGCCGCCGACGTGTTCCCCACCCTCATGGTCCGCGACGACATGGGTGGCTACCTGCCCTTCACCCTGGTGCGACCGACCGGCACGCTCACCGTCGAGGAGGTCGAGGCGCTCCCCGATCGCTCCGTCGTCGTCGTGGCGAACCGGCACGACGCCTTCAACCACTTCACAGTGCTGCAGCGCATCCACAGCGAGTGGTGGAACATGGAAGACCACTTCACGGAGGACGACGGCGAGACGTACACGCACGCTGACGTCGTTCGCCACTTCGGACTCGGCCACGTCGTGTGGTCGGCCGACTTCGACAGCGTCCCCGACGCTCCGGAGAAGCCGCGGGTGCCGACGTTCGCAGAGCTCGAGGCCGAGCGCGCAGCGGAACGTGCGACGCTCGAGGCGACGGCCCGCGCCGCGGTACTGGCCGCCATCCCGGCGCCGGCAGCGTCGGAGCGGGTACCCGAGTGGCCCGAGGACGAGCGGGAGTTCTTCCGCGAGGGGTACATGACCGACGAGAACCCGGCCGGGTGGAACTCCTTCACCGACCGCGACGAGAAGCTCGACGTGCTGCGCCGCGAGAAGGCGACCGACGCCGTGCTGGCAGCCCTCCGCGAGGTCGGTGCGCTCAGCTTCTGAGCCGTTCCCCGCCACCGCGGGGGTGATCCAATCTCAGTGGTCTCGCCGAGACTGCTCTCCCCGTCACCGCGGGGGTGTTCCGAACTACGTCCGCCTCGAGGACGTTGTCCCCGCTACCGCGGGGGTCGAAATTGGATGACGGACAATCTCGCACTGCGAGTTTCCCGCCGATCGGCGCCCTTCCCGGTCGGCAACGACGCCACCCACCTAGCGTGGCTACAGCGCGCCGGGGTGAGCGCCTCACATCCCCCCAACGTGAGGCTGCTCCCCCGGTGCGTCCAAACCGTCAAGTGGCCGTTCGCGTCCGGTAAGCACACCACGTACCGTCGTTCCTGCGCCCGGCGCGGAGCGATGGACCCCTAACCCTGACCTTCGCCCGGGCGCTCAGTTGTCCCGGCGCCTAGGGGGCCGGGCGCTCCCCGCTCCTTCGGGTGGAGCGGAGTCGAGCAGGTGGCCGGTGACGCGTTCGGGTCGTCACCGGCCGCCATCTCTCTCTGGCGCCGCACACGTAGGTGGCATGACCAACACCGCACCTGCCTTCGTCGAGTCCGAGCACCCGCGCGCCGCCGACGGAGCCTTCACCGACAAGCCCCAGACGTCGCCCGAGGTCGGCCTTGCTGCCACCGCCGCCCCCGTCACCGAGGAGGAGGTCTCACGCCTGTACAAGGTCGTGGAAGCCGCTGGCCTGAACTACCAGGAAGCCCGCGCCACCTTCGACGTCGCCGCGGCGAAGCACGCCGCCGCGGCCATCCTGGCCGAGCACCCGACGGCCGTCCGCCTGGACCTCGACGAGAGCGATCAGCAGGGCTGGAACTGGTTCGCGGGCACCATCTACGACGCCAACGGGGTCGACATCGGAGACGGTCAGGACTTCGACCTCGTCGACCTCTACTCGCTGCCCGACGAGACCCCCGTCAAGGTCGTCTCCGGGCCAGACGGGGCCATCTCGGGGATCGAGGACGAGCGCTACTCCTGGCTCACCTTCGACAAGCCCGCGTTCCGGGGCGGCTCGTTCAACGGTCACATCGACCTCCGCGCGGCCTACGCCGCCTGACCGACTGCTGGTCGTCACCGCCCCGCCCGGACCGTCCGGCGGGGCGGTTCTCGTTTCGGCGCCCGGCCCCGCACACGTACTCGGCATGACCACCTTCACCGAATCCGACCACCCACGCGCCACCACCGGCGAGTTCACCACGAAGGCCCAGTCGGCCCCGGAAACATCGCTGACCGCCGGCGACCCGCGCGCAGCTGCGAAGGCCCGCATCGAGGAGCTGCAGGCAGAGCTCGCCGAGCTCGCCGCGCACGACCCTGACCTGGTAGCCGGTGCCGCGTTCGCCCTGCTGAACACCGTCACGAACGTCGACGCGCCTGCGGCCACCGTCAGCCAGACCACCGACCCCGACTACCCCGACTACCCCGACGAGCCGTACGACACGCTCCTCGACCCGTACACCGGAGAGCCGACAACGCTGGTAGCCCTCGACATGGCGGTGCGGGAGATCCCGCAGGCCGAAGGCGACCTGGACGTCGCCAACCAGTCGCTGAGCTTCCACTACAGCGACGTCGACTCCGACTTCGACGGCTACGCGTACCGCTCGAGCGCGACCGGTCGCTTCGTCAGCATGCCGGCCGGCTGGATCGAAGGCGGGTACTAAGCACCGCCGCGCATGACAGGTCCATGACGGAGACCGAGCGCCCCAACCCCCACCACTTCGTGGAACGACGCCTGTTCATGGGCAGCCACATCCTCATCGAGACCCACGACCTCGTCACCCTCGTCGAGCGCAACAGCCGCTCCGGGGTGGCGAGATCAGGGAAGCCATGGACACGCTGGTCAAGCGTCTCGGCCACCCACTTCAGCATCCGAACCCACCGTGACGGCACACGCCTCCTCACCGTCTACCGGCGCCGCAAGGTGGCCGGCAAGCGAGGCGGGATGATCATGAACGTCACGGCCCAGGAGGGTCACCTCCCGAGCCCCATCGAGTACGACCCCCGAGCCCGCGAGGCCATCATCCGGCTGCACGCACGAGCCGGCCTGGCCATCGACGACCGAGTGAAGAACCTCGACAGCGGTCAGAGCATGGTTCAGGCGCTCAGCTACCCGTTCCTGCTCGCCACCGCCGACTGGGACGCCGGGACACTCACCAAGCGCCCCTACTTCGGCCTGGCGAAGGCCCTCCGCGCCGACAACGCGCGTGACTTCGCAGTCGGGGCGTTCGGTGTGCGACGTCTCCGGAAGGACCTCATCCGGGCGAGCATGTCGGCCCCGATGCGCTCCGTCGCCTACGCCGCCGCGGTGAAGCACCTCGTCCCCGTCGACTGGCTGGTCGAGTACCTCCGCGGCGCGAGCGAGCCGGACGTCGTCACCCCGCACATCTACGCGCGCCAGGACAACCTGCGCCTGTTGCCGCAGCTCCTCGAGCTGGTGCCCGCTGGCCGCCGGCGGGCCTTCCTCCTCTCGCCCGAGCTCGCGCCGAAGACCTACCGTGATGGAGTGTCCGTCCGCGACGCCCACCTCGCCCTTGGCATCATCCGCGCGGAGCACGGCGCCGACAGCACAGCCTGGATCACCGACGCCGTCCGCGACGCCCGCACCTGGGCCCAGCTCGACACTGCCCTCGCACGCGTAGCCCTCCGCATCCAGAAGCCCAACAAGCCCATCGAGCAGGACGCCATCTACGCCGCCCTCGACGGTCAGGTGGTGCCGCGCACCGACCTCCGACTCGTGACGCCGAAGGAGACGGAGACGCTCGAGGACTGGGGCGACGCCATGGACAACTGCATCGGCTCGTACGGCGCGGTCGCCGTCGACCACCGCTCCTACCTCCTCGGCGTCTACCGAGGCTCCGAGCTCCTCGCCAACGCTGAACTCCTGCCGAACGGAACCCTCCGCCAGCTGTTCGGCCGCTTCAACCAGCCCCTCGAGGCGTCCATGGACGAAGCCGTATCCGCAGCCATCCTGGCGAACGCAGCGCCAGCGCTCACCAGCGCCCACCAGGCGCTCGAACTGGCTGCCTGACGACCGACGACAGGCTCGTCTAGCTCCATCGCGGCAACGAGGCGCTGAGGTGTTCGCAGGGCCGATCGCCCCCGCGGTGACCCACGCCGGGAGGCATGTGCCGCGCATGGGACAGGCATGACGACGACACGAAAAGCGATGCTGGTACTGGTGGACACGAAGGCGAACTCGAACAAGTTCTACAGCCTCGAACTGGACCAGACCGGCCGCGTGTCGAAGACGTACGGCCGCGTCGGCGCCGACGGTGTGACCAACTACGAGCACACCGGCGACAGCGGCTTCCAGAAGATCCTCGACGCGAAGAAGCGGAAGGGCTGCAAGGAAGTCGACGTCGCGGACGCGAGCTCACAGCCCACGCGCCCCCGCCTCGACAAGTCCCGCCTCGCCTCCGTCGCCCGAGCAGGCCTCGTCAGTGAGGACGCGGTCAACGACACCCTCGTCGCCGACCTCATCGAGCGCATCATCAAGGTCAACGCCCACGACATCCTCGAGTCCTCCGGCGGCCTGATGAAGGTCGACCTGAACGGTCGCATCCAGACTCCCGTCGGCCTCGTCACCCTCCGGAGCATCACCGAGGCCACGCGCATCCTCGACCAGCTCGAGCACGCCGCAGGCGCCGCGCACGACACCCTCCTCGAGCAGTACCTGACCTTCGTGCCGCAGAAGGTCGGCCGCACCCGCGGCTGGCAGGACGACTTCTTCGGCACGCACAACACCGTGCAGCACCAGCGAGACTTCCTGCAGCAGCTCCGCGACTCCGTCACGTTCTTCGACGCGCAGGCCGAATCGGCCGCCCGCACCCCCGCCGATGAGGACATCAAGGCGGACTCCGGCTTCAAGTACCGCCTCCGCTCGGTGCCGACCGACGGCGACCTGTTCAAGAGCATCCGACGCAGGTTCGAAGAGTCGAAGAACGAGCACCACAGCGCCTCCCGGCTCAAGCTCAAGCGCGTCTTCGAGCTCGTCGACGAGCCCGGCGCTGAGGTCTACGCGGGGCTCGCGAAGACGCTCGGCAACGAGCAGCAGCTCTGGCACGGCACGCGCGCGGCCAACCTCCTCTCCATCCTCCGCAAGGGCCTCTACGTCCCGCCGACGTCCGGCAGCAGCATCCAGATCGCCGGCCGCATGTTCGGCGACGGCGTCTACCTGTCGAACCAGAGCTCGAAGAGCCTCATGTACTCGACCGGCTACTGGACGCGCGGCGGACAGGAGACCAACTGCTTCATGCTCCTCAACGACGTCGCCATGGGGCACGAGTACCGCCCAGGGCACGGCTACGACCCGCAGGCGGCCCGGAAGGCCCGCACCACGAAGTCCGACGACGGCAAGGCCTTCAACTCCATCAACGTCCGCGCTGGCCGCGGCGGCGTTCGCAACCACGAGGCGATCGTCTGGAACGTCGACCAGGTGCGCGTCCGCTACCTCTGCGAGTTCGACGCCTAGCCCCGGAGCGGCGCCGCTCCCGGCGACGGCGCCGCTGCGAGACTGAGGACGTGTCGACACCCATCAGCTTCACGCCCGCTTCCACGTTCGTCTCCGGCTACCCCAGCGCCCAAGAGTGGCTGGTGGCAGTCATGGAGGACGGCGTCTGGGTGCGCGCCTCTGACGTCTTCGACGACAAGGACGAGGCCAAGAAGGCCGCAGCAGCGACTCCAGGTGGCGTCCTCATCGGTCGAGAGACGAGCCCGTGGGCGGAGATCGTCGAGCCCCGCCCCCGGGAAGAGTACGAGTACGACGGGCGCATGGACCCCATCGTCAACCGCCTCATCGACGGTGAGAACGCCGACATCCGCCATGCCCTCGAGGCAGACCAAAGCATCGCGGTCACGCGCTACGACAAGCCCCGCGACCGCGTCGCGCACCGCATCGGCTGCCCGTCCCTCACCGACCTCCTCGATCGGCAGAAGGCATGGAGCACGAACTTCCGTCAGCGGCTGGCGGAGGACCACACGTTTAGGCCAGCTCTGCCCACCTTCATGACCCGGGATGCAGCTCGGAACTTGCAGCTGCGTGAATGCAAGGTCTGCGCACCCGACCTCGCCGACACCCCACCACCCATCCGAAGCCTCGCCGCCGAGGGCTTGTCTGACCACCACATCGGCCTCGACCTTGTCACCGAAGGCGGCAGCAGCCAAGGCATCATCACGGACATCGACCTGCACCGATCGGAGACGACGCAGAGGTGGAGCTCCGACCACGTCACCGTCACCACCGAGACCGGCAAGTACGAGTACGCCGGCAAGGACCGCGTGTTCGTGCTCACCGCCGTGAACAAGGCCGCCATCGCGCGCCAGGAGAAGCACGTCCGCGACCTCGTCGGCGCCGCCTGACTGCCGCGCATGAGACCGGCGACCACCGCCACTCGATACCCGAGGACTTCATGAAACGACGACTCGCTGCCACCCTGACCGCCGGCGCCACCGCCCTGCTCCTGCTCGCGGGTTGCTCCGGACCCCAGACCGCCCTCGGGCAGTCTCTCGAGACGGACCTGTGGGCATCGAGCGAGTTTGAGGACGGCACCGTCTCGATCACCGCCGAGTCCCTCGAGCCGGTGTCCAAGGAGACGATGACGTCGTGGGAGCTCGACGCTGGCGACCAGGACGCGTACCTAGCCCGGTTCACCGTCAAGGTGGTCGACGGGACCTGGGAGCAGCCGGAGGACGACGGGGACACGACCGGCATGTTCAAGAACCAGATGTGGGCGATCGGCACCGACGACGGCCTCGTGAAGGGCCCCGCCCGGCAGCGCGACATCCTCGGTGGCCAGTCCCGCGAGTCGTGGGAGGTGTGCCCGGACAGCGGCGCCCCCATCAAGGCAGCTCTCGCGGCCGGCGACGAAGCCGACGTGTGCGCCCTCCTCCTCGCCCCGCAGGGGTCCACGGTCACCGAGGTCGGCTACACGAACGCCAAGAAGGACCGCGGGCGACGCACCATGGGTGGCGCACAGACGATCACCTGGTCGGTGGAGGACATCAAGTAGCGGCTGCCGCGCATGGGACCCGGAGCGAGCGCGCACCGAGCGCGCCCAGTGAGGACACCCGCATGAGCTTCGACTTCGTCGCCCTCGACTTCGAGACCGCCAACGCCAACCGAGGCTCGGTCTGCCAGATCGGCATCGCCCGCTTCCTCGGCGGGCAGGTGACCAAGACGGCGACCCTCTTCGTCACCCCGCCGCCCGGCTACGAGACGTTCTCGCCCATGAACATCGGCATCCACGGCATCCACGCCTCCGACGTCGTCGGGGCGCCGGGGTGGCCGGAGATCCTCGAGCGGCTGACGAAGTTCACGAAGGACCTGCCCCTCGTCGCGCACAACGCCTCGGTCGAGCGATCCGTCATCGACCAGGCGTCGGCTGCGCACCGCATCACACCGCCGCCGTTCCGGTACTTCTGCACGCTCAAGCTCGCCCGGAAGGTGTTCCCGGCCGAGAAGACGCACAGCCTCGGCAAGCTGACCGCGAGCCTCGGGCTCCCGGGCTTCGCTCACCACGACGCCGGCGCCGACGCGATCGCCTCGGGGCGGATGCTCCTGCACGCCGCGACCGCCCGCGGTGCAACGTCCTTCCAGGAGCTCAGCGACGGCTGGATGGAGAAGCCGAAGGCGGCCCGGGCGCCCCGCCTGGCGCAGGCCGCGTGACCGTGCTTGGCCGGATCCGCGAACGACGGCAGCGGCGCCGTGCCCAGGGGCAAGCTGTGAGGCGCTGGAGGACGCAGCTGTCAGACCTCCGGCGGGAGAAGGCGTCCCTTGAGCGCGAGTCCGCGCGGCTGATCTTCGCCCCCGACCCGCGCCCAGCCCTCGCGAGGCACCGCGGTGCCCGCGCGCTCGAGTTACGCATCAACGACCTCAAGCAAGCCGGCCCAGACTGGCCCGTCCGCGCATGACCCTGGCATGACGAAGACCATCGACTCCTCCCCCGACCTCACCCCCGGCCAGGCACGCGCACTCGTCGAGCTGGTCGCCATCACCGCGGCCGGCGACACCGCCACCGGCTGGCTGATGGCTCGCCGCCTCTGGCCGGACTCCCCCGCCTGGAACCGTCGGACCCGCGGGCGGAGGACCGGAACGGTCGCGGGCGCGATGGGCGGCACGATGCCGATGCTCGGCGCGAAGCCGCTCTGGGCGCTGGAGGAGCTGGGCCTCGCGATGCAGGCACGCGACCGCCAGTGGGTCGCGACGTCGGCCGGCAAGGCGCGCGCGAAGGCGGGCGCGTAGCTGCCGCGCATGACCTCCTCATGACCAAGCTCATCCTCAAGACCGGAGACCTGTTCTCCTCGACGGCCGCCGGCATCGGCCACGGCGTCAACACGACCGGCGTCATGGGCGCGGGCATCGCTCCGCTGTTCAAGGCCCGACACCCGGAGATGTACCGCGAGTACCGCATCGCGTGCCAGACGGGCGGCCTCGTGGCCGGAGAGACGATGATCTGGGCGGCTCCCACGCCCGGCCCCGTCATCTACAACATCGCCAGCCAGGACCGTCCCGGTGCCCACGCACGCCTGGAGTGGCTCGAGAGCGGCGTCCGCGGCGCTCTGCGCGACGCCGACATGCGCGGGGTCGAGGTCATCGCCCTCCCGCGCATCGGCTGCGGCATCGGTGGCCTCGACTGGGTCGACGTCGAGCCGCTGCTCGCCAAGCTCGCCGCCGAGACCACCTGCGACCTGGAGGTGTGGACCCTGTGAGCAGCCCCACTGAACGAATCGTCCACGCCGGCCTCGCCGACGGTGGGGCGATCGCCCGCTACGACCGGGCCGGCAAGTGGTATCTCGAGTACCCGGAGGGCAGCGGCAAGAAGCGGCGTCTGCTGAGCCTCAAGGAGGCGGCGCAGCTCGCCGTCGACAACGAGCACTTTGAGGGCGCCTACATCGCGAAGGGCCGTTACGGCGGGCTAGCGTTCGGCGCGGCCGTGACCCGTGCCCAGGCAGCCCGTGACCTCGCACAGCGGCAGACCAAGCCGTAGAACCTGCCTGCAGCACGACGAAGCGGCCACCTGCACGAGGCAGGTGGCCGCTTCTTCTTGGTGCCGGGTCAGCGGTAGCTGAGCTGACGGCGGCCGTAGGCGGCGTCGATGAGCTCGTGGCGCTTGTCCGTGTCGCTCTCGCTGAGGATGGCCGTCCGCGGATCTGCGGCGGCGACGAGGACGGGCGAGCCGCCGTCCACGGTGAAGTTCGTCTCGTCGAAGTCGAGACTCACCATGCCCATGAAGGCACTGACGCCCGTGAGGACACCGCCTGTCGGGAGGCCGCTGACGGTGATGGTGACGTCGGCACCGATGTGGGTCTTGTCGAGGTCGCGAGCGAGCATGGTTCCTTCTTCCGGTCGAGGAGCTTCTTCTCCTCGCCCATGCGCGGCACCGCTCAGCCGACGATGACCACGCCCTCGCCGTCGCACGCGGCGCAGACAGCTGCTTTCTTCGAGACGATCTGCCGAACGATGTCGTCGACCAGCGCGCGGTACTTGCGGACGGCATCTGCCTTCGACGAGGCGGCGAGGGTGTTCGGGATGGGGAATGAGAAGGACCAGTCGCGACTCTGAGCGACGTGGCGGACGCGCTTCCGGCCCTCCTTAACCGCGCGGGTGCGCTTGTCCTCGAAGACGAGGCTGACGCTGCCTTCGACGACGCCCTCGCGCGCCTTGTGCGTCCACACCTTGGCGTGCGGGGTGAGGGCGTCGACCTCCTTGGCGATCCTCTCTCGCAGCCCCGTCAGCGCCCCGGGCATGGCCGACGCGAAGGCTTCGCCGAAGACGAGGTGGGCCGCAGCCACCTCCCACGTGAAGGTCTCATCCGGGTCGTCCACCGACTCGGGGTCCAGGACGTTGACCGGGAAGTCGCGGTAGCTCGTGAGGTCGATGCTGAGCTCCTCGTACTGCTGCTCGGCGTACTCGGGGCGGTAGAACTCCTGCGCCGTGAAGTCGCCGTCGTCGTCGTAGCCGAACGGCTTCGCGAACGCGGCCCAGTCGGCGGCAGCGATGGTCTCAGGGAAGGCTGGCACGTCGCGGGTTCGGGTCCAGCTGGTGATGGCTCGAGTGCCGGTGGCGCGGCGGTAGCGAACCTCGGTGGCGTCGGCCGGCGTGATGAGGAAGCGCTGGCCCGAGTAGCCGCGGCGCTGGATGACTTCGGCGGGGCCGATGAGCTCGGCGCCGGCGAAGGTGGAGAAGTCGATTCCGAGCAGCGGCCCGTCCAGGGCGTACATCATGCGGCCGTCGGCGGTGGGGGCTCGGAAAAGGGTCGTCTGCGTCATGCAGGTGTCATGCGCGGCGGCGGGCACGTCTGCCGGCGTCTTCACGGCGGTCTTTCGCGCGGGCCCTCGGCGGCACGACTGGCCTGGCACGGGGACGCTCTGGGAGGGTCGTGATCGCTGGGGTCCCGTACCGGGCGGTGTAGGTGACGCCGGTGCGTGGGAAGCCTCGCTCGTCGACGACGACGTGGCGCTGCCGGCGCAGCTCGCTGACGATCGCGCGGTCGCGGGGTGACGCGTCGATGAGGTCGCGGTCGGTGAACGTCATCGAGGGGCCGATGATGCCGGACACGACCCGGGGGCCGTCGCTCACGGCTGGGGGCTCTTGCTCCCGGGCCCGTCGGTGCGGGCCAGCACATCCGCCTTGTGATGGCGGTGCCATTCCTGACGCGCAGCGTTGGTGGTGACCTGCTCGCTGGTCGCGCCGCAGAGGCACCGGCCGACGCCGGGGCCTGTGCCCCAGGAGAGACCGCTCCACACGCGGCCTTCGTTCTTGAGGACGTGTCCGGGGACGAGCACAGCTGAGCGCCGGGGCTTCCCTGGCTGCCCCGTGCTCATTTCTCCCGGGCCTTCTGGGCACGGCCGAGGTCGGCGACGCCCGCGCTCTTGGCGACGCGCCAGACGTCGGTGTTCATGGCGCCTCGGTCGACGATGCGCTGAGCTTCGATGGCCACGTCGAGGTAGCTGCCCGTGCTGCTGTCGGCCAGGCGATCGACGTCAGCCTTGGCGCCGCGCAGGTCGGCGGCGGCACGCTCGAGCTGCACGGCAGCGCGCTCGAGGTCGGCCTTCATGATGTTCGCCGAGTAGAGCTCGACGTCGAGGTTGATCTCCGGGCTGTCGGTCATGGTCTCTCCTGGCGGGTATGGGCTGGTCCGCCGCGGCGGGTACCTTCTGTCGCGCGAACCATGCGCGGCACCGGGGTCAGTTGATGATGCGTGCGACGCGGCGGAGCGCCTCGGTGAACTGTTCCTTCTTCCCGGGCTGGTTGAAGGCGAGCTGTGACGGGAGCCAGGTCGGGATGACGACGGGGCCGTTCTTGTCGAGGTAGGGCTGCACGTGCTTCTCCCACCCTCTCTGGGCTGCCGTCCCGCACACCGCGACGACGGCGAGGTCCGGCAGCGTCTGCATGAGGCGTCGCGTCTCCATGGCGCCCTGAGCGAGGTCGGGCGGCGTCGGCTTGTCGTCTCCGCGGCCGAGCACCCAGGGGACGATGTTCCAGGCGATGACACCTTCGTGCAGGCCGACTTCGTCGCGGATCTGCCAGACGTGCTTGGCGCTCATGTCGTTGTTGTCGACGCTGATGAATCCGGAGCCGCCCTCGCTGGGGATGGTGCCGGGCCCCGGAGTCTCGAGCAGGAGGAGCGCACGGGCGCCGATGCCGCCCTCTGCTGGGTCGAAGTCGGGCACGTAGATGTCGGGCTGCTTCGTCTGGCGCCGCGCGACGAGCGCACGCTTCCATTCGATGAGAGGTTGCGCGCTGGCGTCGGCGAGCATCGCTTGCCGCTCGGTGACGCGTTCTGGGAACCGGAAGCCCTGAGGCTCGTCGAGGAACATGTTCGGAGCGTAGCGGCCAGCCATTCCCAGGAGACTCATTGCTAGGCTCTCTAGCCGCCGACCCCGACCGGTGCGGCGAACTCGCATCCCGACGATCCGACCGGAGGGGTGACTCCGAAGGAAGGTCATGGCTGTGCACCGAATCGAACTCCCCGACTTCGGGTTCGATGCTCAGGCCGCCCGCGATCTGTTCGCCGAGCACCCAGCCATGAACGGCGAGCCCGTGCGGCTCATCATCCCCGCGATGGCGCTGTACGGCTCGACGTTCGTCCACGGCATCGCCGAGTCGCTCGAGGCGCGGGGTGTCACGCAGGTGACGATCTACGGCGCTTCCGTGACGGACGCTGACCGCTTCGACCGCGCCTTGGCTCGGCGCCACGTCACGGCAAGGGTGTTCCGCGACAGCCAGGTCTAGCCGCGACCTGCTAGCCGACCGACGCGAAGAGCTGCTTCGAGGTCAGCTCGCACCTCCGCGAGCTCCTTCTCGAGCGGTGACTGGTAGGTGTCGCTGAACGTCAGCTTCCGGCCGGCGTCGGTGAGGGACACCCGGATGGACCCGGGCGCTCCGTGGCCCCAGTCGCTGACGAGGCCGAGGGACGACAGGCGAGTGATGGACCGGGCGTGGACCGCCTCGAGGTGCCATAGGTTCTCGCCGAGTCGTTCGCGGGCGCCTAGCTGGTCGAGGATCAGTCGCTGCGTCGGGGTCAGCTTGACCGGTCCGCTGTCCGACTCGGCGGCCTTCCCGGTCACGCCGCCACCGGCTCGATGCCAGCGGCGCGCAGCTGCTCCTCGAGGGCGGCCACGCGGGCCTCGGCCTGCTGGCGCAGCTCGTGGGCGGACAGGCCTGAGGCTCGCTGCACGGTGACGTGGTACTCGGGCTCGTGTCGACCGTCGGGCGGCAGCACCTTCGCGGTGACGTAGTTGATGCCTCCGGAGAGGTCGAACCACTGCCGAAGCGCGGTGCTAAAGATGAGGACGGTGTCCTGCGCTTCTTCGAGGGTGAGGATCAGCTCGTCGTCGTTGACGTGGCTGCTGCGAAGCTTCGCGTCGGGGTCGACGTCGTCGGGCTTCGGTCGCCGGCTGGTCTTCCGCTTGCCGAAGCCGGCTTTGGGGGCCGAGATGGCGATGCTGTCGCCGCGGGAGAAGTCGACGGTGGTCTCGCCGGTGCCGTAGATGCGCTCGACGGCGTCGCCCAGCAGGTGCAGGCCGTTCATGGGGATGGGGAGGGCGGCGACCAGCACCTGCTGCCCGGGGCGGATCTCGCTCACGTCAGATGATGCCGACGGAGGCGAGGTGGCGGTCGTAGCCCTCGACGTTGTTGCCGCCGGCCTTGTACTGGTCGCTCTCGAGGTAGACGAGCATCTCGTCGATGGCGCGGCCGACGGTGAACTGGTCGGGGGCGGGCTCGGCAAACAGCTCCTGGGTGCGGGCGATGGCCGCCTGCTCGGCAGCGATCGCCTGCTCGAGGCCCTCGTCGGCGACGATGACGGCGTCGCCGCCCGTGAAGGGCTCCTCGGTCTCGTCGGCGCTCGTCAGGAAGGCGGGCGTCTCCTCGGCGACGGCTTCGCCCGGGAGGACGAAGGCGTGCCGGTCGAAGGCGGGTGCGACGTCGAAGAGCGGCTCGGGTGCCGTCTCCTCGATGGCGGACTCCTCGATGGCGGTGTCACCCTCGACGGCTTCGTCGAGTTCGGTCTCGGTCTCGTCGAGCTCGGGGCTGGTCTCGTCGACCTCAGCGGTGGTCTGGGTGCGGTTCTTCTTGTCGCGGTTCTTGAAGCGGCTCATGCTCAAGAGACATGCGGCACTTCCTGGGCGACGAACCAGGCGATCGCTCCAGCCTCGTCGTCGAACTCGCCATTGTCCTGCGCGTCGACCGCCGCCTTGATGATGTCCTTGAACGCCGGGCCTGGCTTGTAGCCGAGGCTCATCAGGTGGTGGCCGGTCAGGAGGCTCTTCCGTGGCTTCGGGCCGACCTCGGTAGCCAGCTCCACCCACGGTCCGGACACGGGACCGCTGGCGGAGGGCCCACGGCCGGCGACGTCGGCATCGACGACGCGTGCCCAGTCGTGGATGGTCAGCCCGGATCGTTCGTCGAGGCGTCGGACGAGGCGTCGCACGGCGGACTTCGTCGGCTTGCCGATCGTGCTGACGTGGCACATGTGCTCGGCGACGAGCCCGCCGATGCGGTCGCGGGTGACGTGCGGGGAGCCGATACCGGTGAGGAAGTCCTGGGCGACGGGGTCTCCGACCGATTCGTGGCCGTGGCTGGTGACCCGGCCATTGTCGTGCGTGGTGGTGACGAACGGCTTGCCGACGTCGTGGACGAGGGCGCCGAGGACGGCGAGGAGCCGCTGTTCGGCTGGGAGCTGGTCAGCTGCGGCGGCCGCCGCGGCGACGTCGGCAGAGAGGCCGAGGTGCGTGAGGACATCGCCCTCCGGGTGCCATGTCGGGTCCTGCTCGGCGTCGCGGGTCGCGGCCAAGGCGGGGAAGTGGTCGAGCCACCCGGTCTGCTCGAGCATGGTCAGGGCGCGGGAGATGTAGATGCCACGGGTCGCAAGCTTCTTCCACTCGCCCCAGACGCGGCTGCTCGGCAGTGTGTCGTAGAGGTCTCGCATCTTCCAGCAGGCGTTGATGGTCTCGTCGGCGACCATCCACCCGAAGCGGGCCACGAACTGCGCCGCGCGAAGGGGCCGCAGGGCGTCGTCGGGGAAGGAAGGGCCGACGTGCTGCAGGATGCCGTGGTCGAGGTCGGTGGCGCCGCCCCAGACGTCGATGAGCTCGCTGGTGCTGGGGTCCCAGCCCAAGGCGTTGACGGTGAAGTCGCGGCGTGCGAATGCAGCTGCCTCGCCGGCCGGGGTCGGCTGCTCGCCGGCGACGGAGATGTCGAAGTCGAGGCCGCCGGCAGTGGCGACGAGGATGCCGAAGGAGGCGCCGGCGTCGTCGACGCGGGCGACAGCGGCGAGGTGGGGGCGGAGCTGGTCTAGCGTGTCGACACCGAATACCTCGATGTCGATGTCCTTCGGAGCGACCGGGGTGCTGCGGGTTGCGAGGGCGTCGCGGACGGCGCCGCCGACGATGAGCGGGTAGCCGCCTGCGGAGCGGACCGCGTCAAGGAGCTTGACCGCCGCGGCCGGCAGCGCGACGAGGTCGGGCGCGGCACAGCGGTGCACATCCCCGCGCTGGCGGTCCGTTGCGCAGTTCGGGCACGTGGCAGAGCCGATGAGGACTCCGGACGGTGAGCGGGTCGGTTCGACGGGTCGGGAGACGGACCGGGTGGGGCGCTCGTCCGAGTGGGTGGTCATGTCTCCCTCATGCGCGGCGTCAGGCGGTAGCTGCGGTGTTCCAGTGTGCCCTGACGGGGATCCCGGCAGCTTCGGCGCGGCGCATGCAGTCTCGGGTGCCGTTGTTCTTCTCACCGCGTTGCAGGAACGCGAGGCAGACGGTCGCGCTGTGGTCGACCATGCGCTGGTTCCGGTCGAAGCCGGCCTTCTTGTTGGTGCTGCCGTCGGGGAGGCGCCACTGGGCGGGGTGCCGCTCGACGTCGAAGGTCTCTGGGGCGGCCTGGGCGACGGCGGCGCTGAGCTTGTCGGCACCGCGGGCGTCTCCTTCGACGACGATGATGCGGCGGTCGCGCCACTCGGTGGCAACCTGGTGCAGGGCGGCCTCCATGACGGCGCGGTCGGTGAACTCGCGGCTCCCGGTGATGAGCACCCGGATGGCGTCGTAGGGCATGGAGGTTCCTCTGCTGGTTCGGTCGTGAAGTTCAAGAGCGGGTGCGAGTTTCGCTGCGCAAGTCGGAGGTGGCAGCTATTCTGAGAGAGCAACCACGGGCACGGCTTCGGCCGCGCGAACTCGGTCAGCTTCACCGGCCGGGTGATGGTCGGCCGTCACACCGGCCCAACGCACACCCCCTCCCCGCCGAGGGCGTTTGACGCGTAGGGCTCAGGTGGGATGGACGGAAGTGGTGCGACATCGACACTCCCAGACCGAGTGCCGCGGCGGGGCGGCCCTCAGACCGGAGTCGCATGTTGCCCATCCTCTCGAGCCTCGTCGACGCTTCGCCCTTCGGCGTAGCAGCGTTAGTCGTGGCTGTCTTCCTCATGCGCGACCGCCTCGCCGTCCTCTACCTCACCGTGGCGGTGACGCGGATCAAGGACCCTGCCAGGCGGAAGGCAGCCGAGATGGCCCTCAAGGTCCTGCGCCAGCGCCGCCCGAAGTGACGAGCTCGCTACGCGGCCTGCCGGTAGACGACGGCGTTCATGACCGTGGGCGCACAGAGCATGCCGTCCTTGCCCAGAAGGGCGGCCGCCTCGGCGGACATGCGGACGTCAGCGAGCTGGGAGTGCCACGGGCAGGACCTTGAGCTGGGCCCGCTCCCGCCGGCACCGCCGGGGCAGTCGCAGCGGACGGTGCTCGAGACGTGCTCGGGGCAGTACGTCAGCGCCTTGTCGGTGCCACGCATGTAGGCCCAGCCCGTGCCGTAGAATTGCATCTCGGCAGGGGCGTGCCAGCGCTTGGCGTCGTTGAGGCCTCGCTGTCGGGGGTCGGGCAGCGTCTCGGGGACGTCGAGCTCGATGTACTCCGGGCAGGCGTCGGCGTCACAGGCGTAGCCGGTGATGATCGCGGCAGTCATGGTGCTCATCGGAGCTGGTCCTGTTCTGTGTTGCTGCGCCAGCGGCGGGTGTCGGCTCGCTTGGCGGGTCGCTTGGCGCGACGTCGTGTCGCCCGGTCGTTGTGACAGGAGCACCCGTCGTAGCAGGCACCCAAGGTGGCCTTCGAGCGGCCGTTCTTGATCATGGGGGCGTCGGCGCCCATGGCGCTCCGTTCGTCAGTGGTCTGGTCGTCAGGACCATGCGCGGCAGGCCGCCACACGCTCAGTCGCCTAGGTCAGACCAGGAGGACCCCAGCTACGGCGAGGACGACCGCCGCAGCGATGGCGAGGATGCCGATGCCTGCGAAGCCGTCGGGGTTGTCGAGCTTCTCCCCCGTGATCGTCGCCGGGTCGTCGAAGCCGGTGAGGAAGCCCTGCACGGCGGCGCCGGCACGGACGAGCGAGCGCACACCGACGACGGCGAGGACGGCGGCGAAGGCGAAGACCACGATGGGCAGGAAGGGGTTCAAGATCAGGTCGGGCATGCCTGAGCCATGCGCGGCACGGCCGCCGCATGTCTCCTCGGTGACGTAGCGCCGTGGCCGGCGCGGAATGGAGGACCGGTGACGATAGCCGCGCGCGGGCTGCAGGGGCAGATGTACTTCGACGGGCAGAACGTCGTCATCCGGCGGCGAGGCATCATCCCGTTCCTGATGCACGGCGCGAAGGGCACGAAGACCATCCCGTTGAGGGCCATCACCGCCGTGCAGCACCGGCGGTGCCTGTTCGTCCACGGCTACCTGCAGCTGTCGGTGTCCGGCGAGCTGGACCGGTCGAACAACGGCAAGGACGGGCCGATCAGTCGAGACGAGAACGCGGTGGTCTTCTACCTGCGCGCCAACCGCTCGTTCCAGACCTTAGCTGACACGCTCCGCGACGCCATCTCCGACGTTGCCGCGGGGCGGCCCGTCTCCATGCCGGGGGTCACCACCGACTCACCCCCGCCGGTGGGGCCCGCCATCCCCATCTACGCCGCGGCGCCGATGGTCGCGAGTGCGCCGGCGAAGAGCATCTTCGAACAGGTCGAGGATCTCGGCCGGCTCCGCGACGCCGGCCACATCAGCATCCATGACTTCCAGGCCAAGAAGGCCGAGCTGCTCGCGAGGATCTAGGCGGGCGTGTCGCCTGCCGGCGCTATGGTCCGACCATGAGGATCTTCACGTGGCAGATGGCTGAGGAGCTGGCTCAGGGCCACATGCAGGCACTCGGGTTCACCGATGCCCGGCGCGCACCCAACGGCCCCGATGGCGGTGTCGACGTAGTGGCAGCGACAGCTGCCGCACAGGTGAAGCACCTGAGCGTCCCCGTCGGCGCTCCCCTCGTGCAGCAGCTGCGTGGCGCGGCTCATCGCCTTGAGCACGCGATCTTCTACTCGAAGTCCGGCTACACGGCGGCCGCAGTCCGCTTCGCGAGAGAGCACCGTGTGGCCCTCTTCGCCTACGACGATGCCGGTGACGTCACAGCCATGAACGCGATCGCTGTTGGCCTCGAGGCCGGGGCTGCGCCGACGGACTGGGCGGCCGTAGCCGCGATGAAGGACGACCAAGCTCGGCGAGAGCTCAGCGAGCCGGCGCAGCGGGCCCGCATCTTCGCCGAGTTGACCGCCATCAATGCGGAGGTGATGCCTCTGGTGGAGGCGACCAACGTGTTGTCGAAGCGGCGCATGGAAGAAGCACTGGCAGCTGCTGCCACGCCGGGAAACGATTCCGGACCGCGCGCGTCGGATGCGTACCTCCCGACCATGGCTGGCGTTCGACTCATGCAGGAACACGCCGCCCTCTGGGCTGAGGCGAAGGAGGCCACCGTCACGCGCCTGTGGGAGCTCCTCGTGACCTCCCGACGTGTTCTCGCGGACATGGCCGCGGCCGCCGAACTCCCCTCCCCCTTGCCCGACATCGCCGCCATCCTCACGTCCGACGACCCTGAGTAGAGGACAATCGAGAGATGACGTGGAAGCTCGCCTACCGCCCGGAGCCGGATGCCGCTTCGGTGCACGAGTCGATTGACGCGCCGACGAGCTGGGATGCTGTCGAGGCGCTGCGGTCGCGTATCCCGGAGGGCAGCAAGGTCCTCTACGTGATGCGCTGAGTCAGCCTTTGGGGTCCCGAAGGCTGGCGTTGAGGGCGTCCGTGAGGGTGCGACGTGCCTTTAGCTCAGCGTCAGCGAGTGGCATGACGTCTTCCTTCGGCAGTGGCTCGTCGGAGTGCTCCTCTTCGCGTGCAGACCAGCTGATTCCGTCTTCGAGGCCTGCCCAGTCTTCGAGGGTCCGCAACCAGTCGTCGAACAGGTTCTCGTGCTCGCTGGTGCCGTAGGCGGCAACGAGGCCGCGTACCTCTGCGAGCTCCCCGCGCGGAACCCGGATGGCCGCGCGCGGACGCGGCGCCGGCACGGAGGGGTCGTCCCACACCTCGGTCCAGTTGAACGCCTGGGTGTGGATGGCCGTGCCCTCGGCGTGGACCTTCCGCAGCACCTCGGCGAATGCCGGTGTTCGCAGCTCGACGCGCTTGAGCTCGAAGCTGGCTGCGCGGTCCAGTCTCGCAGACCGTGCGGAGAGGATCTGCGTCACGACGAAGACTGTGAGGGCGATGAAACCCGCGATGCCTGCGGCGATGAGTGTTGCGGTGGGCTGGTCGAGCATTGAGGCCGGCGCAGTTCCGGGGCTAGGGCTGGGGCTGTCGGCGAGGATCACGCGAGTCGCTCGAGCAGCTGCTCGCCGTTGTTCCGGACGTTGTTCACGTCGCGCGTCACCTCGTAGTGCTCAAGGCCGTGGGCCGCCGCGTGGGACTCGCGCTCGAGGAGCCGCAGAAGCTCGTCAGGGCCGAGATGGTCGCCGAGCCAGTCGTCGTAGGCGTCAGGGCTGAGGAGGGCAGGCATCCGGTCATGGACCTCGCCAGGGGCGACATGAGAGTCCCGCGTGATGATGGCGGCTGACAACCGCCACTTGTCTGGGTCGTCCTCGTCCTTCGCAGGGTCGGCCCAGGCCGAGATGATGGCGGCCATAGCCAGGCCAGCCCCTGGCTCGTAGATGAAGTGCGGCTGCTTGCCGGTCTCGGTGACCGTCCACTCGTAGTAGCCGTCCGCTGGAATAACCCCTCGATGCGAGGCGAACGACTTGCGGAACATCGGGGAGGTCGCGACCGTCTCGAGGCGCGCGTTGATGGGCTGCGGCCGCTGCTTCTTGAAGTCCTTCGCCCACCCCGGCACGTAGCCCCAGTGGACCAGCGGCATGACCCGCTCGCCTTCCCACTGGCGGACCGCCGCCACCTGCCGCGTCGGCGCCACGTTGTAGTCGGGGCTGAGGTCTGCCGACCTCCCGAGGAGGTCGGGCAGGAGGTTAGAGGAGGCCTTGGCCACGACGAAGCGTCCACACATGAGGTCAGTCTGCCCCTTGTCAATCCAGGGCGTCACTGGCGTCCGAGAGTCGGCAGCCCGCTTGAAGTTGTCCACACGCTTCGCCGCTTCGCGGCCTTCTTCCTCTGCCCCGGTGTCGGCTGGACACCACCGCCACACCAGCGATCCGACGGTCGTTGGTGTGCAGCGAGCACGCCACCGTCCTTCTCCGTGACCATCTGCTTGCACCGCGGACACTCCACCGTCACACGAGCGGGCTTCGGTTCTCGCTCAGCACGGTGGGCCTGCTTGCGAGCTCGCGCCTCCGCACGCGCGACCTGACGTTCCTGCTCCTGTTCGGCCATGAGTGCCCTAGCCGCGGCCTTGCGGCGGTCGCTGTCGGAGAACACCTGCTTGGGGCGGCTGTCTGACGAAGCAGTCTTGGTGAAGGTGCACACCCTCGTACCAGCCATGTGGCGATCGACCTGCCCTCCCGATCGAACCGTGACCTGCTGGTGGCAGGTGGGGCAGTCGATGAGGATGGGCACCCCCTCATGTTCTCCTAGCGAATGGTGTGGTTCAAGGTCTCCGGCCGGCTAGCTGACCAGGTCGGCGACGAGCTCGGCGACGGCTCGCTCGGTGCGCGCCTCGCCCATGGTCCGGGCCCGGGCGGGCCTCATGAAGGCTTCGATGTCGACGCCGTCCGCGCGGAGGCGCGCGATCATGGCGATGCGGATCATCGGCTCGTCGCGCAGCTGCGTCCACTTCGCCAGGGCAGCGTCGCGCTGGCCGGAGCTGACGAGGGTGGAGAACTCCGTCAGGTGGCCGGCGATGACGACCTCCCGGCTGTCGACCGGAGGCGTGGGCTTCCGCCGCGCGAAGAGCTCGCGGAGTGCCACCATGAGGCCCCTGTTCCGCACGGGCGAGCAGATCGGGCGCAGGGTCATCGTCGTCATGCTCCGTCCATGCGCGGCAGTCCGGCGAGGAACGCCCGGGTCTGCTCGAGGTGCGCGGGGGTGAGGCCGAGCGCTGACGTCGGAGCCAGGAGCAGCACCGGCTCGCTCACCGCTTCGCTGACCGTCTCGTCGTGCACGGGCACCTCGTCGTCGTCCGCCCAGATGAAAGGTCCGGGGTTGTCGGCCTGGTCTGCGAGGAGAGCGTCGAGCTTCCACGCGTGGGGAAGTTCCTGCGTCATGCCTTGCCGTCGGGGGATGGGGAGCCAGCGTGCGCCGTGCAGGGCGTTGAGCTTCTTCTGCAGGTGGTGGATGTGTCCGTCTTCGAGCCAGGTGCTGAGGATGACGAGTTCGACGTCGAAGTCGTGGCGGAGGGTTTCGATGGTGTCGAGCTGGGTACGGGAGTAGTTGAGCGTCTCGAGCATGCCGAAGCCTCCGCCGTGCTTGACGCGAAGGGTCGTGGTCTGCCTGTCGCCCCAGGTGAGGGCGTCAGCGAGCACGCACCCGTCGATGTCGAGGTAGAACCGGGCGCGGGTCACGTCGTGGTGTCGGCACCGGCGTGGTGCCGGCCCTTCGGTCCTGTCTCGGCCACGAACGGGACGACGGGGAAGATGTACGCCTGCACGCGCGGCTCGCGGCTTGCTTCGTCGACGGCTACCTGAGCGGTCTCTCGGGTGGTGAACGGCATGCCGTCGCCGTCGAGCAGGATGCCGCCGTAGACGCCGTCGTGGGTGTAGATGGCGTAGCCGTTGGGGTCAGGGGTCTCGGCGGTGTCGCT
The DNA here is from genome assembly GCF_026625765.1 of Frigoribacterium sp. SL97. Classification (NCBI taxonomy): domain Bacteria; kingdom Bacillati; phylum Actinomycetota; class Actinomycetes; order Micrococcales; family Microbacteriaceae; genus Frigoribacterium; species Frigoribacterium sp. SL97. The sequence goes on from NZ_CP113062.1 coordinate 2,318,073, forward strand.
CATCGGTGTCGTGCTCTTCTCGGTTGTGGTCGTGGTGCGTGGCGGTACTTCACGCGTGGCCTGCTGCTTCGTACGTGTGCGGCCGGGCTGGCTACCGGTGCCGGAGAGCGGCGTCGGCGCGGATGAGGTCGGCAGCGAAGTCGACCTCGACGGCGAACAGGTCGGAGATGTCGAGGGGTCGGACGGTGAGCTGTCTGGCGGCGATGGCGGTCTCGATTCCGCGCTCGAAGTAGTCGCGGTCGCGGGCCCGCTCGAGGTGTCGGATGAGCGCTGCCCGGTCCTTCGTGGCGACGTAGTTGATGCCGACGGCTTCACCGAGCCCGGCGTTCACGTTCTTCGACAGCTCGGCGATGTTCCCGTTGGGGTCGAGGGTGTACTTGACCTCCTCGTCGTCGACGCGGGAGGTGTCGACGGTGACGAAGCTCTGCCCAGCGAGGATGAGTGCTGCTGCGCGATCGAGGATGAGCGGGTCGAAGACGACGTCGCCGTTCATCCAGAGGGTTCCGCCTCGGGTCGCCCGGAGGGCGCGCAGGAGCGACTTGGAGGTGTTCGTCGCGTCGTACTTCTCGTTGTAGACGTAGCGGGCCCCGGGGTGCCGTTCGACGATGTCGTCGGCCCTGTACCCGACGACGATGGTCACTTCCTGGTCGGCTCCAAGGGCGGCGGCGATGTTCTGGAGCTGCTGCTCGAGGATGGTGCGGCCGTCGGCGAGCTCGGTGAGCGGCTTCGGGAGCGCCCGGCCGAGGCGGGTGCCCTTGCCTGCCGCGAGGATGACGACGTTGAGGGGTGGTTGGGGCATGACTAGTCCTTCGTGGTGGGGCTCCCGCTGACGTACTGGTTCTGCAGCTCGTCGGTGCGCTGAGCGGCGAGCAGGAAGCCGAGTCCGGAGACGACGATGACGGCGGCCATCGCCGGCGAGGGCAGCATGTGGAGGTAGAACGTGGTGACGCCGGCGGCGGCGACGACGGCCGAGCCCCCGAGGTAGAGGTACATGGTGCGGAACGTCTTCGCGCGCTCCGCCGGGGTTACCTCGACGGCGCGCTTCCACGCGGGCACCTTCTGCCGGCGGGTGGTGCCGAGGATTCCGTGCGGCTCGGTCGTGGCGAACTCGACGCCGCGGCGCCAGAGCTGGCCGACGGAGTCACGGTAGATGCTTCCGAGCTCGACCTCGCTGGGGTCCGGAAGCGGCTCGGCCTTCTTCTGCGGCGTGTAGCCGCCGAGGAGGAACCCACTGGCCGGCATGGTCGGGGCCGGCGTGCCGGGTTCAGCCGGCTGCGTGGTGAGCGCGGTGCCGGCCTCTGGGGCCGTGTCGGTGGCGTCTAGTTCGGTGCTCATGCGATGTCCTGGGTGGCGGCTCGATGGTCGGTGACGAAGGGCTGGAAGACGTTCGCCCCGTGGTAATCGGGGCTGGCCGGGTCCTTCAGGACCCAGGTGCTGACGTCGCCGACCTTGACCTCGTCGCAGAAGTACCGTCGGACGCCGTCGACGGCCATGTCGAGGACGGCAGCGAGTCCTGCGTCGTGGCGGTCATCGAGGCTGTGAGGCGGCCGGCGGTCGTCGAGGTCGTAAGCGTGGACCGCGCGGGCGTACTCGTCTCGGGCTGCCACGACACTGATGCTCACGACTGTCTCCGTTCCTGGTTGGCGCTGCTGCGCCAGGAGGGAGACATGCGGCGCTTCTGCAGTCCGGGGCTCTACTGCTGCTGCAGGCGCAAGCCGTTCGCGAGGTCGTGGAGGTCGGCGGGGACGAGCGTTCCGTTCTCGAGGAGCGTGGCCATCTCGTCCATCGTGTCGGCGCGGATGTGGCGGTTGTGGGTGGCGAGGGCGTCGAGTCGGGACGCGGCGGTGATGTACGCCCAGACGTCGCGCGGAGCCGCGTCGGTGAACAGCATCGCGCGAGCCTCTTCCAGGACCACGAGCGAGCCGATGAGCTGCGCTTCAGCGGTCCGCATCGCCGGGAGCTGCTTGGCGATCAGCTGCGCGGACTCCTCGTACCGGCTGCGGTCCCTCGAGGCTCGCAGGGTGGCGGCTGCGACGATCGTGAACAGCTGGCGGATGTGGCTGGCCTCAGCGAAGCGACCGGCGGCGACCAGCGAGGCGGCGACCTCCTCGCCGGGGCCGAAGACCTCTGCCATCAGTCGGTCGGCGACGACGTAGTGCTCATCGCTCGGGGTGACGTAGTCTCCGGCGGCGGCGCCGACGTTCGCGATCTGCTGGGCGACGAGGTCGCGGGCTGCCGGCATGAGACTGGCGCCGAGCGACTGGACTGCGCTGTCGAGCGCGGCGTCAGAGACTGCGGCGGTGACTGCCGGCTCGTTGCTCTTGTCGGTCATCGGTTCGCTCCTCGGGGTCGGTGGGTGCTGCCGCGGGGATCATGCGCGGCAGCACCCTGGGCGCTCAGGCGACCTTGGCGAGCTCGTCGCGGGACGCTTCCGCGTCGATGAGGGTGTCGATGCGGGCGAGCTCGGCGAGGGCACTGTCGAGCTCGTCCTGACGGTCGAAGCGTGCGGTGTCGGCCGCCGCGGTGGCTTCGGCAGCCTCAGCCTCGTAGCGAGCGATGTCGCGGCGGATCCCGCGGATACGGCGGTCGATGCCCTCGACCCACTCTTCGAGCTTGTCGGTGATGAACTCCGCGACGCTCTCGGCGCCGGCCCGGCGGATGGCACGGGGCACCTCGAAGCTGTGAGCGCTGCGGTAGTTGACCGAGACCTCGAGGACGGTCTGGCCCTTGACCTCGCGGTACGGCCGGCCGAGCGTGAGTCCACGCCAGGTCGCGATGCGTCCCGCGTACGCGTAGGCGTCCTTCGCCTTCTTGAGCAGCTCCGTCGAAACTCGCTGGACGGCGGCCGTGTCGTCGCCATCGGCTTCCGCGGCGATCCGCTTCGCCTCCTCGAGCAGCTCGATGGTTCGCTCTGCCCCGCTGATGAGTGCGCGGCAGTTCGTGGCCGTCGAGCGAGCCTGGTTGACGCCCTGCAGGTGCACAGCGCGCATGAGGCGGAGCTTGCCGACCTCGGCTGCGAGCTTCGCCTGGTCGAGCAGGAGCGGGTTGCCGGCAGCGAGGGCCTTCACCTCGCCGTAGGACAGGACGCTCGGAGCGACGTCTTCGATCTCGCGGACGGAGGTGTCGAAGGCGAGGAGCTTCGCGAACGAACGGGCCTTCCTCTCGAGGGTCTGCCAGGTGAACGCGTCGAAGGACGACTCGGTGACGTACCGAAAGATGTCGACGTGGGTGTTGAGGTTCTTCGGTCGGAGGATGCGGCCCTCGCGCTGCTCGACCTCGGCGGCCGTCCACGGTGCGTCGATGTGGTGCAGCGCGACGAGGCGGGTCTGGACGTTGGTGCCGATGCCGAGCTTCGAGGTGGAGCCGAGAAGGACGGAGATTCCGCCGTCGCGGGCCTGGGAGAACATGGCGGCGCGAGCCTTGTCAGTCTTGGCCTCGTGGATGAAGCGGATGCTGCGGGCGGGGATGCCGCGCTGCACGAGCATGTTGCGGAGGCGGCCGTAGACCTGCGCGTCGTCGGGGTGCGGGGTGCCGAGGTCGAGCATCGCCAGCTGCAGGGCGCCCGGCGTCGGAGCGTCGCCGTACGTGGTGCTGGTGTGGGTGTGGTGGACGTCGGCGATGCGGTCCGCCGCCTCGACGAGCTTCGGTGAGACGTCGTCGAGTCCGACGAGGATCGGGTCGAGGGCGACCTTCCGGCCGTCGCCGACGATCTGGAGCATGTTCTCGGCCTTGCCGTTGTCGGCCTTGCCGCCGGAGCGGATGCTGTCGGCGCGCTCGGCGAGGTCCTTGACGTAGTCGAGCTGGGCGTCGGTGGGCTTGGCGACGACGGTGTGGAGGGTGTGGGTGGGGCGGACGAGACCGAGGCTGTTGGCGTCGAGGACTTCGGCGACCTGGCCGAGGAGCGTCAGCAGCTCCGGGAGGTTCTTGACGCCGACGGGGCGGGTGTTCATGCGGAAGCCAGAGCCGTCCGGGGCGACCTCGACGGCGGTCTCGTAGTTGATGAACGAGGCGACCCACGGGTCGAACATCTTCACGCCGGCAGCCTCGAGCGCGTCGGGCTGCAGGTACCGCTGCCACGTCCACGTCTCGGCGAGGGTGTTCGCCCACGGGGTGCCGGTGAACATCGAGACGATGGGCTTGCCGGGGTACTTCTGGGCGAGGGTCTCGATCTTGAGGAGCATGTCGGTGGCGCGCTTGGAGGAGCCGGAACCGAAGCCGTTTCCGCGCGCGGTGGACCCGGTCGCCAGCCGGCGGAAGAGGTGAGCCTCGTCCACCATCACGTAGTCGACGCCGAGGTGGTCGAAGAGGACCTGATTGTCGTCGCGCTGCTTGTTCTGGCGGAGGACACCGAGTCGGGTGTCGAGGCCGCGGACGGCGCGGGCGATGGCCTTGGCACCCTTGGAGGAGCCGTAGCCGTTGCTGGCGCTGAGCATGCCGCCGCGGAGGTCGGACTTCTGTCGCTCCACCCAGGCTTCTTCGGCGTGCTCGGAGACGGGCAGCGACGTGAACGCGGTGTGCGTCATGACGACGGCGTCCCACTCCCCCGTGGCGCAGCGGGCGGCGAAGAGACGGCGGCGGTCGCCGGTCAGGTCTTCCTTCGAGGCGATGAGGAAGCGGCCGGTGGGGAAGGCCTGCTGGGCTTCTCGGACGATCTGCTCGAGGAGGTGGTTCGGCACGGTGATGAGCGGCTTGTTGGCGAGGCCGAAGCGGCGGAGGGTCATGGCGGAGAGGATCATCGTCAGCGTCTTGCCGCTGCCAACGGGGTGGCCGATGAGGGCGCGCTCGGAGGCTGTGACGCGGGCGACGGCGTTCCGCTGGTGGCCCCAGGGGGTGACGCTCTCGGCGAGGCCGGGGAACTCGATGCGGGACCCGTCGAAGGTGCGCGTGACGTGGGAGTTGAAGCGGCGGTTGTAGGTGGCGCAGATGCGCTCGGACCGGTCGGCGTTCTCCCACACCCACGTCGAGAACCGCTCGGACATGGCCCGCGACTTCTCTTCCGCGGCGATCGACGCTTCGACGTTCCGGACGCGGACGGTGGTGCCGCGGCTGCTGCTCCACACCTCGTCGTAGATGACGATGGAGCGGCCGTTGAGGGCGTGCTCGAGGATCTCGATGGGGCTGATGGAGGTGGTGCCGTAGGCGAGGCGAGCGTCGGCGGAGACACCCTGGCCCTTGGCTCCGCCGTTGATCTCCCAGACGGCGGCGTCGGCGGTGTAGGTGACGCCGGCGTGACCGCCCAGCACCTCCTTGATGAAAGCGTCGATGTCGGCTGCGGCGACGAACGGTGCGCCGAGGCTGACGCGGATGTCGAGGGGGCCGAGGTCGGCCGGCATGACCTCTTCGAGGGCGGCGACGTTCTTGGCCCAGTCGCTGTCGTCGAGTGCGCGTGCTCGGGCGTAGGCGAGCTTCGTGCGGATGTTGCCGGACAGGTAGGTGTGCGCGTCGACGTAGTGGCCGTCGACGTCGAAGACGAGGTTGCCGAGGGCAGCAACGGCGTCGTCCTCCGTCGGCAGGCTCAGCAGTCCGGCGATGCGGGCGAGGTCGACTCCTCGGCCCTCGCCGACGCTGATGCTGAGCGCCTCGTCGGGCGTTTCGGCGGTCGTGGCGGGCTCGGGCTTGCGGTTGACGCGGCGGAGGAGGATCGGCGCGGGGGCGGCGATGCCCTCGTCCTGGTCGAAGGTCTCGATCGCCATGACGGAGACGTAGTCGGGGTCGCGTCGGAACCCTCCCATTGCCGGGCGGCGCCAGGACAGGAGCGGCTCGCCGGTGTCGGGATCGGGCTTGCCTTCGGTGAGGGTGCCGCGGTTGAGGGGGCCGAACTTGGCCACGTAGGCGGTGTAGGCCTCGAGGGTTGCGGCGCGGGCGGCGGTGATGGCGTCGTCGGGGAGGTCGGCGTCCGATTCGAGCTCGAGGAGGCGGACGGCGAGGTCGCGGAGGGTGACCAGCTGACGGAGCTCGGCGTTGTTGCGGATCTCGGAGAGCGTTCCGCCGGTGACCTCGTGGAGGGTGCCGTCGACGACGTGGAAGGAGCCCTCCTTGCGGCCTTCGGCGTCGTGGAGGGCGACGTCGGCGAGCTCCGTGGCGGGGTCGAAGTGGGGGCGGTCGGCCTGCGGGATGAGGTGGGGGCGGATGGCGTCGAGGGCGCGGGCGATGTCGGCGGGCCGGTCGTCGCTGATGACGGTGAGGGGGTTCCGGTGGAAGGTGCCGACCTTCATGGTGCCGGCAACGTGCTCGGGGTGTGTGGCCCAGTAGGCGTTGACGCTGGTGGGGATGCCGGGCTGGCCGGGAGTGACGGGAGTGGTGACGGTCGGGCGAGTGGACGTGACCGTGTAGGGGTAGTGGATGCTGCGCGTGGGTGCGTTCTCGCGGTCATCGTCCCAGGTGGTGACGGGGGCGTCGCGGACAATCTTGCGGATGAGGACGATGTCGGTGACGACGTCGGTGCCTTCGCTGGCGAAGGTGCCGGCGGGCAGTCGGACGGCGCCGACGAGCTGGGCGATGTTGTTGCCCTCGGTGTCGGTGAGGATGCTGCGGAGGCCGGAGTCGGAGTCCATCACGAAGCGGCTGGTGATAGCGATGACGTATCCGCCCTCGCGGACGGCGTCGAGGGCCCTGGCGAGGAAGTAACCGTGGAGGGACGAGTGGTAGCCGAAGTTCGGGTCGTGCACGGCGCCGTGGGCGAAGGGGACGTTGCCGATGGCGGCGTCGAACTCGCCGGTGGCGAAGCTGACGCGCTGCAGGGGTGCGGCGATGAGCTTGGCGGCCGGGTTCAGGGCGCGGGCCATAGCGATCGCCGTCGGGTCGATGTCGACTCCGGTCCAGTCGATGTCGAGGTCGGCAGGCGTGGCGGCCATGAAGCGGCCGGAGCCGCAGCCGGGCTCGAGGACTCGGCCCTCGGTGAAGCCGACGCTGCGGAGGAGGTCGAAGGCGGCGTCGACGATGGCGGCCGGCGTGTAGAAGCTGGTGTCGATGTGGTCGCGGGCGACGTCGAGGGCCTTGGTGCTGACGAGCTGGTCGATGTCGTCGGCGAGGGCTGACCAGCCGGGGCTGCTGACTTCGTCGAAGGCGGGTGCGAGGGCTCCCCATCCGTGCCAACGGAGGAGGCTGTCGCGCTGCTCGTTGGTGGGCGTGGCTCCGTCGAGGCTTCGCAGGGTGCGGAGCGCGTCGAGGGCGGTCTGTGCTCGTCGGAGCGGGGTCTCGGACTGTGCCGTCTGCGTCAGTGTCGTGTCGTCATTCACGAACGACCCATGCGCGGCAGGTGCCTGGGGTGGCGGCCACGGCAGCTTCCCGGCCGCCCGCCGCCACTTCGACGCGCCGTGAGGAGTGCCGAAGCTGGTCACCAGCAAGCTGGTGTCCGGCCCACGGAACCAAACAACCGTGGAGCGACGACAACGCTACAGGGACCCGGACCATTCCCCCCGTATGGGGGTCACGACGTCGCGTTGGCCCTGGGCAGCTGCACGAGACCCTCGAGGGGCACCCAGTGCATCAGGAACGGCTTGCCGTGGACGAACTCGATCCGGCCCTCAGCGACCTCGTCACCCAGGACGACCGTCACGTCGGTCGGGGCCGGGTACATCGCAGCGACGCCGTCAGCCCCCTCGGTCACGCCGTAGGTGACCTCGAGCCAGGCGGCTGCCTCCTCGTTCCAGGCCGCTCGGACTGGGCTGTACTCGTCGGCCTGTCGCCCTGCGACCTCGCTTGCGGTGAAGCTGCCAGCGGTGAGCAGCAGCGCGAGACCTGCGCCGACGGCTCTCAGGACCGTGGCGCGGCGAGAGGCTCCGCGGTGACCTGCTTCGATGCACCAGATCGTCAGAGCTGCCATCGCGAGCAGGCCTGCGACCGTCAGCACGGTCCACACAGCCAGCGGGATGATGACCGGGTCGACAGGCGGGGCGGTGAGCGTGCCGGTCATCGGTCTGCCTCGACGTTCTGGCGCGGGAGTTCGGCTCCCGCGGTGCCGAACATGTCCACTTGGACGAGCACTGGCGTCTTGCCGACCCAGGAGATTTTGACGCGCGAGATGTTGCCGTTGGCGACGACGTCGACGCTCTCTGGAACGAACAGGCCGCCGTCGTACTGCCCCTTGGCGGCGAGGGCGCGGGCCTCACCGAGGTCGGCGACACCCCCGGCACCGGAGGTGATGCCGTAGACGTCGGTGGCCCAGCGGGCGAAGTCGCCCGCGTACCCGTTGCGTGCCCGAACGTCCTGGCGCTTCGGGTGCCTCTCGAGCTCCCGATCCGCCTCGGCGCCGTGCACGAGCACACGCTCGGTGCCGACCGTGCGGATCGCGACCTGCAGCAGCGTGCCGTCGGGCCCGATGACCTCGAAGGGGTTGCCGTAGAGGTGGGCGTGCGCCATCCCGTCTCGCACGCCGTAGGTGTCTCTGGCCCAGGCGTCTCGGGCGGCTGCCCGGTCAGCAGCCTCCTCACGGAACTCTGCCCGCTCAGCGCTCATAGCTGAGACACCGCCAATCCAGATGATGGCGATGAGCGCCCATGCGCCGGCGTGGACGATGACAGCGCGTCGTCCGAGCTGCCGGCGTTCGTCGCTCTTGAAGTAGGCCTGAGCACGGGCACCTTCGACGGCACCGTCGAACCGCGCGCTCTCTCCGGGGCCGGAGAGCATCGCTTGCGCGAGGCGCTTGACGCCCATGACCCCAGCCAGGGTCTTTTCGACCTCGGCGACACTTGCTCGAGTGCTCGAACTCTGGTCGCTCCGGAGGCGGGCGCGGGCGCTGGCCTTGTGGATGACGACGGCGGCGCACACGACGATTGCCAGGCTGATTGCGCTCATGGCGGTCAGGTAGACGACGGAGGGGTCGATCGGGTCCGCCCAGACAGCAGCCTCGGTCATCGGGCTTCTCCGTCGGTGTCGGCGTTGGCGTCGACGCGAGTCAGCTCAGTCGGGCCTTCTCCCTTGGCAGGCTCTGCCAGGAGCAGGACCGCCTGGTCGCCGATGCGCTTGAGGGTGACATCGACGAGCTGACCGCCGACGATGACAGTGGACGGCTCGCCTTCACCGGCCTCGAGCAGGTCCCTGGTGCCGGCCGTGACGCCGTACCTAGTCTCAGCCCAGGTGGCGGCGTCCGCCTCCCAGCTGGCCACGGCAGCCTCGTTTCTCTTGTCGACTCCTTGCCAGCCGGGCGCGACCACCAGCCACAAGCTAGCGACGATGGCGGCGAGGGAGAGCAGCCAAGCTGCGCGGGTCACGCGTCCGAGACGAACCTCGCTTGCCTGGTCTAGCTTCCTGGCCGGCGACGACGGCGAGCCAGTGGTGGGGCTGGAGAGGAGCACAGCGCGGGCGATGGCCCGGACGATGATCGGTCCGACGACGCCGACGATGACGATTGCGATCGCGAGCCAGGGCCAGTTGTTGGCGAACTCGTCAGGCACGCTGGGGAACGTCGCGGCGGCGGCGAGGAGGTAGGGGCTGTTCATGGTCGGCACATGCGCGGCAGGACGCTACCTGCGCTCGAGCTCGACGGGTCGGGTGCCGCTGGACTCGACGAGGACGGGGGTGTCATCGACGAAGATCATCGTGACCTGCCGCACGTCGTCGCCGACGAGGACCGATGCGGAACGCTTCGGGTGCTCTGGCTGGTCCTCGAAGAGAGCTCGGAGGCCGGAAGTTTCGCTGGACTCCAACAGGTCGTCCATTCCCGCAGTCACCCCGTAGGTCTGCTGAGCCCAGTCGGCATAGGACTGAACCCAGGCAGTCTGGGCAGTCTCTCGCTGGCTGTCGGCGGCTGGGACGTACGGCAAGCAGCCGAACACGAGGCAGACGGCGCCTACAACGAGGAGCAGGACGGGCAGAGCGACTGCTCGCAGCGCCCAGGGCACTCTCGACCCCTCGAGAGGCAGCTTCCGCGCGTGCTCTCGCAGCTCGGCGACCGCCGCCGCGTGGGCGTCCTCGATGGCGGCCTCCTCGGACGTGAAACTCTCCATGGAGAGGTACTTCTTCTTGGGCCGTCGGAGCCCTGCAAGCGCTTCCTTCCGTGAGGCCTCGAGCTCCTTGATGCTGTCCTCGATGACGGCCTCTTGCATCTTCCGTCGGTCCGCGAGGGCGTTTTCGAGAGCGAGGTAAGCCCAAAAGGCCCCCGCGATGATGGCGAAGACGCTGGGGATCAGCAGGAGGTCCCACACGGAAGTGGGGATGCTTGCAGGTTCGGCCGCGGGAAGGGTCGTGGCCAGGAGGGTTGTGATCATGCCTCACCCATGCGCGGCGTCGCTGGCAGGTCAGCTGCCGTAGGCCCGCAGAGCCCGCACGGTCTCGGCCCAGTCCCGCCCGTCCTCGCTGTTGGCTGCGGAGCCGGCCTTGTGCTCTTCGATGGCGGCGGCGATGTCTCGCCGGTCCGCTCGGGCGAGGCGTCCGGCGATGCGCCTGACTTCCTCTGCGACGAGCGACGGCATGTAGGTCTGCCGACCGAGGGCGTAGCGGACGGCGGGGAAGACGATGGCGGGCACGCTGACGTTCACCACGTCGACGGTGCCATCGGGTGCGGGCGTCGCTTCGAGAGCCCGGATGGCCGCCTGCCATGCGGTGGCGACGTCGGTGGGGACGAGGTCGAACCGGATATCGGTGCGGACGTCGCGGACGATGAGGGCGACCTCTGCCGCCTCGAGGGCGCCGGCGAGCCGGCCGACCTCGTTGGCGATGGCGTGGGCCGTGTCTCCGGTCTCGCCGACGCCCCATCGTGCTGCGCACAGGACGAGGACCTGCCGCACGCCGACGGTGCCATCGGCCAGGGACTGGTCCGCGGGCGCCTCGGCCGGCGCCGGGCTGACGGCGGCGCTCAGCTCTCCACTCCGGCCGTGTAGTCGAGCAGCCACGCGAGGTTCTGCGCGTCGAGGTGGCGCTTGGCTCGGGTGATGGCGACGTAGAGGATCATCATCTCTTCGCTGCCGAGGGGGATGACCTCGCCGGCGTCGTCGAGCTTCGGCGGGCGGAAGTCGGCGCTGATGCGGACGTGGCGCCACTCGAGGCCCTTGGCGACGTGCACGGTGCTGATGACGACGTCGGCCTCATCGACGGGGACGCAGGTGTCGATGGCGGCGATGATGTTCTCGGCGCCGGTGCGGACGATGACGTTGACCATGGAGCTGAGGCCTGCGTCGCCGTTGTCCTCGTCCGAGACGGACTCGAGGACGTCCTCCTAGCGCTTGAACGCCTTGAAGTCGGGGTGGGTCGTCCAGTGCTTCTCCTGCAGGTCGAGCGCGGCCTGAGCGATGGCGCGGAGCTCCTGGGCCTTCTTCTCCCCGGCGATGCCGACCTTCTTGTCGCGGCCGAGCCAGTAGAGGATCTCGACCATCGCGCCGCCGTTGGTGCGGCAGAGGATGGCGTTCGGTTCGCGGTAGGAGTGCTTGTCGTAGTGGACGCTCGAGCGGAGGCCGGGGGTGCCGCGGACCATCTTCTTCGCGTCGAGCTGGCGGAGGGCGACGTTCGCGAACTCGGCGACGGCCTCACCGAAGCGGAACGACTGGGTGAGGTAGACGTGCTCGCCGCCGAAGAAGTCGAGGCTGTTGATGCTGCCGCGCCAGGCGTAGATGGCCTGGTGGCTGTCGCCGACGGCGACGATCTGCGAGTGCTCCTGGCCGAGGACGACGCCGGTCGTGGCGGGGTCGGAGTCCTGGGCCTCGTCGTAGAGGATGTACGAGTAGGGCAGCTTCGGGTTCGAGAGGGCCCACAGCTTGAGGTAGTGGCTGTGGTCGACGGGGAGCTGGCCGTTGAGGTCGCTGATGTCGGCCCAGAGGACCTTCGCCCAGCGGACGATCTCGTCGATGAACTCGGCCTCGGCTGCCTGCTCGGTCTGGACGGCCGCGGCGCGCTCGTCGGCGTCGCCGCTGGTGGCGCGGAGGGCGGCGTCGTTGAGGGTGAAGTTCAGGCGTCCCGGCACGGTGACGTGTGCGGGGAGGATGTCGGTGTCGGCGGTCTGGCAGAAGCGGCGGATGGTGTCGAGGACGACCTTCATCGCGGTCGGCGCCGCGATCTTGTGGACCATGTTGTAGCCCTTGATGTCCAGGCGGGACATGCCGACGGTTCTGGCGTGCTCGGTGGGGCTCATGCGCTGCTTGAGGCGGGCGGCGCGGGGCGCGCCGAAGCCGCTGTAGGCGAGGGAGTGCGCCGTCCGACAGTCGACGTTCAGGCCGTGGAACTTGGCCTTGGCGTCCTGGGCGATGGCCTTGTTGAAGCTGAGGTAGAGCCCGCGACGGGCGGGGTCCTGCTGCGCGAGGAAGCGCAGGGTGCTCGTCTTGCCGGTCCCGGCGAGGGCGATGATGACGACGTTCTGGCCGGTGTTGAACAGGTCGATGGCCTGCTGCTGCTCGGACGTCGGGGCGTATGCGGCGGGGGCAGGCGCGGTCGTCGGCGCCGGGGCTGTCAGTGTCATGCCAGGCCCATGCGCGGCAGGCTCAGTGCGCCGCTGCCGCCGCGGCGATCGGCTGCCCGAAGCTCGCGTAACGCTCGCCGTAGTGGCGGCCGACGCCGACCATGAAGCACATGAGTGACCCGAGCGTGGCCACGACGACGACGCCGGTCAGGGTGCCGGGCTCATCGAACCGGGCGTCCGAGACGGTCACCGACCAGGCAGTCATGACGAGGGCGACCAAGGTGGATGTCGCCCGCCGCTGGGACACAGCGGCGCCGGCGCGACCGGCGACGGCCCGGAGGGCGCTCTGCAGCAAGCAGCCGGTCGTCCACGCACCGAGCAGTAGCGCGACGGCGACCGCGACGTAGCCACGCTCCGGTGCGAGGAGAACGGCGAAGATCCCGACGAACGCGGCGAGAGGTATCCCCTCGTGGAGCACTTGAAGCCAAGCCGGCGGATCGGTCCTGCTGATGGTGTCCTGCCAGGGCAGCGCGAACCAGGAGCGTCGGACGAGGAACCGGGCGGTGACGTAAGCGACGACGCCTGCGGCGAGGAGGCCGACGACGGCGTTCATGTCTCCGTTCACAGCCGACACGAGAGCGGCGAGAAGGAGCAGCATCGGCGTCGTGAGGAGGAGCGACCCAGCGACGTACAGGGCCCGATGCTTGCCGCCGGCGAGGTACGGCAGCGCGACGGTTGTGAGGGTGGTGGGGATGCTCATGGGGGTGAGTGGTCCTACGGCTTGATGGTGGAGACGGCGATGTTGGGCGCGATGATCTGCAGCCCGTACCAGCCAGCGACGGTCGCGATGCCGAAGCCGATGGTCATGAGGGTCCACGACACGGCCGGGGGCGCATCTGGGTGGGTCACGAGGGTGACGAAGCCGGCGTTGTAGAAGCCGATGCCGACGAGCAGCCCTACGAATGCGGGTACCAGGTCCATGGGTGTTGTGCCGTGCTTCTCGTCCGCTGACCCGCGGACGCTCGGAGGGTGCGCCGTCAGGTGGCGGCGCAGGATGAAGACATGCGGCGGACGGTCAGGCCGTCTGCGGATGCGCTCGGCCGGCTCGCCTGTCCTTGACCCGCTGGACCTTCTGCCAGGAGGAGAAGGCAGCGCCAGGTGCGGATGCGACGACGAGGTCGGCTTGGTTGAGCACGACCCAGGAGCCGGGGGCGATGTCGTCCCAGACGCGGATGACTCGGCGGTCTCCTGTGGTCGCGTCTTCGATGACGGCGTTGCCCTCGGCGACGGCGTTGACGAAGTGGATGGGCACACCCGTCGCAGCCGACACCTCGTTCAGCACCTCCCACGAGCGATGCTGCTTGAACCGTCGGCGGAGCGTTCCGAGAGAGGCCAGGCTGCGTTCGAGCAGTGCCCAGCCGGCGCTGGCGGTGATCAGGGCCGCTCCGGCCGCTCCGGTGAGCGGCGTCCCGAGAAGGGTGCTGGCGATTCCGGCGGCTGCCATGACACCGGTGAGGACGTACCCGACCTTGCGCGCGGGGCGGAAGAGCGTCAGCGTCCCGCCGACGAAGGACAGGAAGACGAACAGGTCAGCTTCGTGCGTACCCGCGACAGTGAGCCCAGCGACGATTGCCGCGAGGGCGATTCCTCCCGCGACGACGCGGACGGCGCTTCCTGCCGGGAGGACCCGCTTCCAGTCGATGCCTCGCGGGTCCTTGCCTGTCTGAGGCTCGTAGGTGCGATCGGGGTCTGGTGCGACCCACTCCGGCTGCGAGGCAGCCATCGTGGGTGCTGACTTCGCCGCCGGAGGGGCTGCCGCGGCCGCCGGGGCCCTGAACTCGATGGTCCGGTCGTACCGCGCCCGCCTGAACTCGTCAGAGAGTGCGTGGTACGCGGCGTTCAGCGTCATCGTCATCGCTTCGCCCAGCGGACCGACAAGGTCCGGGTGGTGCTTGCGGATCAGGTGCCGGTACGCGTCGACGATCTCATCGCGTGTTGCGGTCGGCAGAACGCCCAGCACCTCGTAGTGGGTGGTGCTGGGCGTCTGCGGGGACGTGTCGGTGCTCACTCCGCCGAGGTCACCTCGATGGTGAAGCCGACGCGGACGGTGACGAGAGCCTCCGGCACGATGTCCAGGTACTCGCGCAGGGTCGTCGGCTGCTTGAGCACGACGGGCTCGCGGACCTCGACGGACTGCGACAGCTCGAGGATCTCGACGACCTTCGCCTCCTCCCCCTCGAGAGCCTCCTCGTAGTCGAGGACGGCGCCCTTGGAGCTGTCGATGGCGTTGATGCGGGCCTCGCTCACGAGGGAGGCGTACGCGTCCTCCGTGAGGGTCCAGGTGACGGGGCTCGGCACGATGGTGACGAGCTCGCTGTCGAGCAGACCGGAGCTGTCGAGCCAGCCGTCGACGTCGGCGTCCTCGGTGAAGTGCACGTGCAGGGAGAAGCTCGCCTCGTACTGGCCGACGAAGTCGACGACGCGGATGTCGCTGGCGACCGGGGCGTACCCGGAGCCGAAGGTGACGCCGTCGAGGGTCGACAGGAGCGAGTCGATGTAGCCGGCGGTCTCGCCTTCCGCTTGCTCCTGCGTCGGCACCGGCGGGAAGGTGAAGAGGATGTCGAAGCTGCCGGCGTTCAGGCGGCGTCGCGCGAAGCCGTCGATGGGCACGCGGACGATGGTGGCGTTCGTGGTCATGTGGGCTTCCGTTCCTGGCGCCTTGGTGCGCCAGTTCAAAGACATGCGGCAGGTGCCGCGCATGACAGCGGCATGACCCCCACCCCCGAGGGCGCAACGTCTGTCGCGCCGACGACAGCCGTGCCGCCGCATCTCACCGAGGCCTCTGGCGTCGACGCGCTACGCCGCGTCCTCCGCTGGCCCGTCATCGTCACCGTGGCCGTCATCATCGCCGTGGCGTTCCTGCTGTCCTTCCAGGCGCAGACCGACCTCGCCGTCGCCGCCAACATGGACCCGTCCGTCGCCTGGGGGCTGCCCGTCGTCATCGACGGCACCATCCTCACCGGCACGTTCGCGACGATGCTGCTCGTTCATCACCGCCGGCGGAAGGCCCGCGCGATCGCCACCGGCTCCGCCATCCCCACAGCACCCATCGAGCCGCGCAGCTCCTGGTACCCCTGGGCGGTCCTGCTGTCCTTCGGGGCCCTGTCCATCTGGATCAACTCCCTGCACGCCACCGCGCGCACCCCGGAGACGTGGGAGCTGCAGCTCATCGGCGCCGTGCCCCCGCTCGGCCTGCTGCTGTCCACGCACCTCCTCGTCCTCATCCTGCACAAGGCCAGCCAGACCACCGGCTCGCTCCCCATGCCGGTGACCGTCCCGCTCCTCGAGGAGCAGCCGTCGGCCGAGGCGGAGGGCGTCTCGGTGGACGAACCGGCCGAGGTGCCTGTGACGGAGGCCGTGGCCGTGGCGGCGCCGGCTCCTGCTGTCGAGCCGGTCGCGGTGCCGAGCCCCGTCGACGTGCCCGTGGCTCCTCCGGCTGCTCCGCCGGTGGCCCAAGTGGCCGCCGCTCTCGAGCGCGCCCCTGAGGCTCCGTCCGCCCCGGACGTGCCCGCGGCCTCAGCTCCTGCCCCGGCAGCGCCCGCGGCGGTCACCCCCGCTGCCGCTCCCCCGCGCGCCCGGACAGCGCCGGCTGCGAAGCGCGCTCCGGCCCTGACCCGGGACGAGGCGTACGGCCGCTACGTGGCCGAGCTCGAAGCGGGCCGACCCGTCACATCCGACGACATCGCGTCGTGGATGCACCTGTCCCCTGTCCGAAGCACCAAAACCCTCGAGCAGTTCGCTGCTCAGGTGAGAGAGGCTGCATGAACTCCCCCGCAACCCTGACCCGCACCCGCCCGTACGACACTGCCGGCGGCTGGAACGAGCGCCGTGTGCACGCCGACGGAGTCTCGTACTGGCGAGACGGCGAACTGCACCGCGCCGACGGTGACGCCGTCATCCGCGACGACCGCCGTGAGGCCTGGCTCTTCGGCGTGCAGCTCGAGACACCCGACCACGACCTCCGCGACCCGCTGAGCTTCGCTGGACAGACGAAGTCCGGCCGGCTCATCTGGCACGACCAGCGGGGTGCCATCCGAGCGACGACCGTGATCAACGCCGCCGGCGTCTCAGAGACCCGGTGGTTCGACGCCGATGGCGAGCCGGAGGAGCACTGGCGCGGGAACTACCACGTGCGCCGTGTCCTCGGCACGGGTGAGGTCCGCTACTACAAGCAGCCCGAAGGCTCGAAGCCGATCCTTCACCGCGTCGACGGGCCCGCGGTCGAAGACGCCGCCAACGTCGTCCGTTCCGTCTGGTGCGTCGATGGCGCTCGTGTCGAGGGCCCGCTCGAGCTCCTCATCAAGCACACCGTCCGAGCGGAACAGGCCATGCAGCACGGCCGGCCGATCGTCCGGCTCCCGCTGACCGACGCTCAGAAGGGGCGCCTCCGCATCACGGTCATCAGCCACCCCGACACTGACCTCGCCTCCGACATCGCCATCGCGTTCCCCGACGAGTACCACGCAGCCCTGCAGGCCATCCAGGAGGTCTAGGCCGTCGGCCGCCTGCGTCACACTGGCTACATGACGAGCGACGACGCCCAGCTAACTTCGAGCCCAGGGCATGTTCCCGACAACGTCCTTGCTGCGGCCGTGCTGCCCTCGTTCAGCCCACTCAGCAGTCGGACACGCCTGCCCGACGCGATGCGAGCTCCCGCCGAGACTGCTGTCCGGCTGCAGATGCTGGCCGATGCGGCACCGGCCTACGAGATGCGGGTCCTCGCAGCGTTCTCGGCACCCCGGCAGGGCGCGACGACAGAGCTTCTCGCGCTCCTCGCTTCCGCCGGGGAGCAGTTCGGGAACGCAGTGACCGCCTGCCTCGAGGGGCAACGATGGCTCTTGGCACCGGCAGCCGGAGGTCGCGAGGTCATGGGCGCCCGAGCGATGGCAGACGACGTCACCTACCGGCTTCTCTCGGTCTCGCACAACCTCGTCAACGCGGCCCTGAGGACACTGCACCTGTTCCCGCACTTCTCTGTCCGGCCCACGGGAATCCTGGCCAAGGCTGTCGATCTCATCGGTGCCGCTGGGAACGACCAGGAGCGCGATGCCTGGCTCAGCATGAACCCGAGCACGACCGAACGACTTCTCGTCGACGCCCAACGACAGGAGATCCCGGCGTTCCTCGCCCTGGCACAGCCTCTGAACGACCTCGCGAACACCCCACGGTGGGAATCAGTCGTCGAGCTGCGGCACAACGACTATCACCGACGCCGGGCGATGTCGCTTCCTGGCGGCATCTCGGCTGAGAGCCCGTGGTCCGAGGAGCCAGGCGACGGCGAACGCGCGACCGGCTTCGACCTCTTCAAGCAGTACACGCCCCCGGACCCTCGACCGATCGTCGATGACGCGGAGTGGGCACTCTTGACGCTCGGCTTGCTCATCGACAAGTGGCTCGACGACTGGGAGTCGTCCATGGCAGTCGTCAATGAGATGGCCAACGCCGTCACGCACGAGGAAGCAGCCACGAGGAAACGCGAGCAGGACGAGGAGCGAGCTAGGCGTCAGCAGCAGCCCCGCGGCAACGCGGGGACGACGCAGGGGCGACGACAGTAGGACGTCAGCCTGCGGAACGCCTCACTCGGACGGCGACACCGCGGCGACGCACTCCACGCACAGGCGGAAGCTCGCGTGGGACCGCTCGACCATGCCGGGGATCTGCTCGAGGGTGACCTCGCTGGTGTCCCAGGCGACGGTGGCGCCGCAGGCCGCGGGCCCGTCGGCGCCGCCGCCGCGGAACATGCCCTGGTCGGTCAGCTGACGAATGTGGTGCGGTGAGGTGCCGGTGGCGGTCACCCGCTCACAGAGGGCGTAGCGGGGGCCGGCCGGCGCGGTCGGGACGAGCTTGCTGAGCAGCTTCTTCATCGTGCGTCGACCTCCACGACGGAGAGGCTACGGCCTTCGGCGCGCAGGTGGTCGAACTCGGCCATCGCCCTGATCGCCAGCTCCTGCCTCGTCGACCAACGAGCGACGGCGTACTTGCCGAGGTCGGCGGCGCCGGCCCGGACGGAGTCGAGGAGGGTCTGCGCCTCGGCGCGCTCGGTCGTGTAGGTGTCGATGCGTCGACGGGCGATGGCGAGGACTTCCTGGCGGCCGTCGGCAGTCTCGCGGTCGTACTTGCCGTCGCCGGCCGGGATGAGGTTCTCGGTGATGGCCTGTGAGTTGGTCCAGGTGCAGACGTTGAGGTCCCGCGTGGGCAGGACGAGAGACAGGGCGAACGCGGTGTAGCGGGGCTCCCCGTCGAAGCCGACGTCGTCGCTGCCGCGCCCCATGGTGGGGAAGCCGCGGTGGGCCAGCTTGAACTCGGGGTTGGCGATCGCGGCTTCGAGCTCGGCGATGTGGCTGTCGAAGGTGGCGATACGGCCGGCGATGTGGTCGGCGTAGCGGGAGGCGTCACGCGGGGTGGCGACGACGACGTGGGTGTAGGCGCGGGCGGTCTGCCGGCGGGAGATGGTGCCGTCGGGGTGCGTGATGCTGAGCTTGGGGGTGCTGGCCACGAGGATGCCTTCCGTCCGGCGCTGGGCGGGGTCCCGGCGCGTCGTCGAGGTCATGCGCGGCAGCTGGCGTCAGGCGGGCACCCTCGCTGGCAGGCCGAGTGCCGCGGCGCGGGTGGACGCGAACGCTGGCGAGACGTCGAAGACGTCGCCGACCCTCCACGAGTCACCGTCGAGGTCTCGCCAGGCGGTCGTGAACTCCGCGGCCGGTGCGAGTAGGCCCGTCGCGAAGAGGTTCGCTTGGACCGTGGCGCGGTGGCTGTAGCGGCGGCGGAGCACCCGGCCGCCGCGGAGTCCAGGTTGCAGGTAGTGGGTGAAGTAGGCGCCGAGGGTGCAGGCGACGTTCAGTCGTTGCCGTCGGTCGCTGCCGACGGAGAGCGGGTTGATGGCGAAGTCGCCGGCTCCGAAGATGACGAGCTGGACCTGGTCGCTGCCTTGACGCTCGAAGCGTCCGCCGAGGCGTTCGAGGAGTCCCCACACGTCGGCGTGCCCGTTCGACGCGTAGATCTGGTGGTGCCGGCCGACGGCCTCGCCGTAGGCGCGGAGGTCGTCGTACCTCAGTGGTGACGTCTCAGGGTCGAACACCTGGGCGGCGCCGGGGACGTGGCCGAGGTTCAGCTGGTGTCGGCCGAGTGTGGTCGTGTCGGACGCTGCAACGAGGGACCTCGTGCCGGGGACGTCGCGGATGAGGTTCTTCTGCCGTGCGTACGTGAGGCCGTAGAGCGCCTCCTGCCGGGTGCAGCTGGTCTGGCGGATGACGGCGTCCAAGCTGTCGTCGAGCGTCGTCGGGCCCTGGCGGTGAAGCGTCTCGACCAGTGCTTCTCCTGCCCTCTGGGCGGTGGCGGCGGTGTCGATGGTCATGGGGTCCTCTCGGTCGTCAGGACCATGCGCGGCGCAGGCCCAGCTCATGGTCTTCGCGCCACGCCGACGTACCCCTGATCTGGAGTTTCTCTGCTGCGGCCCCTACAGTGGCGATCGCACTCGGAGGACTGGCCGACCGAGCGCACACGAACGGAGCACCCCATGCAGCGCGAGCACCTCGAACCCCTTCTCGAAGTTGAGACGGACCGGTTCGTTGAGGAGCTGCTCCGTGAGCAGGCCGACAACGCCGGGCCCTCCTCCCCCGACATCTACGCGTAGTCACCCCGCGTCGGCACGGTCCGTGTAAGCGGCGCCGCACCCTCTGCTCGGTCCAGTAGGCCGACCAGGTGATGCCGCGGCGCCTCCACCGGCTCGTCACCCTCGACGTCGACCGTCACGGTCTCCGCGCCCACGCTGATGGCGGTGACGGTCTGGATTCCGTGCTGCTGTGACCAGAAGGTGTCACCGGTGTCGAGCATGTCGTAGCGGGCGAGTCCGACGAGAGCGTCGAACCGCTGCGCGTCTCGGTCACGACCGCGGAGACGGACCGTTCGACCGGTCAGGTGATCGAGGCGGTCCGCCATCAGTGTCTCGGCATGCTGCCGGAGCGGGTGGACGGTGACCTCGCGCCAGCCGTCCATGAGAGCTGCTTGCGCGTCGAGGTCGGGCACCTCGAGGAGGACGGCCTTGAAGGTGTCGTTGGCGACCGACCAGAGGGGCTGGCTACCATCGGCGAGCCGGCCGGGAGTCTCAGCCGGCGTCGTGGTGACGCCGAGGATGAGCTGGTGATCGGTCATCGGCCCGGGCCGCACGCGATGACGGGAGCGTTGATGTCTTCCGGGTGCTCGAGCAGGTGCTTGATGGTCGGGAGCGCGTCGCCGATCGCCTGGGCGATGAGGCCGTTCACAGCGACGGCACGCTGCGGGTCCTTCTGCCGAAGCTCGAGGTGCGGCGCCATGGCGACCTCGGTGGCCTGGGCGATGATGCGGATGTCGGTGATGTCGAGTCCGTCGGCCATGGCGGTTCCTTCCTCGGGCGGGTGTTGTCGAGGAGGTCATGCGCGGCGGCCGCACGGGGCCTGAGATGGCGCCACGTACGATGGAACGCATGGGCGAGGACAGGCGGCCGGGCGACGATGTCGACCTGCCCCAGCAGTCCCAGATTCGCGACGTGGGCGGCGTCGAGGTGACGCTGCTGTCCACCGGCGAGGGCCGGTGGGAGGTCGCCACTGGGTCCACGCCGATCGGCCGGCTGATGGAGCTGCCCGGGTCGCTCGACGAGCCGTGGCGCCAGTTCACCGTACGGACACCAGCGGGCGACGGCGAGGGTGTCACGGACGACTGGCGGGCCGCGGTCGGCTACCTACTCCGGGTCGCGAACGAAGCCGCCTGAGGCTGAGCTTCTACGCGAGCACTCCGTAGCCGATTTCGCGTGCCGCACGGTCGATGACGGCGTCGATGCTGGCGTCGGTCAGAAGCGCGTGGAGCTGGGGCCTGAGGGGGAACGCCGGCTCCCGCTCCGTGCGAGAGAACAAGGTGATGACAGGCCTGCTGGTGATCGACGACAGTGCGTACAGACCGTCGACTCTGTCTCCGAGTCGCATGTCGATAGCGCGGGCCCAGGCTTGGGTGCTTCGCTTGTCGCCCATCATCATCGACGCGGCCGAGCCGTTCACCACGGGCCAGTTCGTCGTCAGGTCAAGGAGAGTCAGGTCGCGTGCTGGCTGCCACGCGACGAGCGCGGGCGCGCCCTGTGCACGGGCGATGACGCGACGGTCCTGGTAGACCTCGGCGAACGCAGTGGTCGGGTCGGCTGAGGCGTAGAGGACGCCAGCGTCGGGGTCCATGCCGACGGGTGAAGCGTGCGGGTCCCAGCGCTGTTTGGTGATCGGACCGTAGTGGCGCAGGGCGTCCCACGCGGTGGGGTGCGGCCCGGCCGTGCGGTAGATCCGCCAGAGAGCGGCGTCGGCACCGAAGGTTCTGAGGTGCTGCCCGTCGGTGGTGAACGTGTCGGGCGGCGTGACGGGGACCTTCACGACTGCAGGAAGCTGTCGAGGATGTCCACGACCTCCTGGACGGGCTTGCCGAGCTGCAACCACTCGGCCGGCGTCACCTGGGTATCTTCGATGCGCAGGTCCTCCTGGCGGGTCGTCATGAACCCCTGAACGCTCGAGGCGTGCATCTCTTCGGGGATTGCTGCAACGAGGGCGGGGAGACCGGGGAGTACCGGCTGCTTTGCGTCGTCGGTGAACTGCCACGCCGGGAAGCGACGCTTCGTGCCGACGAGGAAGCTGTAGAGCGTGCCGGCCACGACCCGGTGGCGGATGCTGGAGGCGTCCCGGTCGAGCCGGGCTGCGACCTCCGCTGAGCTCAAGGAGCCTGCGACAGCTTCGAGGCGTGTTCGGCGCTCGAGCGCGGAGAGCTCTCCACGGGCGACGGACGCCTCCGACTCTTCCAGCTGCTCCTCCGTCATGGCTCCTGAGGAGACGAGGAACGCGGCCTGACTCTCGGTCATGGAGCTGACTCGCGCCGGCGGCGCCTTGAGGAGCTCGGTGGCCTCCTGCAGGAGGCTGGTAGCGAAGTCGACCCCGCGGCCGCTGCTCAAGACGGTCCCGAGGAACGTGTCGATGCTGAGGATGAACTCGCTGTTGATCGGTGGCAGGTCAATCTTCTGGCCCAGCTCGGCGAACGCGTCAGACATGTCGGCTCCTTCTCGGGACACCCTGCCCCGGTACACTCCAAATCGTAGGTGCGAATCAGCGTGCACGCCAGAGGGTGAAGCAACTTGCACGCCAACCATTCCTGCAGGCGCTGTGGCTGTCACGCGGCCAGTAGCGGTCGGTAGGTTGCCGACCCCGGCTGCTTGGCGAGGAACTCCGCCGTCATCGGTCGGATGCGCATGATCTGCTCCGGACGGGGCGGCGGACCGAAGCGGTGACCGCACCGGCAGAAGACGTTGCCGCCTTCGAAGACCGCACCGATGGTGTGCCGGTGCTCGGCCCCGGTGGCCACTAGAGCTTCCCGGCGGTCGCGGTCCGGGCACGGTCGCGGAGCCAGCCGGACACTGCTGTGACGTGGTGGCGGGGGATGTTCGTGTCGGTCTTCTCGAGTGCGGCAGCGCTCTCGGCGATCGCGGCGCCGGTGAGGTGCTGGCGGCTGACGTCGAAGGCGCTGAGGTTGCCAGCGAGGGTGACGGCGGTGCGGACGCGCTCGACCCACTCCGGGACGGGCAGCGGGTCGGCCCAGCGGAGCGCCCCGTGCTCGGCGCGGTCCGTGAGGTCGCTGACCGCCGCCAGGGCGGACTGGGCGGTGAGAACGTCGGCGATGGTGGCGCCGTGCACAGCGGTGACCGGCAGCATGCTGACACTGTCGGTGTACCGGTGGACTGTGACGCCGAGGAGGCCCAGCTCGTGGAGTAGCTGGGCGTCGGCCGCCCGTAGTCGGGCGACCTCGGCGGTCAGCTCGCGGATGGTGTCCGCGTCGGTCGTCGGCTGGACCTCGTTCGTCATGCCTGGTTCATGCGCGGCGCCCGCGCGTTCAGTTGCGCACCGTGACCTTGAGTCGGTCGATGTAGTCGAAGTAGTCCTCGAGGGCGTCGATCTCCGCTTCGGTGGGGTACCGGGCGGACCCGGTCTTCACTCCTCGCTCCTCGCGGTAGCTGTCCTGCATGCGGACCACCGCATCCATGTCTACGACGGGGTGGGCCTTGATGAGCTCCTGGGCGATGGCCAGGTCGGCGAAGTCCCACTCCCCGAGGAAGTAGTCGCGGATGTCCTCCCGGGTGACGACGATCGCGTCTTCGAGCTCCGGGGTGGTGTCCATCTCGGCGAGCTGGAAGGCGTACTCGACGACGAAGTCCAACGCGGCGGCCGCCTCCGGGTACTTGCTGGCGAAGGCGGCGATGTCGGCGGTGCGCTCGGGCGGGAGTCCCGCGGCTGCTGCGGTCTCGGCGGTGTGCTGGTTGCGGTACACGGTGGTCTCCTTCAGTTGGCCGTCCCACTGACGGCCTCATCTACTACATGGGGCAGGGCGGCGCAAAAGTTAAGCCGAATCAGTGGATTTCTTGGACTGGCCGCAGATCGGTCGCCCCCCGTGCCGGCGCCGAGCTGGAGGCGATGTCCAGCTCGGCGCTAGCAGGTGCCGCCTCAGCGGAGCACGAGCTTGCGGACCTCCTCCTCCAGGCTCGTGTCGGGCTTCTCCTGGATGCGGTCGTGCAGGACCCTGAACTTGGCCCACCCGACGTGCTCGTAGAGGTGGTCGCGCCACGTGTTGCGGGCGAGCAGCGGGGTCAGTCCGAGACGGCTCCTCGGGTCGTCCGAAGACTCGAGGTCCTGCACGTCACCCTCGGGGAACGTGAGCGCGACGAGGAAGTCGAGGACCTCCTCCATCCGCTGAGCGTCCTCGTCCGAGAAGTGCAGCATCACGCTCATGTCGATGCGGCGGGCGGTGCGACGCTTGAGGCTGCGGCGGTGCTGGCGCGTGATCGTGGTGGCAGTCATGGTGTTCCTTTCAACGGGTCGTATTTCGACCCTCACCATGTAGAGGGGGCATTCCACCTGAAAAGTTAAGCCAGGGCCGCAAACTCCTTCAGCCGGCTCGCGCTCAGGGCCCGTCGCATGCTGTCCACGACGTCCTGGCCGAACAGTTCGAGCACCGCCTCGTCCTCGAACCGCTCATTGAAGAGGTCCTCGAGCGGCAGGTACTTCGTCGCCTGCCGTGAGACGAACCCGTGGTCCATCGAGTGGTGGAGCGACAGAGCGTTGTCGGCGAAGTCGACGAACTTGCCGACGACGACCCGGGCGCTCTCCCGCATCGCCTGGTCGACGTGGCCGACGTAGTGGACGTTCTTCTCCGCGCGGGTGAGCCCGGCGGGCAGGAGGTCGTTCGTCATGCCGCGGACGGCACGGGAAACGATGTAGCCGAAGTGGTGGGCGATGTAACCGAAGGCGATCTCTCGAGCGGCGGACTCGTCGGCGATCGTCGTGCCGGGCACGGTCGCGAGACGGGCGAACTCCCACAC
The DNA here is from genome assembly GCF_026625765.1 of Frigoribacterium sp. SL97. Taxonomy (NCBI): domain Bacteria; kingdom Bacillati; phylum Actinomycetota; class Actinomycetes; order Micrococcales; family Microbacteriaceae; genus Frigoribacterium; species Frigoribacterium sp. SL97. The sequence continues at coordinate 2,342,834 of NZ_CP113062.1, forward strand.
GTGGTCCTCGACGGTGTCGTGGAAGACGATGGCGAGGAGCGTGTGCTCGTCGGTGACGCCGTACCGGATGGCGCGGAGGGTGTTCCGCAGCGGGTGCTCGACGTAGTGGACGAGCTGCATCGGTCCGCGCTGCCGGCGGTGCTTCGCCCGGTGAAGGTAGGCCGCCAGGTCGATGGCGCGCTCGAACAAGGCAGTGTCGTGACCCATGCGGGTCACCTCGGTGAGGATGGCCGTCCGAAGCAGCGACGCCTCCATCTCCTTGAGAGGCAGGTCGCGGATGGCGCTCTCCACCGACACGAGCTCGGTGAAGGTCGTGGCGGGAAGGCTCTGCTCAGTCATGCAGAGCCCATGCGCGGACGGCCACCGTGGACCTAGCCGCCGGTCACGCGCGGACCAGGTCCGTGCCGGGCTCCTTCACCGGGAACCGCAGGCTCAGCAGCTCCTCCGTGAGGGGCGCCTCCTGCGTGACGGGGAACTGGTCGAGGAGCTCACCGATGGACGAGCCGGCCGGGTCATGGTCAGCCTTCGCCATCGCGTGGCCGAGGGAGCGGAGGGAGTTGTCCCAGTACGTGCCGGGGACCTTGCTGTTCCGGTACGGGTAGTGGAGGGTGAGCTTCTTCCGGTGGCCCTCCCAGAGGCTCTCGTCACCGAAGTCTTCGAGGAAGCGGGTGTGCTCGCGGGCTTCGTTCGCTGCCTCCCAGAGGTGGACCATGCTCATGTAGAGCTGCTGTCCCCGGTCCCTGATGCGGCCACGGCGGATGTATCCGACGTACCATGCGTCTCCCGCCTCGGTCTCCTTCGCGAGGGCCTCGTGGTCGGACCACACGACGGCCTCGTTGGGCGCGTCACCCCAGTAGCGAGTCTCCTGCGGGCTCTGGGCCCGTCGGCTCCCGCGCCCGAAGCCGTCCTCTCGCCAGGCGTGGGAGTGCGTCTGCCAGACCCGCACCGTGACGGTCTCGTCGTCGACGATGGTGAGGGTGACATCGCACTCCTCCTGGTTGAGGTCCTGCCTGTCCCAGGTGCTGGCGAAGTAGACCTGCAGGCCTGTCGGTCGCTTGTCGAGCCCGCCCTCGTAGTAGCGGACGAGGATCGGCTCCTGGCCCTTGGCGCGGAGCTTCGCCAGGGTCTTGTCGACGCCGTCGCGGAGCTGTGTGTCGGTGAGGTGCCGGTCGCGCTTGACGCCGACCTTCCAGCTGTCCCAGGCGTCCGTCTTGTGGAGGTAAGTCCAGCCAGCGACCTGGGCGTTGGTGAGCGTCTTCCACTCGCGGACGGTCTTCTGCTTGCCCGCCGCGGTGAAGTCGATGAGGGTGACGAAGACGTTGGTCGCAACGGCCTCGGCTGAGAAGGTCCGCGGCTGCGGGATGACGGCGAGGTAGTCGCTCGAGCGGCGGACGATCGCGACCGCCGTGGGGTGCTCGCGGAGGATGGTCGCGGCGACGTCGGCGTCTCGTGAGGAGCCCTTCGCTCGACGTCCGGCCTCGGTGAGGATGCTCTTCGCGGCCTTGCGCTCGTGGTCGCCGTCACCGTTCAGGGCGCGGTGCCAGAGGTTCTTCGTCTTCCACCAGCTGATGAGCTCGCCGGCATAGCTGTCGGCGCCGTCGGGGTCGACGAGGTGCGCGCTGGCGAGGTTGCCTGCGATGAGCTGCCGGAAGGGGCGCTCGTCGAGCTCCTCTTGCTGCTTGAACGCGATGGCCGCGGTGAGGGCGGGGAACATCTGCACGTAGGCGTGCCGCTCGGACCGCGAGGTCAGGTAGTACTGCATCTCCTCGATGGTCACCGCGTCGATGGGGATCACGGTGTCGCCGGCGCCCTTCTGGATGCGGTACCGGGCGCGGGTCTTCGGCGTGTGCTCTTCCATGTAGCCGTAGCGGGTTCGCACCCAGATGGTGTCGGTGCGGGTGAACAGGAACGAGAACGACTGGCTGTCCTCGGTCTCGATGGTGTGCGGGACGAGGGTCTCCGGCGCAGAGGCGCCCTCAGGGGTGACGTTCGATTCCTGGTCGGAGTACCTCTCGAAGCGGCCGATCACGCGCTGGCCGATGGTGAGGCGGGCCATGCCGGCTCGGTGCCAGTCGCGGAAGCTCACCTTGCCGGTTCCGATGGCGAAGTGGTCCTCGTCGTCGGCGATGATCTGGGCGAAACCCTCCTCGTAGTGGTCAGGGGTGAGGAGGTTCAGGCCTGCGACGGGGAGGGGGTGGAAGACGGTCGTCCGGTCGACGAGGCCCTGCAGAATGAGGGCGATCTTCATGTAGTGGCGGGTGCGGGCGTCGGCGCGCTCCTCGGCGTCGAGCCAGGCCTTCGTGCCGGGCTTGAGGGGCTCGTACTCGCCGTGGCGGGTGCGGCCGGCGAACATGCCAGTGAACTCGTCACGGCCCGGGACGAGACGCCGGCCGACCTGGAAGTCGGTGGTGTGAAGGTAGACCTGGTCGCCGTTGCGAATCAGCCACCAGGACTCCTTGTCCGCCTCGGCGGCGCTCATCGCCGTCCACGGGTCTTCGTACTGCTTCGAGGCGCGGCGGGGCATCATGGCGACGACGGCGCGGCGCTCGGGGATGACCTGGTCGAGGTGGGCGGGGTCTTCCAGCAGCCACTCGGTGAAGGCGTCGATGTTCCGGAAGTCGATGCCGCCCTCGGCGGCGTTGAGCGCGCTCTCCTCGTCCATGGCGAGGACGAGCTGTCGGATGGTGAGCGGGACGTTCGCCGGTGCGGCTTCGCCGTCGCGGAGGGTCTCGATGTACTCGTCGCGGCCGAGGTAGAGGTTGACGGCGCCGATGCCGTCCTCGAGGCGCTTGGCCATCTTGAGCATCGGCTCGAGCTCGGCCATCTTCGCTCGGAGGATGGCGTTGGCCTCGTTGACGGCGCGCTCCATGACCGCCTTCGCAGCCGCCTGGGCCTCGACGGCTGCGGTGCGGGCCTTGACGACCTGCCCGTAATCCTTCGCCAGACGCATCTTCGTCTCGGCAGCGGTGTCTGTGTTGAGGGCGAGGCCGGTGCCGGTCTCGATGTCGGACGCGGTGGTGACCGCCTCGTCGACCGCTGAGGTGAACGCCTCGAGCGCGGAGCTGATGTCGAACGCCGGCTCGGCGTCGTCGCGGGCGGGGGTGGTCTGCGTCGTCATGGGAAGGTCATGCGCGGCGGGCTCTAGGCTCCGGGGATGACCGACCTCCCGGAGCCTGGCCGCCCCGATCGCCTGCCGTCGGATGACGCTGACGCGGAGCGCTTGTTGGAGGTGCTGCGGTCGGTGGCGGGCTTCGACGTGCCGGCGTCGGCCAGGTCTCGGGTGGTGCGTGAGGTTCTGTGGTTCCTGTGGGAGAGCCCGCGCCTGCCGGGCCCTCTCGTGGCGTCGAAGTACCCGCGGGCCTACCCGTGGTCAGCCGCAGCTCGGGCGTCCGTCGAGGATGGAGCGTCGTGGCGGCCGGGTGGGCTGAACCTCGTCTTCGAACACCTCGAGCCGCGGCGGATCCTCGTGCAGGAGCTGGTCGCCAGGGCTGCGACCCTCGGAGCTGCCGAACTCGAGGGGCTCCTGCATCGCGGGCTCGCCGCCGCTGTCGTCACGAAGGCCGAGGACGCGCACCTGACGAAGTCCGGCCTGAGTCACCGGATGCCGGCGGGCCAGGGAGGCCCGTGGGCCCGGTACTTGGCGGCCGGCATCGACGTCGCCGGGTTCGCTCCCTTGCCGTGAGGTAGCTCAGGGCTCCATGACGTCGTGGAGGACGACGCGGATCAGCTCGATGGTGCCGTTCGGTCGCTTCCAGTAGTGGAGACGGCGTGCGGAGGCGGTGTTCGACTCGATGTTGGCGCGCATGCAGACGGCGCCGTCGGCGTCGGTGGTGACTCCGGAGTCGCCGGCTTCGTTCTGACGGAGCGGGTGGACGCGCCTGCTCACGGAGGTGTCGGCGAGCCCGGTGAGGACGTCCACCGCGCAGCGGAGTGCCTTGGCGAGCTTGTCGGAGGTGAGGTCGGAGAGGCTCGCCGTGAAGCGGTCGCTGAGGGCGTACGACGGCAGCGGCATGGCGACCTTGTCGGAGGCGGGGATGCGCTCCACCCAGGCGAGGTAGATGGCGTGGCGGGCGGCGTCGTCCTGGTCGAGGAACTGCTCGAGCGGCAGCGCAATGCTGTCGGTGCCGTCCTGACGTTTCGCGCGGGCGGCTCTGGCGGCGGACCCGGCGATGCGCTGCGCCTCACGCGAGACGCGGAGGTTCGACTCGGCTGTCGCGAGCTCGCGGCGGAGTTCGGCGGTCGCGGCGGCGAGCCTGCGTTCGGCGGCGTCTTCGGCGGTGGCGAGGGCCGCTTCGAGCTGGCTGACGCGTGCTCGCTCGGTGGCGACGGATTCGAGGGCGCACTGCAGCGCCGACTTCGATGACTGCGTCGGCGCCGGCGTGCTCGGCTCAGAGGGCACGGCGACCGTCTCGGCCGGCTCGTCGCGGCGCACGGCAGGAGCTGCTCCGACAGGGCCGGGGACGACGCCGGCGTCGCGGACGCTGCGGAGCGTCTCCACGAACAGCGACGCGGACGACGCAGGGTCGGGCGCTGTCACGGTGGTGAAGGACAGGAGGGCGGGGCTGAACTTCCGGGCCACACGGATGAGCGTGCCGGTGACGGTCGACTTCACGTCCGCCTCGTAGGCGAAGACGAGAGGCGACAGGAACATGTCCTCGAGCCAGCCCGTGCCGACAGGGTAGACGCGGGCGGCGCCGCCGTAGACGGAGAACCCCTCCCCCAGGTTGTCGGTCAGGCGCCACGTCAGGTCGCCGGTCTCGATGATGAAGACTTCGGCCTCGTCGCGCAGGGTGGTGGCGACATCGGTGTCGTTGAAGCGGGTGTGGGCGGTGCCATTCGGAGTGGAGATGAGGACGACAGGTTGGTCACGGTCGTCGCTGCGAAGCCACGCCGTGAGCTCGTCGAGCTCCTGCACCGTCGTCACGCGACTGGGCTGCACCTGCTCACCGTCCCCTCGGCTTGCTCCTGCGGGTGCTTCAAGAGTAGACGCGGCGGGTGTTCGGCCGAGAGCTGCGGCGACTTCTGGGCTCAGGAGACTGCCGATGCTGGACGAGAGGGTGCGGGAGGTCATGGACGTTCCATGCGCGGCGGAGGAGCGGGCCGTGGGGCGGGGCGGGTGGCGAGCCGGGGCGCCGCACACGTAGGTGGCACCTGGGAGCCGGGGCGGCAGTGTCCTCCGGCTCCCTCGGACTACTTCTGCCCGAGCAGGCCTCGGTGGGCCCGGTTGTACGCCTCGAAGGCGTCCCGGCACTCCGGCGAGGCCGGGTCAGCGAGTTCCGCACGGACCGCGTCGAAGTCGGCGACGTCGTGCGTCGGTGAGGTGAGCGCTGCCTGATCGCGGCGTACCTCGGTGAGGCGCGCCTCGAGGTGCGCCCAGGGGGCGGGACCTGTCACGAGGTCGTCTCCGGGTCTGGGCCGTCGTCGGCGTGCTCCGCCCAGAGGATGGCGGTGCTGCGGTGGAAGCCGGGGATGGGGTGCGCTGTCGTAGGGGTCACGCGTGGCTCATGCGCGGCGCCGGCCAGAGATGACGAACGGCGGCCCAGCCGGAGCTGGACCGCCGTCGTCGTGGAGCGGGTGCTACTTCGTGAACACCTCCGCGGGGACGTCGAGCGTGCCGGACGACGTCGGGCGGGCGGTGACCGCTGCGGCCTTGCCGGCGGCGGCGCCCCCGAGGACGTTGCCGATGATCGTCTTGAGGTCGAGGCCCATGGCGCCGAGGGTGCCGTCGAGCTCGCCGAAGCCGCTGACGACGTTCTTCGTCAGGGCGGAGGCACCGTCGGTGGAGACGACGGTGAGGTTGTCGATGTTGCCCATGGGCGCTGCGAGCTCGCGGGCGATCTGCGGGAGCGTCTCGATGAGGCGCAGGCCGATGAGAGCCTCCGACTGCTCGGCGACGGCCTCGGCGGCCTTCTTCGTGGCCTCGGCCTCGGCGTCACCCTTGGCGCGGATGGCGTCGGCCTCGGCCTTACCTTCGGCGGCGACGGCATCGGCTGCGGCGGTGCGGGAGTCGCGCTCCGCGTTCGCTTCGATGAGGCGGGCCGACGCGGCGCTGGTGCGGGAGGCGAGGTCAGCCTCGGCGCGGCGGATGAGCGCGGCGGCCTCGGCCTCCGTCTCGAGCTGCGTGCGTCGGGCGCTGGCCTCCGCCTCGAGCTCGGTCTTGCGGCGGTTCGCCTCGGCGACGGCGACGACCTCGGACTCGAGCTCGGCGGCCCGGAGCTCGGCGCGTCGGGTGGCGGTGACCTGCTGCTCCTGGACGACGGCCTGCTGCGCCTTCGCCTCGGCGAGGGGCTTCGCGGCTGCGGCCTCGGCGGCGGCGCGGTCGGTGTCGAGCTGCAGGGCTGCCTTGCGGAGCGCGAGCGTGTTCTCGGACTCGGCGATCGCCTGCTCGGCGACGACGGACTCCTCTCGGGCCTCGCGCTTGGCCTGCGTCTCGGCGACCTCGGCGGCGAGACGGACGCGGGCCTGCTCGGCGCGGCCGAGGTCCTGGATGTAGCCGTTGTCGTCGGTGATGCCCTTGATCTCGAAGGAGTCGACGTCGAGACCCTGGTTGAGCAGCGACTCGCGGGCGACGTCGAGGACGGTGCCCCCGAGCTTGTCGCGCTCCTTGATGATGGTCGACACGTCGGTCGCGCCGATCGACGCGCGCAGCGAGCCCGAGAGGACTTCCTGCGTGAAGTTGTCGATGTTCTTCTCCTGGCCGAGGAAGCGCTGAGCGGCGGCACGGATGGCGTTGTCGTTCTCGCCGACCTTGACGATGGCGACGGCGGCGACGCGGATGGTGACGCCGTTGCGGTCCTGGGAGACGGTGTCGATCTCGATGGCGCGGGAGGTCAGCGACAGCTTCGCGGCCTTCTGGAAGAAGGGCTTGAGGAACACGCCGGAGCCGTGGACGACCTTGATGCCGGACTCCTCGGTGACGGTGCCGTCGGTGCTGGTGGTCTTCTTCGAACGGGTGCCGGTGATGATGAGGGCCTCGTCGGGGCCGGCGTTCTTGTAGACGCTCTTGAGGTAGATGAGCACGACGAGGAAGGCCACGATGACGAGGCCGACGATGGTCGCGATGTTGAGCAGGTTGGGCATGGATGTCTTTCTCGCGCGCGTGGCGCTGACGGTGACGCGCGGGCGCGCGGGGACCAGGAAGGGTCCTCGACGGAGTCATGCGCGGCAGCTGCCGGGTACGACGAAGCCCCTCCAAGCACAGGCTCGGAGGGGCTCGAGGTGGTCGGGCGCTACTGGGTGGCCCAGATGACCTGGTAGCTGGCGGCGTCGTCCTGAGTGGCGAGGTAGGTGGCGATCTTCGCCTCGGCCTCGGCCCGGTCGACGACGAGCGGGTAGCCAGGCATGTCGATGGCCCAGAAGTGGATGGGCGAGACGGTGTCGGCGGTCGGGAGGCCGACGGTGTCCCACGCGATGATGACTCGCTTGCCGGTGTCGCGTTGGAAGTCGATCTTCGCCGCGCCGCGTGCCTGCAGGCCGGCGGACCGGTCAGTGGCCATGGCGTCGCCGTGCTGGATGGCGATGGCGGAGGCTTCGGCGTTGACCTGGGCGAGGACGGCGTCCGGGAGGGGCTCGTTCTTGTCGACGGCGACGAAGGTGCCGTCGGCCATCGGGTAGGCCGTCTGGGTGTCGCTGAGGGCGCCGTCCGCTGCGACAACGTCTCCGGTGGCTGCGGCCGGCGCCGCTGCCGCCGTCGAGCTCGCAGCTGACGGCGCCGGGGCCTCGTCGGCAGGTGCGGCACTCGAGCAGCCGGTCACGGCCATGGCGACGAGGACGAGGGTGGCGCTCGTCAGGATGGTCTTCTTCATCGGTCCCCCAGGCCGAGTTGTGAGCTCGGCCGGTCATTCTGCGGTGCGGTGCAAGGTCTGGTCTCGACCCTGGCGGACGATGCGGGTGTCCGCCAGTCCGCGTCTGGGGGTCGGCGCGTGCTGCCGCGGGCAGCGGAAAGCCCCTCCAGGCGGCCGGGCTTGGAGGGGCTTCGTGCGCGACGGTAGTCGGAGCGGCTGGGCGCTACACGCTGATGTCGGTGCGCTCCTTGTCGGACGGGGTGGCGTCCGCGGGCTGCATGTCGCTCTCGGCCTGTGCGGCCAGGGTCCGCTGGTGACGTCGGGCCTTGAGGTAGTCCGTCCCGAACTCGAACGCGATGAAGGCCACGGAGAGGATCGCGGTGAACACGTGCAGGAACGTCTTGTTGCTGTCGCTGCCGGGGATGGCTGCGAGGGAACCGGCGAAGCTCGCGAACGCGAGGCCGGCGAGGGCGAGGGACGCGTACCGGATCTGGGTGGCGTTTCCACGCTGGACGATGACGCTGCGGGCGAAGGAGCAGATGACCATGCCCCAGAAGGCGACGGCGGCGCCCCAGCCGATGGTGTTCACGCCGTCGATGAGGACGGGGGAGGTCACGGACTGGACCGCGGTGACGATCGCTGCGACGAGCTGCCAGGCGAAGAACACCTGGATGGCCGCCATGACGGCGACGAGGAGGATGACGACGGCCTTGCTGCCCCGGCCGAGGGGCGGTGCGGGCGGCTGGTCGGTGGTGGGCGTGGTTGTCGGGTCGGTCATGGCGGTTCCGTTCTGGTGGTGTGGTGGTCAGACGAGGCGGGGTCGGCGACGGCGGTACTCGTCGACGCTGAGGAGGGCACCGGCGAAGAGGCCGAGGAGGACTGAGCCGAAGGCGTAGTCGACGTACCCGGCGGCGGAGGCGGTCAGGGCAGCGGTGCCAGCGACGGTCTGCGTCACGGCGGCGAGTACACCCGCGACAGTCATCTGGACGACCTGGATGACGACGACGAAGCGGAGCAACACGTTCCAGCCGGTGGGGTCTGGGTGCTTCTCGAGCTGGGGCAGGGCGAGGGGGTACGGCATCGGTTCTCCGAGGTTCGGTGGGTGGACACCGGTGAGACATGCGGCGGCGCTACCGCCGGGACCTCATGGCGCTGAGCGTGACCGACACCGCCAGCGGTGCGAGGGCGACGAGCAGCAGGGTCCGCGCGACGGTGCCCGAGATGGCCTTGAGGTTCACGAGGAGCGGGTCGGGGGCCTGGCCGGTGGACGAGCCGGGGAGGCCGATGCTGGCGGCGCCGAAGATGATGGCGGCCACCAGGAGGGCGATGGCGAACTTCACCAGGGCCCACTCGTTGGAGGTGACCTCACCAGCGGTGTGGCTACTCACCGGCGGGGGCCTCCACGGGCGCGGGGGTCTTGCTGAGGCGCTTGGCGAAGATGACGCTGGTCCGCCAGTGGCCGGGGAACTTCACGGAGACGCGCTTGCCGGTCATGGCGGTGACGGTGCCTTCGCGGCCGTCGTCGTGTCGGACGGTGTCGCCGATGGCGAGGTCGGTCATGGGTGTCTCCGTGGTCGGTGGGGAGTTGCCGGTCGGCACCTCGTCGCCGGGCTCATGCGCGGCAGTCAGCGGCGCCGGCCGGAGGCCCATCTCGAGTTGCCGCTGGCGAGGATGCCGATGCCCCAGAGGATGGCGGCGTTGAGCAGCAGGGCGAAGGACGCGGCGCGGGTGAGCCCCGCCCACCAGACGATGCGGCGCCCCCAGAACTCACCGTCGACGGAGGCGCCGATGGCGGTGAAGGTGAGGGCGATGAGGGTGATGACCCCGACGGCCATGGCAGCGGTCCAGGCGCGCTGGACGACGAGCATCGCGGAGACGGGGTCGGGGGCTGCCATGCGGGTCTCATGCGCGGCGGCCGAGCGCTCACACCTCCCGGCCGGGCGGCCGCAGCTAGCCTCCTCCGGTGACGAATCAGGACGTGTGGCTGACCCCTGACGACCGTGAGCCGGCGGTGGCCGCCGACCCGTTCATCGGCGTCGACGCGACCGTTGGCGACTTCTGGCAGTTCGCCCTCGGTGACCTGCGGATGAACGCAGCTCGCGGACACCTCGGGGAGTTCCTCGTCGGGAAGGCTCTGGGCCTCGAGCAGCTCCGCCGGGTCGAGTGGGACGCCTACGACCTCCTCGTCGACGACGGCGAGGGCGGCATCACTATCGAGGTGAAGACGTCGGCGTACCTACAGGCGTGGGATCAGCGGCGTCCATCGGCGATCAAGTTCACCGGGCTCCGCGGCCTGCGGACGCACCCTCGAGGCGGCGAGGACCCGGCCGGCCGCCGGATGAACGCGATGGTCTACGTCTTCTGCGTGCAGACGGCGACCGAGCACGCCAGCTACGACACTCTCGACGTCGGGCAGTGGGAGTTCTACGTGGTGCCCCGGTCGATGCTCGACAACGGGGTCCGGCAGTCCATCAGCATCACCCCGCTCCGGCAGCTGGCAGGGAAGCCGGTCCGGTGGCGGGAGCTCGGCGCCGCGGTCCGCCGGGCCGGCGCCGGGGAGCGACGGGACGACGACGGGCCGTGGTGGAGCTGAGGTAGACCCCCGCGGTGGCGGGGAGGGGATCGACCGGTAGAGGACGTCCATGTACGGAACACCCCCGCGGTGGCGGGGAGAGCGTTGGTCAGGATGACCTCGGCGATCGGATCACCCCCGCGGTGGCGGGGAACAGGTCGTCAGTGAAGGACTTCGGAACACCCCCGCGGTGGCGGGGAGCTGGTCGAGGTCGTGACTCTCATCGGAACACCCCCGCGGTGGCGGGGAGAAGGGTCTCGCAGGCAAGCTCCCTTCGGAACACCCCCGCGGCGGCGGGGAAGGACCCTCGCCCTGAGGCGAGGATGTGGAGACCAGAGTCGATGATCGGAACACCCCCGCGGTGGCGGGGAGACGGCACCTACTCGGCGGCCGCCTTGAGCTCGGCGAGCTGGGTGCCGACGGAGCAGAAGTCCGGAGTCTGCCCGGTGGCCTCGACGAAGTTCGGGATCTCCGACGGGTAGCCGGAGGGGCCGACGACCTTCGCCTTGAACAGGTCCGCCTGCGCCGCGTTGTAGTCCACGCGGATGCTGCGGTACGTCGAGACGTACGCCATGGCAGGCGACTCGACGAACGTCGGGCTGTTGTCGGTGGACGTCGCGCCGGCGGCCATGCAGGCGTTGTCGGCGGCCGACGTCAGGGACTCCCAGTTCGTGATGACCTGGTCGTACTGCTTCTCGACGTTGGCGGGACCGACGACGTCGGCGCCCTTCTTCGCCCACGCACCGCCGAAGCTGAGCGCACCGAAGATGACGGCGAAGAAGACGACGACACCGACACCGATCAGGCCCCAGCGGACACCGGTGCTGATGGGCTTCTTCTCGAAGCGGTCAGCCCGGTCCTCCCAGCTCACTTGCCGAGCCCGTCGATGAGGCCCTGCGCGGCAGCGGGGTCGCCGGCCGCGAGCTTCTCCTCGGCCTGCTTCGTCACGGCGTCGGCGTCCGTGTCGATGCTGACGGAGAGGCTGGCACGCTGGAAGTCGTTCAGTGCCGTGGTGCAGAACGTCGGCAGGTTGAAGAAGTCGACGTACTGCCCGCCGGGCGTGAAACCGAAGCGGTAGGGCGGCGGCGAGCCGTGGAACATGCCGTCGACCGACTGGTTCTCGAGCAGGACGGTGCTGCCGTCGCTGTAGTGCTTCGGCGACTGGCCCGGGTAGAAGGACACGCTCGACGAGGTCAGCTTGCCCTTCACCGCGACGGTGAAGATGGGGGCGGCGTCCGACGGCGGGAACACCGTGCACCAGATGATCGAGGCGGGGTCGTCGTAGAGCTCCTGCGCGGCGATGTAGTTCTCGTACTCGGCGTCGCCGGACACGTCCGGAGCGGTGCGGCCGTCGAACTTCTCGACCGACTCCTTCCGCTGCGTGTCGCGGGTGGACTCCTCCATGGTGCAGGCCGTGAGGCTGCCGATGATGCCGACGGCGAGGACCGCGGCGAGGATCTTGCGCTTCAAGATGTGTCTCCTGGGTGTGGTGTCGCGGCGGACGCTGGTGCTGACCAGGGCGGTCGCGGCGGTGCTCGCTTCACTCAGGTCATGCGCGGCAGCCCGCGCGCCTCACGCGACGCGGGAGAGGACCGAAGCGGCCGCCGGGTCGAGGGACGTGCCGGGCAGACGCTTCCTGAGCTCGGCGACCTCGCGGCGGAGCATCTTCGTCTCGTAGGCAGGGCGGTCCCAGCGGTAGAGCCGGTCGAGGTCGTAGGCGTCGTAGATGCGGGCGTAGTCGTCGCGGCGCTTGAGGTTCTTGAACGCCCGTGACTCGAACTCGTCGAGGACACGCATCTGGTAGAAGCCGCCGTCGTTCTTGAGCAGCCGCCAGGCGAGCGGGAACGTGTAGAACTCGTCGGCGATCGCCGCACGCTTCCACCGCTCGGTGCCGGTGGCGAGGGTGCGGAGCATCCGGAGGTCGCCAGGGGTCGCACCTGCGAAGGGCGAACGGTTGCGGCGGCGCCGGCGGGCGATGGTCTTCGGCATCAGGGTCCTTCGGTCGGGGGTACGGGACTCATGCGCGGCTCGAGCAGACTGTCGCAACTGACGCACACCGCGGTATGCTTGACTGACGCAACTGACGATGGAGGAACGATGAGAGGCATAGCCCCTGAGGCCCGCCGCGACACCGAACACCCGGTCACGCCCGCTGCCGGAACCGCCGAGCGTGAGGAGCTTCTCGCTGCCATCCGTGACCACCTCGAGGGCGTGGACCTCCGCCCCGTCATGGACGTCCTCGGAGGAGTCGACGCGATGGCCACACGGATGCTCGCCAGCGTCCCCGGCGCGAACGTCTACGACGATGCGCTCGGCCCCTTCTACGACACCACCAGCCTCGGGCGCTGGAAGGGCATCCGCCGCCAGTCCATCGACGGCCAGGTCCGCCGAGGCGACGTCCTCTGCGTGACGACGTCCGACGGCCACCGCCTCTACCCGTCGTTCCAGTTCGACGGCCCCGACGGCACGCCGCTGCCCGACCTCGCCCGTGTCCTCGCCGTCCTCGACCCGCGTCGCGCAGACGTGTGGGGTGACGCCATCTGGGTACGTGAGCCGCGCCCCGAGCTCGGCGACCGCTCCCCCGCGCAAGCCCTTCGGGACGGCGACGCCGACGACGTCATCGCGCTCGCTCGCCAAGCCGGCGCACTGCTGGCGTCATGACATCCCGCAACGACCTCGCACAGCAGCCACCGCAGCCGGGCCAGGACCTCACCAGCTTCCCCGCCGTCGACGGCCCGGCTGCACGGCAGTGGCGTGCGCACTCCGTCAACTTCGGGCCCTGGTTCTTCGGCACCACCGGCGCCGGCCGCTTCGACCTGCCTGACACCGGCGACGACGGCACCTGCTACTTCGCCGACGAGGTCGAGACCGCCGTCCGCGAGAGCCTCGGCCCGCGCCTGTCCGCCGACCAGACCGTCACACCCGACCTGGCCGCAGCCTTCACCGTCTCCGCCATCGTGCCTCCCTCGCCGCGGCGGTACGCCGACGTCAACGACAAGGCCGCCGTCCACCACGGCGTCACCCGAGAGCTGACGACGACCGTCCGCTACGACGTCACGAACGCCTGGGCAGACGCTCTCCACCAGGCCGGCTTCGACGGCGTCCGGTACGCGTCGCGGTTCACGACCGAGGCAGCCCCGAACTCCTGGGCGCTGTTCGGACCGAAGGGTCCTGACGCGTCGCTCGCAGTTGTCGACGCCGAGCAGCTGACAGGCTCGGACGCGTGCGCGGCCGCGGGCATCACCGTCCTCGCGCCGCCGCCGGCGAAGCGCGCGCTGCGGATCATCTGAGCTGCAGCGTGTACAGGACCACTTCATGACCCATCGGCCACATCAGCCCCGCAGAGATTCGTTCGACGACGTCGCCTTCCGCTACTTCGAGCAGGAGCTCCTCAACTCGACGGCTGACCCCCGCATCTTCCCCGACCTCCCCGAGCACGTCCGAGCGAGGCTGCCGATCCGAGCCAACCGGCACGACGCGTGGTCCCGCGCTCGAGACGACTTCAAGGGCTACTCGCGCCAGCCCTTCGCCGAGCTGTGGGACTGGCTCCGATCGGTGGACGTGCTGCGGTCGCCGACATCGGACGAGCGAGCTGCCATGGCCCAAGCCCGCGAGCTGACCGGATTGGATCTGCCGACCGGCAGCGACGTCGTCGAACTCGAGCAGCTGCGCGTCATGCTCCCCGACGTACACGAGAAGCTCATGCGCCACTGACCCACATCGCTCTCCCCGGTGCGCGGTCGCGCGCCACCCCGACGGCGGTCGCCGACCACCAGCCCCACCCCCGCGAGCACGACCCGTGCGAGCCCGGCGGTCGCCGAACCTGACGACCAACTGGCGACACCGATCTGACGAGTGGAGGCCATTAGATGAGAGGGCAGCCCGATTAGAAGAGAGGGTCGGTCGCTGGCGCTCCCTCCCCCGTTCCCCTTCACGAACAGCCACACGTCAACCGCGATGAGACACCCTTCTCGTCTGACCTCCTGACGCCACCACCTCGACACCGCAGCCCACCTCACCCGGCCATCTCGAGAACGTGACCCGCACGCACGACTCAGCCACCTCGACAACGACGCGGCACGCCTGGCGCTCCGCGCCGGCGCCGCATACCGCGCGCTTCGCGCGCTCTCCCCACACGTCCCGTCCGGGTCGCTTCGCGACCCTCTCCTTGCATCCGCTCCACCCCCGCACGGTCACGATGACCTGCTCGTCCACCATCTCGTCCACCGCGTGCACGGCACGCGTGGCAGCTGCTCGTCACCCCGTTCGTCTCCCCAGGGCGGATGCCTGATCGAAGGTGCTGACGCACCTTGCCTGCCGGCGGCCTCACACGGGTGGGGTGTCGCAGTTCGTCTCTCGGTCCGTGCACCCGCACGTCTGGCATCTCGTCTCCCCTGAGGCGTCCACCGGAACGCCTCCCGCTGCGTCATCCGGGTCGTCTGGCCTGTGCGTGCCGGTGCCGCACCTGCCGGAGCTTCGTGTCGTTCCGGTCACCGGGACGGCGGGGCGTTGCGGGTATCGAACCGGTGTCGAGGTGGCTCCCTGCCGGGGGCTTCCTCATGGCCGGGTGAGTGCGAACAGGCTGCGGGTCGTCTGCCGGGACGGTGGAGCGATGCGGGTGACGGACCGGTCCCGGAAGAAGCAGACCCGGTGCGCATGAACCAGCCATCGGAGAGGCCCCCGGCAGGGGTGACGACGAGCACGCACGCTGCGCGCACAAGGAGGGCGGTTCCCGACGCATCACGAAGTGGTGTGGCGTGCCAGGCGAGGCAGACGCTCACAGCGTCAACCAGCCCCTGAGCTGCACACGGCAGCGAAGTACCCGCCCACCGGCAGGTGGGTTCCAGCAGCGAACGAGTGAGCTGAGGGAATCGCAGCCGTGACGCACGCGCCAGCGTTCGGCGGGGCGGAGACGCTTCTCGCGCAGCGGGAAGTCTGACGGGGAGCGGAGTGGACCGGAAGAGGGCGCCGGAACGAGGGTCAAGTGCGAAGCAGTTGAAAGTGCAGGTGGCGCGGCGGCGGCGATATGCGACGTTCTGGGCGATACTCATGAAGTTTCGGGAGATCGAGCCCGTTCAGGCCTCGCGTCGAGACGCCACGCACGATTCCTGCGCAGTAGCGAGATGGGCGCACGATGCGTGCGTGCGGTCGAGCGCGCACCTCCACGACGAACATGACGCGCACCTCGAGGGCCACTTCGACGCGCACCTGCGGACCCCGCATGACGCGCGCGCACCGCTGTCGGCCGCCGCGCGTGCGCGCGCAGACGCCCGGCGAATCGCCGCATGTCTCTCTGTCATGAGCCGACGAGAAACCCCCATGCAGGCGTGGAAACTGACGCGCAGCGGCACACTCGACCCGAACCCAATGGCGTTCATCACGGCCGCCGGCGTGTTCTCCTCGTCCGTCGTACCCGGCACCATCCTGCTCACCACCCGCGACGACAGCGGACTGCAGCACTACCTCCTCACGCCCGAGTCCAGCAACGCCGGACAGAGCGCGCTACACCTCGCGCACGCCGTCGCAGCGCGCGCCGACCGCGTCGACGAACTCCCCGTTCTCGACGACGCGCAGCACGTCGTGTGGATGAAGACCGAGAAGCAGCCGGCGCTCATCTCCCGCGACACGCAGCAGGGCACCGACCCGGCCGCGGTGAGCCGGGCACTCGCCATCTCGATGCGCCCCGGCCAGTGGGTCGCTGTGGCGCTCAGGAAGCCGACGCAGAAGGAGCGACGGTGGCAGCTGACGTGGCTCGAGTCGCAGATGAACACCAACAACCCGCAGTACCACTCGCGCCGATCGGAGGCCCTCGTCGCGACGTTCTACGCCGGCGCCGACGACGCGCACGACGCCGCACAGCTGCTGCGCGAAGCCAGCGCTGCCATGCCCGGCTTCGACATGGCGACCGAGCACGGAACGTCGTCTCGCACCAAGGACGCCACCCCGTTCTTCGCCGCGACCGCGGTCCTCGGTGCTGCCGGTGCAGCGATGGTCGGCGTGCCGGACCTGGACCTCCCGTTTATGGCACCCGTGTGCGCGTTCGGCGCCGCGGCCGCCGCCGTGGCGCTGGGCGCAGGCACCATCGCAGGGCGCATCAAGCTCACCCACGAGAAGCTGCGCGAGGGCCTCGCCCACCACCACCTCCCCGTCTCCCGCCAGCTCGGCGTACGACCGGCGAAGCCCGTCAAGGAGAAGCGCCGCGACGACGGCAGCATCGTCCCCGCGCGCGGCGGTGGATACGCCTTCGACGACCGCGCGTTCCTCGTCGGCCAGGAGATCCCCGTCAGCCTCGTCGCGCCCCACGCCGGCAGCGCCTCGGGCGAGCAGTCGACCGCAGTGCGCGCAGCGCCCGCCGTCATGACCAGCATCATCGGCCCGCGCATCGGTGCGTCCGGCGGCGCGTGGGTCGCCCTGTCCGCCCGCGATCTGTGGCAGGGCGTCATGTTCCTCGGCGTGCCCGGGTCTGGCAAGTCCGTCGCCCTCCGCAACATCTGGACGTGGTTCTCGATGGAGCGCGCGGAGCCGTCCGGCATCGACGGTTTCCCCGGCACCCGCAACAGCATCATCGCCCTCGAGACGAAGGGCAACGGCGCGCAGCGATACCACGAGCTCGCAGCCAAGGTCGGTGACTCCGTCGGCCTCTCCGACCTGTCTGACGCGAACACCCCGGCGATCGACATGTTCCCCCGCGTCGGCACCCTCACCCACCAAGCTCGCAGCATCGTCAACGCGATGAAGTACGTCTGGGGCGAGACCAGCATCGGTGCGCACTCGTTCAACATGCTGACGCGCGTCTTCACCGCCGCACTCGTCGCCGGGCCCGCCATCACCGCACAGGTACCCGGCCTCCGTCAGGGCGCGTCGCCGTTCTACTACGTCAACATCCTCCTCGGCGGCTACGGAGACGAGGCCGCGGTCGCGCTCGGTTCCGCCATCATCTCCGAGGCGGTCCGCGTCGGTGCCAGCGAAGAGGACGACCTGGGTCTCGCTGCACGCGAGCTCGCAACCCTCTTCGGCGCCGGCGTCACGCCGTCGCAGCGGAAGTCCGCGACCGAGGCGCCGCGCAACAAGGCCGCAGCACTCCTGGCCGCCGAGAGCTGGTGGGCCCGCCCCAACAAGGTCAGCTGGGACGACGTGCTCAACAACCACTGGGGCGTCGTCGTCAACGTCGGCTCCTCGCTGACCGGCCTGCAGGTCGACGGGCAGCTCAAGGACGACATGTCCGCGATGCTCACGTACACGCTCTACGACGCCATCCAGCGCAACTGCTCCACCTGGGAGGAAGAGGGCCGCCGCGTCAGCATCTTCGCCGACGAGCTCAGCGAGATCGCGGGCAGCTCCTCCGAAGTCATCGAGTGGTTCAAGGACAAGGGGCGCAGCTACGGCGTCATCCCCGTCTTCGCCACCCAGCGCTCCGGCCAGCTCGACCAGCGCGTCCGCGAGTCCGTCCTCGGCTTCGGCACCGTCCTGTCGTACACGCAGGACGTGCCCAAGGTCATGAGCGAGATCGTCGCCGACCTCGCCGCCGACGGCAGCACCTGGACGACCGCTGACGTCGCCAACCTCCCCCGCTACGAAGCCATCGTCCGGACCCGCATCAACGGGATCCGACAGTCGCCGTTCACCGTCAAGCTGACGAACTTCGAGTCGATCATGGAGTCGTACACCCACATCCAGAAGCACGTAGGACCGACGGACATCGCCTGATGACGAACCCCATCACCCCCACACGCACGTCGAAGCAGGCCCCCGCCGGCGCCGGCGACATCGCGCCCGCCCTCACCATCGAAGGGCCGCTGCTCGCCTTCGAGAACGTCCCATCCGCATGCCCGGACGACACCGTCCGCATCGGCCGCCGCATCGACCCGTTCTACTCAGACGTCTGGCCCGTCGGGTCCAAGGCCTCGTGGATCGACTACCGCTCCGCCAAGGCTCAGGTCGAAGCCGGCATCGGCCGGCTCCCCGCACACCTCCGCGCCGACCCGGACGCGGCGACCGCCAACGTCGAAGACACCGCGAAGCTCCCCACCCACCTGAACGTCCTCTCCGTCCTCGACTCGTGGCGCGCAGCGACCGGCGAGCAGCTGTCCGCCTTCACCGGCATCACCCACCTCGCGAAGGGGAAGTCCCGCACGATGACCGACCTCTTCACCACCGAGCTCGTCGACGTCGGCATCTTCTCCAACGTCCTCTACACGACCCGCGGCACTGAACGAGGCGCGCTCTACCGCTGCAACAGCGGAAGCACCTTCGACCGTAAGGTCGCCCCGAACCTCACCTACGCCGAGTGGCTCTCCACCACTGGCGGTGTCAAGAACCGCGTCGGCGGTGGCGGCCACGACCGGCACAACGTCATCACCGCCGAGCTCGCCCTCCGCATCGCCGAACTCTGCGACATCGGGACCGTCGTCGGCGAAAAGCTCTCCCTCCTCGACCTCCTCGCCCACACCGGCCTCGGCCTCAAGAGCCGTGGTGCCGGCTACACCCGAGCCGCCGACATGACCGTCATCCGACGCGACGGTGCACGCCTCGCCGTCGAAGTCACCGCCAACGCCGGGCGCGCACTCGAGCTCAAGGTCAAGCACTGGGCCGAGGTCATCGCCTCCCGCCGGATGAGCGAGTCCGGCCTAGCCGTCGTCTTCGTCATCGTCGACCAGGACCGACGGACCGCCGGCGGTGGCAACCGCGTCCGCAGCGAGGTCTACAAGCTCATCCGCCAGGCCGTCCGCGAGACCCCCGGCCTCACCTTCGACCGGGTCGCCTCCCGCATGGCGATCGCCGAGTGGCGAGAGTGGTTCCCCGAGCCCGGCGCCGTCTCGCCCGCCTTCTTCGAGCTGACCGGCAACCGGCCGACCGGACCTGCCGACCAGCTCTGGGAGCGCGTGTCCCTCCTCGACGAAGACCAGCTCCCCTTTGCACCCGACGGCGACTGGGCCCAGGCGGCACTGACGAACATGGCAATGCTCCGCAGCACCCCGCACTGGCTCCGCGACGGGCAGCCGACACCCGACCTGTGGGAGACACAGCTGCACGAGTCGGGCTACGAGGCGATTCCCGTGCCGGAGATCGCACGGCCTGAGCTGTCGCCGGGGACGAGGGAGTTCGGGAAGGCCTTCGGGTTCGTCGCCGACACCAAGCCGCCGAAGCGGATGCGCACCGCAGGCTGAGCTGCGACCGATGTCGGCGGCCGGCTCTACCGTTGCAGGATGACCCGGCTGCCGAACGGCGAACGACCGAACGAAGTTGCAGCACGGCGCATCGTGTCAGACGTCCTCGGTGTCCCCGTCGAGCGGTACGAAGGCGTGCACGCCAAGCGGAACAGCATGCCCGATGCGCTCATCCGCAGTTCTGATGGCGACATCCCCCTCGAGGTCATCTCTGACACCGACGGAAAGTACACGGCCCTGTGGAGCGAGCTCGACAAGCTCGAACACTTCATCGCCCTCCCCGCTGGCCAATCGTCGTGGATGATCCAGGTAGCCCACAACGCTCGCATCAAGCGCCTTCCAGCAGTGCTCCCCGGCTTCCTCGCGGCACTTCCCTACCGGTCCTACTCGCAGCACGAGCGGGGCTTTCCCGACGCCCTCCGCATGCTTGGCATCACAGCCGCCGAGCCGTCCACCCCGGACCGCCCCGGAGTCGCCATCCTGGCCGAGGGGTTCAACAGCTGGGATCGGCCCGGCGACCTGAACCGATTCGTCACCGACACCCTGTCGAGCGCCCCCGACGTCGCCGCGAAACTCCTCGCCCACACCGGTGGCATCGGTCCCGCTCACGCCTTCGTGTGGACGACCATCCGCAGCCACTTTTCCGCGACGAAGGCATCCCGAAACGACGACTACCCGCTGCCGAGCAGCCCTCTCGAGCTGCCCGCCGGCCTGACAGACATCTGGGTCGGCTCCTCCTGGCGAGACCATGAGGCACTCCACTACGTCGCAGGTGGTGGATGGTCGCGGACCGGGTGGCTCTTCACCGACGAGATGGCCGCGCAGCTTCCTCTCGACCTGACCTAGCGAGGACTGTCGGGAGAATCCCCTCCCGAGCCCTGAGAATCGCCCACTCTCGCCGCATGTCTCTAGGGCATGAGCGACAACAAGCAGAACTTCGACCAAGAGCGCATCGAGGCGTTCCTCAAGAGCCCCGCCGGCTTCTGGACCTGCGTCGGCATCGTCGGGGCGATTGCCGTCTGGGCCATCGTCTCCACCTTCGTCGGCTAGGGCGCCGTGAGCACCCGCATCCCCGGCCAGGTCATCGGAACCGCCGGCGGCAGCCTCGCCGGCGCCGGCAGCACCTTCGCCGCGAACGCCAGCGTCGCCCGCGTCGGCGCCGAGGGTGAGCGCAAGAGCGCCGCCATCCTCAACAAGCTCGCCGCCCGACCGGGCGGCCCGAGCGTCCTCCACGACCTCAGCATCCCTCTCCCCGGGGTCCGCGCCAACGTCGACCACGTCGTCGTCAGCGGCCGGACCGTCACCGTCATCGACACCAAGGCCTGGGCTGGCGCCATCTACTGGACGCTCGCCGGCAAGACCTTCCGCGGCCTCAAGCGGTTCGTCGTCGAAGGCAAGGGCGGCACGTCGTACCCCGCCGAGAAGCGGACCCTGCTGATGGCGCGCACCGCCTACGCCAAGCACCTCGGCATCCCCGAGGCCGACATCCGCCTCGGCCTCATCATCTGGCCCACCGGACGGAAGCGGCACAACACGCTCCTGCTCGCCGCCGCCGGCAACCCGAAGACCGTCGACGGGAACGCCCTCACCGTCGGACGCGCCGGCCGCCTGTTCGGCAGTCGACCCGCAGACCCGACCATCCTCACCGCCCTCGCACGACTGACCAAGTAGCACCAGCAGAAGGACACACCTCATGGCCGCGAAGACCCCCGACCCGCAGCCCAACGTCGCACCTCTCGTGGCGCTGGGCTCCTTCGCCGCGGCCGGAGTCGCCACCTGGTACGGCTACCCCGGACTCGCTCTCATCTGGCTCGGCTTCATCGTCGCCGGGTGGATGGCCAGCCCGCCGGTGATGACCGGCTACAAGGAGAAGACCGGCCGTGTCTGGCCCGCCGGGCCCGGCGAGGAGAAGCAGCAGCTGCGGTACCGGATGTGGAACAGCCTCCGGTGGTCGCTCATCATGCCGAACCGCGGCTGGTTCCCGCTCTGGATCAACAAGCGCGCCCGCCCCATCGCCCTCCTCGAGCAGTCCAAGGTCCCCGGCGTCAGCTTCGCCGCCAAGTACCACGTCTCCGAGATCTCCACCCAGTTCAGCACCTGGGTCGCCGTCGGCCTCGCCGTGCTCGCAGCCGCCGTCCCGACACCAGAGTTCGGTGACCAGGGACGCCTCCTCAACGCGGCCACCGTCTACGTCCTCGTCGCCGGCCTCGCCTACGCCATCCGCAACAACGCAGCACCCGACGACCAGGCACCTGCCACCGGCATCGAGCACCTGATGACGAGCGCCCTCAACCCCGAGCGTCGTGGCGCCGCCATCGGCGCCGTCGTCGGAGCGGTGATCGGCGGCGCGGTCATCAACCTCGCCTTCGGCATCGTCTCCCAACGCTTCGAGCTGTGGAACTACGTCCTCCCCGTCCAGCTGTGGCAGCTGAGCCTGGCCCTCATGCTCGTCACCGCCGGTGGCATCCTCCACGCCGCGCTCCGCACGCAGGCTCTTGCCGAATGGCGCGAGCTCGTCGCGACGCGCGCCGAATGGAAGCCGCGCTGGGTGTCCTCCGAGATGAAGCTCGACCAGCCGCCCCGCCTGCTCGAGCACGACCGCATCGACGACGTCGTCGTGGTCGACACATTCGAAGCCTCCGCCTCCGCAGGAGCGGCCGCCGGGCTGTTCAAGCTCGCCCCGCTCGTGGCCATCCAGCTCGGCTCCGGCGTCCGCGTCGCCATGCTCGATGTCCCCGACGTCGACGCACAGGGACAGCCGAAGGTCGGCACCGCACACCCGCTGCGCGTCCGCATCGTCACCTGGCTCACCGGCGAGCTGCCCGACCTGTCGCAGAAGGACGTCGACCCGAAGCTCGTCGAGCTCGCCGCAGCGTCCGCCATGGCGTGGGTCGTCACCGACGGCGCCAAGCTCGGCCGACTGCTCCTCATGCAGACCGTCGACATCGCCAAGGCTGCGGTCACCGACGACCTCGACGACGACATCGACTGGGACGACGAAGACGGCGAGGACGAGACCGGCTCCGACGACGCCGAGGCGAAGCCCGCACCTGCCATCCCCGGCGCCTGGGCTACCCAGTGGTCCGTCGCCGACATCCCCGGCGGGCTCGCCGGCCTCCGCAGCTACGGCGCCGCCATCGGCTCCCAGCTCGGCGTGGAGTGCATCGTCGACCCCGGGAACGGTGCCGTCTACTTCGGCGCACTCACCGACGGCGAGCCCGAGTTCACCGACACCGGCCTCGCCAAGCATTTCCGGGAGATGGCCGTCGAAGCGCGCTGGTCACTCCGGTGGCAGGACGTCCTCAAGCAGGCAGCACGTCAGCCCTTCGTCCAGCACGAGGTCTACGCAACCGCCCGCCTGCCCATCGGCCCGAACGGCAGCCGCCGCGCCACCATCGAGTGCCAGCCGTTCGTCGTCCCGCAGGGTGTGTCCATCCTCGAGTTCATCCAGGCCCCGACCCGCATGGAGCCAGCCCTCGCCACCACCCTCAAGGCAGCGCCGTTCGTCAGCGTCACCGGTATCTCCGGCATCGGCGGCGTCAAGCCCGGCGGCCGACACAACCAGGCGATCGCCATCCACTGGTCCGACCAGGAACTCCCCTCCACCCCCGACGCCGTCATCCCGTCGGAGAACAACAAGGCCGCCGGCTGGCTCCTCGGCGGGCTCATCAACCGCGCCTTCGACTTCGCCAAGCTCGCCCGACCCGAGGTCATCAGTGTCACCCCGATGACCGACAAGACGTCGAAGGGGCACATGTGGAAGATCCAGCTCAAGCTCTACGGCGGCGTCACCATCGCAGAGGTCCGCAACCAGGCGCAGAAGATCCGCCAGTCCCTCAGCAGCGGCTGGCTCCGCGTGGCCGCCGGCGCCGACGGCGTCGTCACCATCGTCTCCGGTGCCGACCCCTCCGGCCACGGCTTCGTCTTCGCCAAGACCAACCGCCGACTCTCGAACCAGGACTACGTCACCAGCCTCGACTGGGAGCAGGCCTTCCTCGTCACCAAGGTCATCGGTGACGGCGGCGCCCTCCCCAGCCTCATCCGCACCGACGTGCTGCCGGACAACAAGCAGGTCCAGGTCATCGACTTCTCCCTCCCGGCACCGCTGACGAAGGAGGTCGTCAAGGCTGCCTCCGCCGCGCTCGGCGCCTCCACGAAGAACGCCTTCATCGACGTCCGCGCCGGCGTCGACGGGGCGGACTCCGCCCGCATCCTCGTCTGCAAGACCCACCCGCTGCCGGAGAAGGCAGGCGTCGACTACGACTACGTCGACAGCGTCTCCGGAGTCCTCCCGTTCTCCACCAACGTCGAGGGCAAGGCCTGCGCCTACGACGCCAAGATCGACGCCCACGTCCTCATCGCCGGCGCATCCGGTGGTGGAAAGTCCGTCGCCCTGCAGGTGTTCATCTACCCGGCCGCGGTGCAGGGCGCGGAGATCTACATCGTCGACCCGACCAAGGGCGGCGCCGACTTCGGCTTCGTGAAGCCGTACGCGCGAGCGTTCGCCGCGACCGTCGACGAGTCCGACGCGCTGATGAAGCACGTCTACAAGGAGGTCCAGCGACGCAAGGCCCTCAACATGAAGTACCAGGTCGGCTCCTACCGCGACCTCCCCGAGGAGGTCCGACCGAAGCACATCTACCTCATCATGGACGAGTTCACCTCGCTGATGCAGCCGGACCCGGTCTCCAAGACGCCCTCCGAGGACCCCGACGTCGAAGAGGAGCGCCAGGCGCAGCTGACCGCGAACGCCTCGAAGGCCCGCATCGGCACCCTGACCGGCAAGATCGCCCGCGAGGCCCGCTCCGCCGGCGTCACCCTCGTGCTCGCCACCCAGAAGCTCAGCGCCAAGATGCTCGACACCATCCCCGGCGCCGGCGACCTCAAGACCAACCTCTCCCGCATGCTGATGGGCAACGCAACGTTCGGTGAGCGGCAGTCCGCCCTCAAGAACGCCATCGACGCCCCTCCCCTGGGAGACTTCGTCCCCCGCGGCCGCGGCCTCTGGGAGACCAGCGCCGGTGTCGCCGAGGTCATCCAGGTCTGGTTCGAGCCGTCGCAGGACACCTTCGCTCGCATGCTCGCCGAGCGTCGGGAGCCCCTGCCGGAGGCCGACATCATCAACCTCGCCGAGCTCGCCCCGAAGGCCGCGGCGCCGACGACGGGCTTTCGCGACATCACCAAGCCGAAGCCGGCCGAGGAGCAGGTCGTCGTCGAGGACCTCGGCGAGATGGAGGTCGACATCGACTTCGACGCTCTCCTCGAGGCCGAGCTCGGCGACACCACCGCGGCCGCCCCGGCCACGGACGAGCAGCTGCTCGCCGAACTCGAGCAGGACGACGACGACGACTCGTACGCTGAGCCGGTGACGCCCGCCATCGACCTGTTCGACGCGTCGATGTTCGAGGAGGTGGGCGAGCCGGACCAGGCCCCGGTGTTCGACCAGACGAACGCACACGAGGAGAACGTCGTCATCATCGACGTCGACGGAGTCTTCTCGCCCGTCAACTCGGCCACGACCGACCCCGCGTGGGGCCCCGTCGAGCTCCGCACGGCCTGGGGCTTCGACGGCACCGCCGTCTCCCCCGACATGGGCCGCGCCCTCGGCGCCGCACCCGCCCACCTGGCATGGCTGACCGACTGGCAGAAGAACGCCAACCCGGCGTTCGCCGACCTCATCGGCCGCGGTGACCTCCCGTGGCTCGATAAGTCCGCCGGCGACAGCTACGGCTGGTGGAAGCTCAACGCCGTCGTCAGCTACATGACGAAGCTCGGCATGAGCCGCGCGGTGTGGATGGACGACCACCTCGAGGACGAGGGTGACATGGGCCTGACGTGGCGCGAGCTCGCCGAGGAGGTCTTCGAAGACCTCGGCTTCGACGTGCACTTCATCGTGCCCGAGAAGACGGTTGGCCTGACGAAGGCTGCATGGAACGACGCCCTGGCCTGGCTCGAGCGACGACCGGCGACCGCCGCGGTCGCCGACGTCGACGTCGCTGTCGCACCGGTCATCCCGACGAGTGCACCTGCGCCTGCGCCTGCGCCTGCGCCTGCGGTCGCTCCTCTGGCTCTCGACGATTTCGCCGTCGAGCCGGTGAGCGTCATCGCGGTGGACGACTTCGAGTCTGAGTTCGGCTCCGGTGCCGGGCGCCGTGTGGCGACCCGCGGCGTCGTGTCCGACTTCTAGGCAGCCGGCAGCACCGGGACGACCTCGCCGCGGAGGACCGCCATGAGCGTCTCCTCCCCGTCGGGGTCGACCGTGCTGATGTAGCTGCCGGTGCCGAGCTTCGACACGGTGGCCACGCGTCCGTGCCGGGACAGGAACCTCTCCCCGCGGGCGAGAGAGTCCAGACGGCGGAGTCGTGCACCGTCTACGGGCAGGGCCAGCACGACCTCGTCCAAGTCGATCGACACAGGACCGTCTTCGGAGGCTTCGACGACGAGGGCGATGTAGAGCTCGCCGGCGCGAGTGTGCATCGCTTCCGCCGACGCGACTTCCTCCGTCGTCCATCCGGTCGACGAGAGGTCAGCGGCGAGGGCC
This sequence comes from Frigoribacterium sp. SL97, assembly GCF_026625765.1. NCBI lineage: Bacteria > Bacillati > Actinomycetota > Actinomycetes > Micrococcales > Microbacteriaceae > Frigoribacterium > Frigoribacterium sp. SL97. The sequence continues at coordinate 2,368,898 of NZ_CP113062.1, forward strand.
GCCCGGTCCGCAGCAGTGTCGAAGCTCGCGGAGGCGATGCGCACTTGGGTGGAGCCGGTGAAGGTCACTCGGCGGGCGGTGCCGAACGGGATGGACGGGCCACCGAAGCGGACGGCGACGAGGTGCGAGGACTCTTCCATGCCGGTGCCATGCGCGGCACGTCGGGCCCTGGTGGCGTCATGCCGCGTGAGCGAGCATCCACATCATCGGGTCGACGGGGACGCCACCGACGTGCACCTCGAAGTGCAGGTGCGCTCCGGTGGAGTTGCCGGTGCTGCCGACCTTGCCGACGACGTCGCCCGCGGCGAGCGTGTCGCCGACCTTCACGGTGACCGAGCCGGCCTGCATGTGCGAGTAGGTGGAGACGATCTTTTGGCCGTCAATGACGTGCTCGACCTCTGCGTGGTAGCCGAACGCTCCGCCGGGGCCGCTGACGGTCTTCACCGTGCCGGCCGCGATCGCGTGGATCTGCGTCCCGGACCCGGGAACGAAGTCGAGGCCCTGGTGGAAGGTGGAGCAGAAGCCGCAGTTGGCGACCTGTCGTGCTCCGAAGCCGGAAGAGATGGGTGAGCCCTCAGGGAACGGCCACTGGACTGCGCCGGCGGCAGCGGCGTTGTAGGCGTAGTCGCGGCCGTCCTCGCCCGTTCCCGCGACCATGACGGGCGGGGGCGGCGGAAGCGGCGGGTCGGTGATGCCGTAGCTGTCGCGGGAGACGTCGACGGCGCTGGCGGCGGTGACAACGTAGGTCTGGGCGCCGCTGCCGAAGGTCGCTTCGCGGACGACGCCGCTGACGTAGCTGCCATCCGGTGTCGTGGTGGAGGCGAACGCGGCGGCCGGCACGGTGGTCGAGATGATGAGGAGGGCCGACGCCGCCATGACGCACGCAGCGGGCCCGCGAGCGAAGCGGCCGGAGCCCGATGACCAGAGTCCGCCTGGTGTTGCGCGCATCAGCCGGCCCACCCGACCATCTGCACGTCTTCGGAATCGAGCTCCTTCGGCGCGGGCTTGACGGGCGGCGCAGTCGAGCGAATCTTCCTGGCGAGGTCCGCGTCCCACCCCTGACGCTTGGCCAGGTCCGTCCACGCCTCGTCGCTGTAGGTGTCGGCGAGGGCTCGAGCCCAGGTGGGCGCCTCGTCGTTGATGGCGGTGGTGTCGCGAGCTGCAGTGGTGAGGAACAGGCTGAGCATCTGCTCTGCGGTGGGCGCGTTCCGGAGGCGCTCCTGCTCTGCGTGCTCCGCGGCGAGTTCAGCTTCCGCCTCGACCTTGAGGCGGGAGGCGCGCTTCACCGCCGAGTCGTACTGGCCTTGCTGGTAGCGGACAGCCGCGGCTGCTCCGGTTCGGTGGTCGCTGATTTTCTCGAGGACGCACACGGCGGCGAGAACGCTGATGATGGCGAAGACGGCGAGGCCGAGCCATGCGCCCTCGCTGTCGCCGGGCTGGGCCCACACGTCACGAAGCTGCAGGAGTCCGAACCCGATGGCGACCGCGCCCGAGACCCACATGGTCCAGAAGCTCGCACGGGACTTGCCCCAGAACGTCAGCTCATCGTACGCCGTCGCCTCGTCCAGGTGGCGCTCGTCGTACCGGACGTCGCCTTCGGCCCAGCGAAGCTTGTCGGCAGCGGGGCGGATGGGCTTACCGGTGCGGGAGTCGTAGAGGTGCATGGGGGTCCTGTCATCTGAGGGTCTTCGTCTGGTCCATGCGCGGCTCAGCGGTAATGGGTCCAGGTGGCGCCGTTCGCTCGAGCTCGGCGGTCTGCGTCGAGCTCCATCGCCCGGACGCTGCCGAAGTGCGCGACGGTGGCGTTGTAGCCGCCGATCTCTCGGGCTTGGAGGATGTGCATGAACTCGTGGATGGCCACTGACGCGACCCGGTCGGTGGGGATGAGACTCAGCTGCAGGTAGATGACCTGGTTGTCGAGGTCAGTCGCCCCGTAGTGGCCCTGGCTTGCGCCGCTGTCGTAGACGACGTTCGAGAAGCCGAAGCGGGCGAAGACCCCATCGGCGATCGCGCGCTTGCTCGCCGGTGCCGGTGCCTGCGCGCTGGGCGCGGGCTGCGCACCCCGCGACGGGGCCGCGCTCGGGGAGCGGCTACCGCTCGGTGCGGATGGGGCCGGCTTCGCTCGAACGGCCGCCGCCTGTTCCGAGGCCTTCCTCTCCGCAGCGGCACGCTCGCGTTCGGCTGTCTCAGCGGCGAGACGCTCCCGCTCAGCCTTCTCAGCGGCGAGACGAGCCTGCTCCGCCTCCCAGGCGGCGGTGGCCTCGGTCAGCGTGACGAGGGACGAGGCGAGAGACGTGCCGGCAGTCTGAGAGCGGGTCCGTTCGTCGTCCAGGGTGAAGGCCTGGGCCTTGGTCGTAGCCTCCCTGAGCTCGGACCACTTCCAGTCGTCAACGGCGGCGGGGCCGGCTGCGATCTTGGCGGCTTCCGTGACGCGAGCTCGGAGCGCGATGGCTGAGGCGTCTACGTCGTCAGCTGCCGACAGCACGGCGTCGACAGCCGCCGTGTCGAGCACGCGGCCTGTGGCGGCACCTGCCGCAGCCCGAGCCTTCTCAGCCTCTCCCTCAGCGGCCGTTGCGATTGTGAGGTGCACATCGGCGGCCGCCCTGAGCGAGGCTGCTGCTTCTTTGCCGCCGTCGGCGAGAGCCCCGTTCACCTCGGCTCCGATGAGGCCGCCCGCGACGGCGGCGCCGAGCGCCGCGGTGGAGAGGCCGAGCACGAGGGCTCGCTTGATGGGCTGTCGTCTCATGCCTCTTCTGTGCGGCGGCGGCGGCGACGGCTGGGGAACGACGATGGGCCCCAGTGAGCGAACTCACTGGGGCCCATCGAGGACTGCGGCCTACGCGGCGACGGGTGCCGCGGCCGGGGCGGGGAGCGCGTAGCTCTCGTACCGGCCGAGGTCCTTCGCGTGCTTGATGACGCGCACCTTGATCTTCTCGTTCTTGGCCGACGTCTCCATGACCTTGTGGACGAGGATGCGGTGGCCGACGAGGCTCGTCAGCTCCTTGGCCATGAGCAGGCCGTCCTTGCCGGTGTCGGTGCGGTCGGTGCGGATGACCTCGAGGCCGTCGGGCAGGTCGTCGGGCTTCTTGCCGGCGGCGCGCTGCGCGGTCTGCTGCTCGTGGATCGCCAGCACCTGCTCGAACGTGTACGCCGGCGCCGGCGTGACACCGCCCTCGATGCGCGGGACGGGCTGCAGGTAGACGAGGCCACGGGTGCTCTTCTGCTCCTTCTTCACGAGGGAGATGACGGCGACGTACTTGCTGGCGCCCTCGATCTCGTCGACGGCACGGCCGAAGTTCGAGTCGGTGTCCGAGAGGGTCGCGGTGATGTTGCGCACGTTGCGGAGGACGAGCGCCTCCCACATCTCCGCGTCGTCGCCGACGGGGCCGGCGGCCGTCATGGCGGCGACGATGATGCTGCTCTTGGTGGATGCGTCCATGGGTGATGCCTTTCGTTGGTGCCGCGTGGCGGCTTCTTCTTCTGAGGGGGATCTGTGGGGCGGCCAGACCGTGGGCCTGGCCGCCGGGCTGCTACGCCGGCTGGGCGACGCGGGGCACACCGATGGGCGTGGCGGCGGCGACCACCGACGGGCTCGCCACCGGGGCGGCGACCGGAGCGGATGCCGCGACTCCGACGGGGAGGAGCGCCGAGAAGCTCGTCGCGGTGACGGTGTCGCCGAGGTTGTAGAGGCGGATGGCGCGGACGACGAACACTCGGGTCCGCTTGATGGCCTTCGCCTTCCACTCGACCCAGGCATCCTCGGTCGTCGCGTCCCACGGGAGGGGCAGCGTCTCGATCGTGGTGCGGAGCGCGCCGCGGATACGGGTGTTGATGCCGGCGTCCCAGTCGAAGTCTCCGTTTCGCACGCTCTTCTGCACGGTGACGATGACCTCAGCCAGGAGGTCGGTGAGCTGGTCGAGGGTCTGCCCGTTGAGGGGGCGCCCGGCCTCGACGAGGAGCTCGCCGGCGACCTGGGTCAGTCCGATGACGCCCATGGCCGAGTAGGAGGCGCCGTTCAGGCGCCCGTTGATGGTCGGCTCCCAGGGCTTGCCCTCGGAGAAGAGGGGCTGTTCGTTGGTCACGGTGGGGGTTCCTGTTCCGTTCGGGTCTGCGTTGTCACCAGCACCATGCGCGGCACCCTGTGCAGCGGCGACGGGGAAGGCGATGACGGGCGCGACGGCAGGAGCCGGGGCGACGATGGGCGCCGGGGCGGGCGCCGAGGCGGCGAACGGGTCGGCCGGGGCGACCTCGGCGGTCGGAGCGACAGGGGGCGACGCGGGTGCGGCGGCGATGCTTCGGGCTGCGGTGGCAGCCGTGACGAGCGGTGCCGGCGCGGGAGCGTAGGGCTCCTTGGAGCCCATGGCGATGGCATCGGTCCGAACGGTGGGGATGCCCAGCGCGACGGCGGTGGCAGGCGGGGTGTCGAGCTTGTCGGAGGCCTTCTTGCCTGCGGCGGCCGCCGCAGGGCAGGCGTTGACGAGCGGGCACCAGCCACACAGCGGACCGGTCTTCGCGGGGAAGCGGCCGTTCTCCGTGACGCGGTTGTGGATGTCCCAGGCGGCGCGGAAGTCCTTGCGGGTCTTCTCGAGGGCGAGCTCGGTCAGGGGGATCTCTCGGGAGGTGCCGAACTGCGTGTAGTGGATGCGCCCCGCGGCCGGTGCCACTCCGAGCAGCGCGCGGATGGCGTCGTAGTAGATGCGGATCTGGTCGCCGTGGTCGTCGCCGTAGCGGTTCAGGTCGAAGGCCGACTTCTGCTTGCCGGTCTTGAGGTCGACGACGACGAACCGCTCCTCGCCGCGGACGATCTCGATGTCGACGCGGTCGATGTAGCCCATGGCAGGGACACCGCCGGCGATGGTCACACCATCGAACGGCAGCTCCGTCTTGTAGACCACCGTCTCGCGGGGGTCCTCGATCTCGAAGGTGCGGAGCCCGAGGCGGTCGACCTCACTCTTCCAACGGTCCTGGTTCTTGACCCACTCGTTGAACTCGACGGGGACACCCTCAGGGCCGAGGTTGTCGGGGAGGCTCTGGTAGCGCTCCAAGCTCCACTGCTTCTTGGAGTGCTCGTCGCGGAGTTCCGCGAACAGGTCCGTCGTGCGGGTGGGCGCGTTCGCGTTGTAGAGGTCTTCGAGAACAGCGTGAGTGGAGGTGCCCAGCTCAGAGACGGCGAAAGGGTCGCTGACGCGAGGCAGTAGCTTCTCGCCAGCCCATCGGACCAGGCACCCTCGCATGGACTTCGACGTCGAGGCGGAGAGCGCACTTCGGCGGAGCCTCTTGTCGATGAGGTTGGGGTCGGTGACGATCAAGTCGGTGCCCGACCAGGCGACGCCAGTCAGGAGAGGGGAGGGGGCTGCTTCATTCACACCTAGGTCATGCGCGGCAGGTCACGACGACTCCCCTTCCTGCGAGGGGGTGGGTGGAGATGAGGAAGCAACGACGCCAGAGGCTCTTCCAATCCGCCTGCACTCGCCGGCCATCGCCGGGTACGTGTCGAGAACAGGTCCTGGCAGACCCTTCTCAGAACCACATCCGGACGCCCGTTACTGAGAACGGTTCTTGTTAGACCTCTGACGCGGCTCGCTGGAACGTGCAGCGACACGAGCAGACACGCCCTGCGGAGGCCCCGCGATGGCTCCGCGAGGCTCTTCGAAGCGTCAGATCGGGCATTTATGCACGATTTGAGCCATTCGCTAACCACGAATAACCACGGATTACCAGAGCTCTGGTTACAGCAACTTCCGCCCAGTCACTGGGATCCAAGGCCCTTATCTCTCTCTCTAACCAAAATAACCACGATTTCTACTACTACTACTTAAGGGGCTGGTCCTATACCTTCACGTCTCTCTATCCCTTGGCTCTATACATCCACTTCTCGACGAAATCGTGGTTCATGGTAATTCCGAATAGGAACCCCTGGTCAAAGGCGGTTTTTGGTGTAACCAGGCTCTGGTAATTCGTGGTTATTCGTGGTTAGCGCCCTTCGAGGGGTCAAGTTGGTGGGCCGTCGCTGACCATCGACCCATCCGCCGCATGTCTTCGAGACACAGCAGGGGAACACGTCCCCAGCCCGACAGACAGATCTGGGAACGACCCAATGGCCCTTCGCCGCCGCCAGTTCCTCACCTCACCCGGTGAGACGCTGCTCCTCCCCCTGCAGGCATGGACGATCGCCGAGCGCCTCAAGCTCACCCGCGACTACACCAACCTGCCGAAGGAGTCCCTCGTGAGCTCCCCGCTAGTGGTCGTCCCGATCCCCAAGCGCCCGGCTGGTCAGCAGTGGCCGATCGACACCGAGCCCGGCGCCTTCTGGCACCCGCTCCTTTGGCTTCCGGAGCGCCTGCGAGAGCCGCAGGTCGACGAGCCCACCGACGTCTGGGCGGTGCGTGTCGCGCTCGAGCTGACGGTCACCGGCCTCTACGACATGGAGACCGGAACCTGGCTCGACGTGCTCTCCACCGTCGGCCTCGACTCCGAAGACCCCGTCGTGCAGGCACGCATCACCGAGTGGCTCGAGGGCGAGCCCGACCCTGACCTGGACCGCATCGACCTCACGGCCGGGATGACAAGCCCCGACGGCGAGCTCGAGTGGTCGCGGGAGGAGGCAGAGAGCCTGCTCGCGCTCCTCGTGCCCGCATCGTGGGCCGTCCTGAGCAACGACCTCATCACCATGGCCTCGGAGGCGCTGGCGGACGAGAACATCACGAACGAGTCCCTCGCATCCGACGCACAGACGATCACCCTCCTCGCCATCGGCAGCATCGGTGAAGGGCCGAGCGCTGTCGAGGGCGAGGAGAAGCCGTCGTCGCTGTGGGACCGCATCGAGGCGGACCTCGTCAACTGGCCCGGCCGCACGCTCGAGACGAACAAGGCCGGCCCCTTCGACGCACTGGTCGAGTCGCTCTACGCCATCCGCAACGACTACTGGGTCTTCGTCGAGGCTCTGTGGGAGAACGGGACCGCCGACGCCTCAGCGGCGCCGGCCGAAGGCGAGCCGCAGCCGATCGCGGCGTAGCCCGCGGGCAGCCGCACACGTAGTCGGCATGACGAGCTTCGACGAGACCGAGCACCCGCGCAGCACCGACGGGACCTTCTCGACGAAGGCCCAGACCGCACCGGAGGCGGGCCTCGCTTCCGACTACCAGCCAGCAGGCCCCGCGCACCTCGAGCTGGCAAGGCTCCGGGCAGCAACCTCAGCCGATGAGAACGTCGTGCGAGCCGCAGCCGTCGACGCAATGCGCGAGTACGTCTCCGACCTCGTGCCCAGCGCGACGGAGGCCGGCGTCATCCTGTGGGACCCGTCTTCTGAGCCGCACGACCGAGCCTTCGATGTCCTCTTCGACAACGCCTACGCTGGCGACCCCGACGACGGCGCCGAACCCATCGAGCTCGATGACGACCTGCGGAGCCGACTGTCCACCCTGGTCAAGGAGGCCGGTGCGAGCTTCCGCGACTTCGACGACGTCGACGGGCGGGCGGGCCTCTACGAAGGCGACGCGGGCGGCCAGTTCGCGGAGTGGCGCTTCGAGACTGGCGCACCCGCACTGACGACGCAGTCCACGGCCGCGTACGTCAAGGAGCTCACGGAGCAGATCGAAGCCCTCGAGGCACGTCGACAGGAAGCGCTCGTGGATGCGCTCCGCCTCCGCGCGCTCGACCTCGCGCCGACGGCGGTGAGCCTGCAGCTCAAGCCGGACACGTTCAGTGACGAGCTCGTCCCCTCGAGGCTGGTCGGCGCGGATGGCGATGTCATCCTCGACTTCGATGCTGTCGGCTTCTCTGGTCCGGCCCACGACGTTCGAGTCGACCTCCTCCGCTTCGCCGAGATGATCGACACCGATACCACGCCGCTGACCACTCCGACCCACCCATGGACCTACGAGGTCGACCTCACGGCGTAGCCCCGGCTCGCTCCCCGCCCCGCTCCCCGCACCGCCGGCCACCCCTTCCCGCTCCCCGTCTCGCCCTCCTCTCCCCCGCCGCACACGTAGCTGTCATGACCACATTCACCGAGGCCGAGCACCCACGAGCTGCCGCCGGCCAGTTCATCGAGAAGGCGCAGGGCGCCCCCGAGGTCTCCCTCGACGCCACCGCACCGTCTCCCGCGCGCCTTCGTCTCGTCGCAGCGGCCGCGGCCGCGCGTCAGGCTGACCAGGAGGTCCGCGCGGCCGCCGTCGAGGCCCTTCAGGAGGAGATCGCCGCCCTCTACCCGGGAGCGACCGAGGCTCTGGCCTTCCGCAGCTACGACGACTACGAGGGCTACCGGCTGTCGACCGTCTACGTCGGCGACACCGTCGTCTTCGACCGCGAGGAGGGCGACCGCCAGCCGGAGAACATCTCCTCCTTCCTGTCGAACTTCGGCGAGGATCCCACCGGCCTCGACGAGCCGGAGCGGGACGAGTACATCGAGTCGAACTACGGCGACTACCGGGTCATCCCCCTCGCCGCCGCGGAGGTGACCGCGTGAGCTTCGTCGAGCACGAGCACCCGCGTGCCGCCGCCGGCACCTTCACCGACAAGGTCCAGGGCGCACCCGAGGTGTCCCTGGGTTCCGCCGAGGCTGAGACGGAGATGCTGACCATCGGCCGTTCGCGGAAGACGATGCGTGACATCGCCGACCGCAAGGCCGCCGCGGCCGCGGCCGTCAAGGCGCTCGAGGAGGAAGAGCGGGTCCTCGCAGCCGCGCACCTCAAGGTCCTCGCGAAGCACTACGCGCCCGATACGGCCCGGATCATCCTGTCCTCGTACGGCAGCGGATGGGCACGCGTGGTTCGTCTCGAAGCCGAGGACGGAACGCCCGTCGGCCTCAACATCGGCGACACCGGTCTGACCCGTCTGAACGAGACCTCCGCCATCCTGCGCGACTGGCACACGCTGAGCGCCTACGCGACTCGTCACGGTGAGCACCGCAACCACGAGTACGCGATGGAGGTCCGATGACCGCCACGTTCGACGAGCTCGAACACCCTCGAGCAGCCACTGGTCAGTTCGCCGACAAGGCGCAGGGCGCCCCGGAGGTCTCGCTCGCTGCGGCGCCGGAGAAGCCGGTACTGACCCGGACGCAGAAGGAGACGCTCAGCCGGCTGCAGCAGTTCGGCACCCTCACCCACCTCGCACGAGGTCGCTACGGCTTCGGCCAGGACGCTCAGCGCGCCGGAGGCACGAAGACCCTCGACGCGCTCGTCGACATGGGCTACGCCGTCCACGTCAACAAGCCGTACCACCACTACGCCATCGAGCTGCCCCCGACGCCGGAGCGGCTGGCCGAGCGTTCGGCGTCAGACCTGCGCCTCGCAGCCCAGAGCCGCGAGCAGCTGCAGGCGCAGATCGACCGGGCGGACCGGTCGCTTCACGCCGCCGCCGCGGCACACGCGGAGAACGTCCTCCGCGTCGAGTTCCCCGAAGCGACGGAGGCGTGGTTCATCGAGAGCCGAGGCGGGTACGCCCTGTCCGAAGTCAGGGCAGGAGACGACTACCTCAGCTGGGACAAGGAGGCACCTGCCGTGCGCACGCTCGAGCAGGACATCGTCCCCCAGCTCAGCTCATACTCCGGGGACCACCTCGAGCACATCCGAGCCGGCGGGCGCACCATCCGGGTGACGATCCGATGAGCAGCTTCGAGGAGCGGCAGCACCCACGAGCAGCGACTGGCCAGTTCTGTGACAAGGCGCAGGGCGCCCCGGAGGTCGGGCTAACTGCCCCAGGCTCCCCAATGGCGCGTCTCGCCGAGGCCCAGTCGATCGCCGACGAGTCGAACACCGAGGTCCTCCGGGACGGTGGCGACGTCGACAAGGCGGCAGCGCGCGGGGGCTGGGACAAGGTCACCTGCGACGAGCAGGGCACCCTTCGTCGGTTCCGCGACGGCAAGCTCCACAACGACCGCGGCCCCGCCGTCGAGACCCTCGACGGCGACCAGGAGTTCCGCATCGACGGCAAGCTCCACAACCCGTACGGTCCGACCATCGTCAAGCGTGGCGGCTCGGTCCTCGCCTGGCACCGTCAGGGCAAGAAGGTGAACGCTCCGCCGCCGGCCGAGCAGGTCGTGGGCTACCTCGCCGGCGGCCGAGAGGACGTCTTCGACGCTCAGTGGGCCCGGCACCAGGCGGCCAGCCACGTCGGCGACGACCTCGCCGCAGTCGACGCCGTCCACTACGCCCTCCTCGACGGCTACGACGACGCGCTGGTCCAGGCCCGCCGAGCTGTCGAGCAGGCAGGCACGGTCCGCTGATGGCGCACCCCGATGTGCGCTGCGGCGCGTGCGGGTCACCGCTGGTGAAGCAGCGGCGGCGCGGCGTCTCGCTGTGGGTGCACGTTGGGGTGACCTGCCCGGGTCGGCTGCCGTCTCGGTAGTCGGCCCGGGCTTCTGGGGGTGCCGAGCACCAGCGGCTATGCCGTGTCTTCGTCCGGCCCCTCTGGCTCCCCCGACTGCGCGCCCTTCGCAGCCTCGTCCCTGAGGAAGATCCGCAGCGTGTCGCCTACGCCGTCCGTCGCTGCACGCTGCGCTGCCGCCATCGCATCAGCTGACCCCTTTCCAACCCCATCCGTCGCTGCGCGCTGAGCCTCAGCCAGCGACTGAGCTGACATCTTGGGCTCAACGGCCAACGTGAAGAAGGGGTCGTGGGTGCCTGCCCTTCTCGCCTCCCGCATCATCGCGTCGTAGCTGACGTTGTTCGCAGCCAGCCAAGACGAGGCTGCAGCACCCCTCGCTATCTTGCCGGGGTCGAGGTCCTTGACTGCCCGGTCACCCACGTTCTCGATGGTCAAAAGCGCGACGTTTCGCTGGGTGTCGAGCCAGATCTGCGACCACAAGGACGAGCGGGCCGAGGGGGTTTTGAGTCTCACGAACGGGTCCGCGTCAGGGCCTGCGGTCGACTGAGCAAGATCGTCGGGCCTCGCTTCTGCACCAGACAGCGTCAGGTGCTGGCTGCCAGCTTCGGGGATGAGTGCCTTGCCCGTGAGACGGACGACTCGCTCTTCAAAGTCTCGCTCTACCTCGGGGAACGGCTCGCCTTCAACTGTCCCGTATCTGGTGAGGTCGTATCCGACACGGACACGGACGTCGAACTGCACCTCGACGTCCGTAGTCCCGTCGAGCTTGCGGCCGACGGCAGACACGAGCTCGGCATCGGACACAGAGCCGGGCTCCGTTACGTCCCAGTCGTGCAGCCCGAAGGCCTTCGGGGGCGTGTAGAGCGCCCCTCCAAGACCTCTCTCGATGTTAGCCACCTGGGACGCGAAGTGCTCGTCGAGCTCGGGTTCGAAGGGATCACCCACGTACTGACCCGGGACCGTGACCTCGCCCAAGTTCCGGGCAAACGTGACGTTCACCGAGGCGTCAGCGTTGACACCCAGTCGACCTCGGGCCTCTTCGATCAGGTCGGCGTGAGCCTCTAGCATTTCCGGTCCCTTGGTGCCGGCGTAGAAGATGTTGTCGTTGCTGACCAGGACGTAGCTGTGAGCGGGGCCCGCGCTCAGCTGTTCCATGAACGAGAACCAGTGCAGTGTGTCGCGGTAGCCGCCTCCAGAGGAGTCGAACGGGCGAACGCGGCCTACGGCACGGTCGGCGAGCTCGTCGTGGCTGACTCGTTCCGTCGGAAGCAGCTTCACTCCCAGCGCTTCCAGTTGCGGCCCGAGCTCGTAGGTCTCAGCGTCGCTTCGGATCAGATCCACGCCTTGCTGAATGTGCGCCTTGGCCTCGGGCGAGGCTTGCACGGCTGATCTACGAACGGTCTCCGCCAGAGCTGCGCTCGATGCTCGAACGCGGGCTTGGGCTTCGACGACGGCGATCCTCGGGACGACTACGCGGAGGGTGCCTCGACTGATGGCAGTCCTCATGCGCTCCCAGATAGCGTCTTTCAGTCGCGCGTGACTGACGAGGGCGTTCGCGTCGATCAAGATCACCATCATGTGTCCACGGTAGGGCAGACGACAGACGGCCAAAGCGTGCGTACCGACGTGGGCTCCGGGTCGGCTGCCGTCTCGGTAGTCGGCCCGGGTCTCTAGCCGCCGCGCATGAGGCTGGCATGACTCTCCTCGCCGTCGCCAACCCCGGAACCCTGTCCTCCTACACCGAGGACAACCTTTCGCTCCTCTCCGCCTACTGGCCCGCCCTGGCGGCGGCGGCCCTGACTGTCGTCGTCGTCGCGGTCTTCCTGATCGCCGAGCACAGGTCGTCGTCAACCGACTTCCTCATCGTCGTACCGACTGTCGTGATTCTCGGGTTGGTAGCGTCCCTGGCCACGTTCGTCGTCTGCACCTTCAGCGCCTACGGGCAGTCGAACCGCGAGTACGCGGGGAGCCTGCGTCCGTGGATCTCGGAGACGTACGGCGCTGACATCGACCAGGAGACTGCCATGCGACTGATCGACGGTGGACCTGTCGCCGTCAACGTCAGTGGTGAGGGCGTTCTGGTGACGCTCGAGCGTGTGGAGAAGGGTGACGTCGCCCTGTTCGTAGGGGGCAAGGCTCTGCTGGCGGTCGACGGGCGGTGACCAACGCGTGCCGCGCATGGAACCGACATGACCGCACCAACAACATCTGAGACCCTCCGAGCGCGCCTCGACAGCCGCGTAGCAGCAGCCGAAGCTGCGGTGACCGACGTGGTGAAGGACGGGAGGGAGGCCATCAAGGTGCTGGTGAGCGCAGCATTCCCCGGCGCTGCCTGGGCGGCCCTCTGGTGTGAGTTCCACCCCGACGCGGATGCGTTCTCGCTTCACTGTGTGAGATCGATGGGCCCCGACGTCTGTCGGGAAGACTTCGACGAAGCCCAGAACCTCTGCGCTGATGAGGTCGACGGGCTCTTGACCGTGCTCGGATGGCGCATCGCCAACGACGACGAGGTCGAAATGGGGCCAGAAAGGTTCATCGTTCAGCTGCGGATTTCGTGATGCCGCGCATGACCCCGTCATGACCATCACGACGCCCCTCCCTGAGGTGACCGAGTCGCGCAAGCTCGCGACGATCGAGACCATCGAGTCCATCCGCGAAATCGAAGGCGCCGACGCCATCGTCTGCGCGCGCATCCGCGGATGGGACGTCGTCGTCAAGCGCGACGAGTTCCAGCCCGGTGACGACTGCCTGTACATCGAGGTCGACGCACTCGTCCCCACCGAGGACCCTCGCTTCGCCTTCCTCGCCCCGCGCGGCCTCCGCACCGACCAGGACGGCAACACCGGCCATGTCCTCAAGACCGCACGTCTCCGCGGCCAGTACTCGCAGGGCCTGGCGCTCCCCCTCGCGGAGTTCCCCGAGGTCGTCGGTGCCGACGACGTCACGGCGGTCCTCGGCATCGTGGAGTGGGACCCGCCCCTGCCGGCCGAGCTGAACGGAGAGGCCCGCGGCACGTTCCCCTCGTGGATCCGCAAGACCGATGAGGAGCGCATCCAGAACAAGTCCGAGTTCCTCGACCGCCCCGGTCGCTGGGGCGCCACCGAGAAGGTCGATGGCAGCTCGATGACCGTCTGGGTCCGCGACGGTGTCGACGGCATCGCCTCGCGCAACTACGACCTCGAGCGGACGCCTGGCTCGGCCATGTGGCTCACCGCCGACGACCTCGGCCTCCACGACCTGCTGCGGAGCCTCGGCGACCACGCGGCCGTGCAGGGCGAGCTGTTCGGCCCCGGCATCCAGGGCAACCCTCTGAACCAGAAGCAGGTCAGCTTCCTCGCTTTCACGCTCTTCGTCGACGGGCAGGAGATCCCCCGTGGCGCCTGGCCGCAGGCCGTGCTCGACGTCGCCGTCCCCGTCTACGACTTCGTGAAGCCGACCACCATCGACGAAGCCCTCGCCCAGGTGGAGATGCTCAAGTCCCTCGTCGCCCCCGGGCGCGGAGCTGAGGGTGTCGTCTGGCGCGACCTCGACTCGACCACGATGGACGTCCGCGGCCAGAACGCCCGCGCGTCCACGAAGGTCCTGTCGCGCAAGTACCTGCTCAAGCACGACCGGTAGCGCTGTCAGGCCTCGACGGCGGCGGCCTCATCTTGATGCCGCCAGTCGTCGGGGCCGGGCTTCGCCAGCACCATCGGTAGCCGCCGCAGCTCTTCTGCCACCTTCCGTTGGGTCGCTTCCTGCTCACGATCGACTCGCCTCTGCTCGCGCTCGGCCCGCACATTTTCCAGCCACTCTGTCCACATGGGCGCCATGTTTGCCGACGCACCGTGCTGACGTCAATGGCTCACACGCTCGACTAGTAGGGCCACCTGGCGCCGTTGTGTCAGGCTGGTCCGATGCCCCGCTACCGACTCGTCTTCGAAGGGACCGACACCGCCCGCATCAAGTTGGCGGACACCGTCTCCGACGAGCCGGTGGCATGGTTCCGGGTGACCTGGGGCGCAGGCCACGACGTCGTAGTCGTGAACGTCTACTCGCACGCCGCCCGCATTGGCGATCGCGCCTGGCTCGGCGCCCGCGACAGCATCGCCGCGGCGGTGCGCTTCTGCGACGATCTCGACACCGGTACGTCTCCCGGCCCGAGCACCGACACGTTCGACTGGTCCGGCGGCAGCTTCGAGGAGTCGACACCCTCCGACTGATCCGGCCGCACACGTACGGGCCATGACCAACTTCACTGAGACCGACCACCCGCGCGTCGCGGACGGCACCTTCACCGAGAAGGCCCAGACGAAGCCGGAGACCTCGCTCTCCGGTGGAACGCCTGCCGAGGAGGTGTTCGCCGCCGTCGAGTCGTCGAGCACGCGCGGGCAGTACACGCTCGAGTCGGTGCAGACCCACCCGCCCATCGACTTCGGGAAGCCGATCCTCATCAGCATCGGCGGCGACGCGCACGTGAACACCCGTGTCGGCGCCGCGGCACGGCTGTTCACCAGCGAGGAGAGCAACGCCGCGCGCGAGGAGTACGAGGCGCTCATCACGGCCGGCAAGAACAGCATGCAGAAGCTCACCGTGATGAGCGTGTCCGACCGCGGCATCCCCTACATCCACGAGGGCACCGGTGCCGAGCTCGCTGACGGCCGACGACGCCTCCTCTGCAAGGGCTCCCGCACGAAGGCGTACGACTTCACCGAGCGGAAGCTGCTCGGCGTCGTGAAGAACTACGGCGGCCAGGACGCCCTCGCTGCTCGCTTCCAGGGGGCGGTCGAGCAGGTTCCCGTCACCGAGCCGGTCACCTTCGACGGCATCCCCGAGTACGACGGGTCCGGCGAGCAGAACTCCGTCGCCGCGGTCTACCTCATGGACGGACCGGACTTCGGCAACGGCTCCGAGCCCGGCTGCATGTTCTTCGCCACCGACATCCAGACCAGCGACAACATCGTCAACGGCTACTTCTGGGCCCCGTCGGACGCCGGCCTCCTCACCAGCGAGTCGGGTTCGTTCTACCTGCACGACTTCAAGCGGAAGGCCGGCCGCGTCCGCGACTACGAGCCCGGCAGCATGAGCTTCACCGACGCCGCGAAGCTCGACAGCGACCGGGCCGCGGGCTACAAGGCAGTCGTCGGCAAGTAGCCGGCGCCCGCACCACCGCCGACGGGCGGCTCCTCCTCGGGGCCGCCCGTTTGCCGCATGTCTCAAGGGCATGCCCACCAAGATCGAGACGAAGACGCTGAAGATGCCAGCCGCCTTCGACCCCCAGAAGCACGCCCGCATCCTCGACAAGTGGGTCACCGACAACCTCGGCGAAGGCTGGGTCGTCGAGAACATGAACCTCGGCGAGCACACCGTGACCGCCTCCCACCAGACGTTCATCACCGAGGTCTCCGACGCGGACACCGCGACGAAGGACATCGGCCTGCCACGCGGCTCGAAGCCCGCCGACGGTGACAAGGTCGCCGCGAAGCTCGAGTCGCAGCACGTCGGCTGGCGGCTGACGCGGTTCGAGCCGTTCCTCGGCTTCGCGACGATGCAGAAGATGAAGGACGACACCGTCCGGGCCCGCGGCGCCATCGCCCAGGTCCTCGGCGTGAAGCCGTGGGAGATCCAGATCAGCGACCGCGCTGACGGCGGCTACGACATCCAGCTGCCCGCCAGCAAGTACTCCTCCGCCAAGCACGACGACAAGCTGCAGGCGACCGTCGAGACCGACATCGGTGTCGAAGGCTGGTACATCAAGACCAACCCGCAGAAGCTCACCGCGAGCATCACCCCGGCGAGCCCGCCGACGTTCCCGCCAGCCATCCCCTACCCGTTCAAGCGCCCCGTGCCGGCGCTCGTCCCGTCCGACGGCAAGTGGGCGAAGATCCCCATCGGCGTGAAGCTCGGGAAGGGCGAGGAGCTCGGCGACGTGCTCGAGATCGACCTCTCGGCCGCCGCGCACGGCAGCGTCGCCGGCATCTCCAACGGTGGCAAGTCCGTCGCCATCAACGCCCTCACGTACGGCCTGCTCTCCCGGGGCTTCGAGCTGTGCATCGTCGACGTCAAGCACAAGAGCGCCGACTTCCGGTACCTCCGCGACCTCGTCCGCCCGGGCGGCTGGGGCTGCGAGTCCATCCGCGCCAGCGTCGCGACCATGTCGCTGGCGATCGAGGAGGCCGAGCGTCGCGCCGAGCTCATCGCGCAGCACGGCGTGCAGAAGTGGACGGAGCTGCCGACGTCGCTCGGCATCCGCCCCATCGCCATCATCCTCGACGAGGTGACCGCTCTGTTCCTCCTCGAGGAGGTGCCGAAGGGGCTGCCCAAGGACCACAGCATGGTCACCGAGGCCATCCAGGCGAACCTCGAGAAGCAGATCCTCAAGAAGCTCGTCGGACGCGTCGCTGCTGAGTGGCGCTTCGCCGGCCTGCACATCTTCCTCGCCACGCAGATGGCGCAGAACAACACCGGTGTCCCGCCCACCATCAAGATCAACCTCGGCAACAAGCTGCTGTTCGGCGCGAACCCGAACGACGCCGCGCGCGGCCACGCGTTCTCCGACGCCCGCGCCGTGCCGAAGGTGCCGGTGAACATCCAGAACGACTCCAAGGCGAACCGCGGTGTCGCTGCGGCCGAGCTCGAGGGTCAGCAGGCGCCGTGCGTGTTCAAGGCGTTCTTCGCGACGACGGACGACTACCTCAAGCACCTCGCCGCGCTCGGCGTCCCGACGACGACCCGGCCTGAGCCGACCGCGTCGGAGATCTCCCGCTTCACCCCGTCGCTCGAGGAGGATGAGGGACCGCGCCCGCGCTCGAAGTTCGATGAGGGTGGGTTCGGACAGGAGCCGGAGCGAGGTGAGCCGCGTCTCCGCGGTGCCGCCGCTGCGGCGCACGAGCTCAAGGCAGCGGAGCAGGCAGCGAAGCGGGCTGCGGCCGCCGCGTAGACCTGCCGCATGTCTTCTCGGCACACCCCACACCCCACGAGGAGCACCGCATGCACGACGACTGGATCCCCACCCGCGAGCAGGTCACCGAAGACGAACGCCGCCGGGACGAGCTGACGCCGACCAGCTGACCCGATTCGCCGGTGTACTGTCGCACCGCGGTCCTGGGGCGACCGCTGAGAAGGGGAACGGGCATGGGATCACGCCGTCGCGCACTCGTTGCAGTCCTGCTCGTTGGGACGGCTGTTGCCAGCCTCTCGGCGTGCGCCCCTGACCCCTTCACGCGCGACGACGTCCTCGAAGTCCCCCACGCGGTCCTCGAGCTCGACGAGCACAACAGCGGCCGCTGGCAGTACCTCGACGAAGACCTCGCGGTTCACGACCTCGGCGAGTGCGAGCGTCACAGCGTCTGGACCTCGCGACGGACATGCCAGTCGGTCGACGAGGCGAACGTCTACTTCACGTACACATCACCCCGCCGCGGCCATTCCGAGCGGACCCTCGTCGTCGACGGGGAGGAGATCCCGATGTCGTGCGAGAGCGACTTCGTTGAGGGAATCCTCTACTGCATGCCCACCAGCGCCTCCCCGGAGCCGACTCAGTGGCCACCGCGCAGGACTTGATGCGTCGGCGCTGAGGCTGCCGCGCATGGTGTCGGCGACAACCCTGCCCACCACCCTGCGCACAGAATCGAGGCCCCTTGGCTACCGCGATCGAGACCGACCAGACCCAGAACCTCACCCCTTCCCCCACGCGACCCGACGGCTCCTCGTGGCCGTTCGCGCTGCTCGTCGGCGACGACACCATCTACGCCGACTCCCGCACCGAGCTCGTCGGGAAGCTGATGTCGGGCTACTCGGACTACGCCACCGGCGACGAGGGTGACACTCTCGCGTTCCTCGCCCGTGTCGACATGGCGGCCGGCATCGCCGCGGAGGCGCAGGCGACCGTCCTGGCGTCCGTCACCGAGTCGGGAGAGTTCGCGCCCGAGCGCGAGTCGGAGTCGGTCCTCACTGCCCTCCTGAGCCCGCGAGGGACCGGTCTCGTCACCGGCGAGGAGTTCGACAGCCGATGGGACCACCCCGTTCCCCTCGTGCTGCTGAGCACCGACTACATCCCCGTGACGAGTCACCCACGCATCGAGGGCAACGTCCAGTACATCGACCCCACGAACGAGACGACGCTCCTGGCGTCCCTCGAGAAGTTCGGGTTCGTGCAGCTGTTCGTCAACGCCGACATCTGATGGACGAGCGGGGGATCCTCGTCGCGGCGTCGGTGGCAGGCGCCCTGTTCGCCGCCACCATGGCCTTCATGGCGTGGCTCCTGTCCGGTGACTTCGCGGCATCGGCCTCGTTCCTGTGGCGGACAGCGCTCATAGCGGCGATGCCCCTCGGGGTCCTGATCGTCATCGACGCCGTCAACGCAGTCCAGGACGCCACAGCAGGTCATCGGCAGAGGCGAGCCACCAAGCGCGTCCGCGTCACCCTCGAGGGCGACCGTGTCCTCGCGGTCGGCTGCCGCATCATGCCCGACGGGTACGCAGTCGATGTCGACCTGGCTCAGGTCGGTGCCATCTCGGCCGGCCCCGACGACGCACGAGACGGCACGCGCACTGTGGCGTTCTGGGACGCAGACCCGGACCTCCATCCGAGCAGGCACTGGAACCGCCTGCATGCCCGCAACATCCGCGCGAAGCAGCTCGGTTCCGTGCGCGTAGACCAGAGGCTCCTGAACGACGAGCGGACGCTCATCGAGGCACTCACGGAACGGGCCGACCTGCTCGGCATCCTCGTCGACACATCGCTCGCCCGACCCACAGCGCTCGTCTCCTGACGACGCTCCCCGCACCAGCGGGGGTTGAAGAACACCACGACCGCCACTCGGCGCCGCACACGTCCTCCTTCACCACCTCAGTCCGCCTCGACCATCTCGGGGCACCACCGACGACCCCGAAAGGTCCCCTCATGGCACTCACCGTCTACACCAAGCCCTCCTGCGTCCAGTGCACCTCGACGTACCGCTCGCTCGACAACGCCGGGCTCGCGTACGACGTCCTCGACGTCACCGCCGACGACGCGGCACTCGAGACGGTGAAGAGCCTCGGCTACCTGCAGGCGCCCGTGGTCACCAACACCGACGACCAGGGCGTCATCATCGAGCACTGGTCGGGCTTCCGCCCCGACAAGATCGCCGACTACGTCAAGAGCCTCGACGGGGCCCGCGAGCTCGTCGCCGCCTGACCGGCTCGCTGCCCGGCCCGAACAGCTCCCCGTGACTCGAGTCGCGGGGAGCTGTTCTGCGTCTACCGGCCGCCGCACACGTAGACGGCATGACGAACTTCGACACCCTGGCGCACCCGCGCGAGATGACCACGGGGCAGTTCACCGACAAGGCGCAGTCCGCCCCGGAGCTGTCCATCCGCGCCGACGGCATCACGAAGGCCCAGCGGGAGCAGCGGCATAACGCCCTCCTCGAGGCGGGCTTCATCCCCGCCGTCTCCGGCAGCGCCGAGGCCTCCGGCACGACCCGCAAGGACGTCGGCACCTGGTGGGACTCCCACTTCGTCCGCGCCGAGTACCACCCCGACCCCACCGGCTACCCGCAGATGCCGGACGACTACACGCCCGCCGGCACTGCCGGCCGGTCGCTCTCCGGCGCGCGTCGCACCCACCGTGTCCGCTACGCCGGCCCGGACGTCTCCATCCGCATGCCGTCCGCGTCGTCCATCAAGCGCTACGCCGCGGAGACCGGGCAGACCTTCGACGTCCCCGTCACCGCGACGTTCCCCGGCGGAGACATCTCCGGCTGGGTCCGCGTGACGAAGAACGGGCCCGGCGAGTGGTCGGCCCAGGGCGTCAACTTCCCCGGCGGCAACGACCTGCAGGTCGCTGAGGCTGTCGGCGCGGTCCTCGAAGCTCGCCGCCCGTCGACGGCGCTGGCGGAGGCCGGCGACCTGATGCAGCGTCGCACGGAGCGCATCGCCGCAGCCGGGGCGAAGATCCAGGAGACCCCGCACGACTCGTTCGTCTCCGGCGCCGGCTACGACCGTGAGCAGGGTGTCCTCGCCGTGAAGATCGGCGAGCGGACGTACGGCTACAAGGCGTCGCTCGAGCGGGTTCGTGCCTTCGGGCGCAGCACCAGCATCGGCGCCGCCTACAACCGGCTCATCAAGGGCACGAAGGTCGCGCCGGTGGAGGAGTGCTCGAAGTGCGGCCGCTTCAACGCTGCTGGCGCCCGCCACCGCTGCCCGAGCCGGCACACCGCCCCGTCGGCCGTCCCGCTGCCCCACCAGGAGCGCGCCCGCGAGGCCGCTCTGGCGGCGTCCAGGTAATTTTCGACGAACTTCCGAGAAGCGTCGATTTCCGCCGCATGTCTCTTCTGTGGCGCCGCAAGGTGCCATGGGGCTAGGCCGGGAGTGCCTGCACCGCGAAAGGTCCATCAGCTCGGGGGTGCTGAGGACTGAGCCGAAAGGCACGCGAGGGCACTCCCGGTCTTCTGTCGTCTCAGGCACTGCCTACCTTGGCTCGACTCAGGGGAAGAAGTGCCCGATGAACACGCGCGTGTATTGGATGCCCAAGAAGGTCACCCACAGGCTCGTGAAGTAGCAGACGGCTGCGAGCCCGGGTAGCCACCAGGTCATCCAGCTGCGCGCGTGTGCGCGGGCCGCGTCAGGTCCGATGTCGGCCGTCGGGCTCGACGGAGCCGCCGGAGCTTGCCCATCTCCAGCGCCCAGGATGACCTGCATGACGAGGGCCCCAGCCACCATCACCGTCTGCAATCCCCCGACTTCGATGACCGGGTCCTCCGGCCAGATGTTCGGCAGCAAGAAGACTGCAAATCCAATTACGAACGGGATAAAGCCGGACAAGAAGGCTCGCGAACCGGACGTAGAGACAGCCACGAGAGTCAAGCTGAGGCAGATCGTGACCACGTCTTGAACCTGGTCCCACGAAACCGAGCGGCTGATCCCAAGGAATAGGGACAGTCCTTCATCCCAGGCGCCAACCACGATTGCGGAAACACCGAAGAAGATGCCCAGCGAGACGGCGGTCTTCCGCGTCGGCCCAGCCAGGTTGTTGTCTGACCAGGTGTCCAAGCTTTGCTTGATGCCCACAGAGCCCCCCTACGTTTGGCACCCGACCCCCGGGCACTCTCGCGATCGTAGCGGCTCACAGCTGCCGCACACGTACGGGCCATGACCACGACGTTCACCGAGTCCGACCACCCGCGCGCCACCACCGGCGAGTTCACCACGAAGGCCCAGTCCGCACCGGAGACGACCCTGACCGGCTCGTCCACCGCCCCGGTCCTCTACACGTTCCACGCCGACACCTACACGCCTCGAGCGCTCGTCGAGCACCTGGTGAGCATCGGCGAGCTGTCGCCGGCCGCCCGGGACATGGACGTCGAGGAGGTCCTCGATCAGCACGCCGGCGCCAACGGCATCGACCGTGACGACGAGGTGTCGTTCGACAGCGACGACTTCCCGAAGGTCGTGCTCGAGCACCAGGTGACGATCGACGACCACCCGGCCCTCGGCCGCGAGTGGTGGGAGGTCGCGCAGGGCGAGTACGGACCTCAGTCCGCGCCGGACGCCCTCGACCGGTGGGCTGAGGACCTCGACCTCGACGCCGGCACGCTCGACGCCCTCTGGCAGGGCACCGACTACACAGCTGGCCCCGAGGCGGTCATCGCGCGGGTGGCCGAGAACGGACGCCGTCTCGGCGTCGACTTCGACGCCCTGAACTCGCCGGTGCCCGTCCGCCACAACTGACCGGCGGCGGGGCGCCGCATGTCTCACCGGAGATGCCACGCCTCCCCGCCTTCGACCTCAACTCGCTGACCTCGCCAACCCCGGCGAGGTCTTCGTACGACTGGACCCGGCGCCGCCGCGGCGCGAGCTCGGGCGCCACGACCGCGCACCTCGGTGACATCGCCGGCCCCCTCAGCGAGTTCCTTCGAGGGAGCGAGGCCGTCGTCGGTTGCGTCGCCTGGGTGACGTCCACGCGCCTCGTCGACGCGCTCGTAGGCCGGCCGGTGTCGCTGGTGCTGACCAAGGAGTGGCACCTCCGCTCGATCGACACCAAGGCTTCGTCCGTCCGCAGCAGAGCGAACCTCGCCCGGCTCACCGGGGGCCTCCGGCGCGGCGACTTCCCCGCGCCGCTGTCCGACATCGCCGGGCACGACGACATCGAGCCCGTCCGGGTCGCCGGGCACATCCCTAGAGCTCGGACGGCCAACAGCCCTCTCATGCACCACAAGTTCGTCGTCCGCCTCGAGGGCGGGCAACCGGTCGCTGTGTGGACCGGATCGTTCAACTTCACGGTCAACGCCGAGTCGTCCTTCGAGAACGCGGTCGAGATCCACGATCCCGTCATCGCCGCTGCGTTCCTGGCGGAGTGGGCCCGGGTCGCAACGGTGTCGGAGCCCCTTGACTTCGCGGGTGGGAAGGCGGCACCGTCCTGGGGTGCGCGGCGGCCGGCCGCTGTGGCCAAGCCCGTCGCGCGAGCCCGCAAGAAGGCGCCGGCTGCCCAGAAGCCCGCGGCTAAGAAGGCCGCTCCGAAGAAGCCCGCGGCTGCGCGTGCCACCTCGACGAAGAACGGCAAGCCTGCCACCGCGAAGCGGCCGGCCGCCGCCCGCACACGTAGCAAGGCATGACCTTCACCGAGACCGATCACCCACGCAGCAGCCGGGGCATGTTCGCCGACAAGATGCAGAGCGCACCCGAAGCGACCCTCTCCCCCGCCGCCGACCTCAACGACGACGCCAGCTGGGCGGGCGTCGGCCCGCAGGCTGCTGCCGACCGCTACTACAGCTCCGCCGCCGGGGACTTCGTGCACCGTTCTACCCGCACCGGGCGGGGGTACCGGCTGACCCGGACGATGACCCTGCCTGCGACAGAGCGCGTGGGCACACAGACCCTGCGCGCGACCTTCAGCAACGACGTACACGACAGCGACTCTTCGGCAACCGTCGAGGTCTGGACCCAGAGCGGCTGGGTCGAGGTCGTCAAGACCATCCAGCACGACTTCCGCGACGCTCCTGCTCCCATCTCCACGGACGACGACGCATGCCAGTCCTTCGCCGAGGACTACCTGCACGAACGGTGCATCGAGGCAGCTCGCATCATCGGCTGACCTTCCCGCGGCCGCGGCCGGACGCCCTCTGCGGAGGTTGCGTTCCGGCCGCTTCTCGTTTCGCCGCATGCCTCCTTGGTGAACGTGAATCCCCCGCCCACGACCCCAGGAAGCCCACATGACTGACGAGCCCACGCCCCCGCCGACCGACCACTTCGCCCAGCTGATGGGCCGTCGAGTGCTGTCTCCGGAGGAGCTGGCTGCTGCTGCGCCGGTCTGGGCCACGCCAGCCGTCGAGGAGGCCGTCGTCGAGCAGCCCGAGTCCGCCGCGACCTCCCCTGTGTGGGCTTCGTTCGAGGCGCAGCAGCCCGCCGTCGCCGAGACTGCCGCGGAAGCCCCGACCGCGCCGAGCGCCTGGGACGCACTGCCTCAGACAGACACGACCGCGTGGGTCCCCGCACCAGCCGACGAGCTGTTCGACGCCAAGACCGACCAGGCGACCCCGACCGTGGCACCCGCTGCTGCTCTCGAAGAGACGCCGGCACCCACCTTCGACGCCTCCCCGGCCGCGCCTGTCGAGCCCGCTCCGGCTCCGCACGCGGTCGAGGAGCCCGTCACGGCGCCGCCCATCGACTTCGACGCAGCCCCCATCGTCGACGAGCAGTCGACCTCGAAGGAGCTGGAACTCATCGAGGCTCCGGCGCCCGTCAACCTGCGCTCGCCGGTCAAGGAGAGCGTCGGCGTCTACCCAGCCGACGAGTGGCTCGACAACGCCCTCGCCGACATGGTCCGCGCCGGCGTCTCCGACGTCCACCTCGTCTTCGTCGGGAACAGCGCGCAGGGCACCGAAGAGCTCCGCATCCAGGCCCGCATGGACAGCGACCTCGAGGACGTCCTCTCGTTCCTCGGCAATGACGCCCGCAAGATCATGAACAAGCTCCAAGACCGCTTCGCGCATCGACACCAGCTCCTCGCGCGTGCCCGGCGACGGCCTGTTCCCCGCCACCATCGACGGTGTCGACTACCGACTGCGCGCGGTGCTCCTTCCCACCTTCGACGGCGGCGAGAAGATCGTTCTCCGTCTGCCGCAGACCGGCTCGATGAAGCTGCTCGGCGACCTCGGCGCCACGAACGAGAACGTCGCCGCCATTCAGGAGCTGCTGGCCCTGCCCGGTGGCCTGACCATCATCGCTGGGCCCGTCGGCGAAGGAAAGACGACCACGGCCCACGCCTGCCTCATGGCCATCGGCACTGACGGCCGCAGCACCATCGCCGTCGAGGACCCGGTCGAGCGCATCCTGCCGGGCGTCTCGCAGATGGAGGTCGTCGAGGAAATCGGCATGGGCTTCGGCGACGTCATGCGCTTCTTCGTCCGAGCCGACTTCGACACCCTCTTCATCGGCGAGATCCGTGACGCCGCGACCGCAGCCGCTGCTGTCCGAATGGCGAAGGCCGGCCGCCGCGTCGTCTCCACCATCCACGCCAACAACAACGTCACCGCCCTGCTGCGCCTCATCGAGCTCGCCGAGGACTCGCCCCTTTCGGTCCTCGACGCGGTCAACGGCGTCATCAGCCAGCGCCTCGTCCGCAAGGTCGACATCGCCCGGAACGGCTACTACGGCCGCACCCCAATCCACGAGGTCCTCCGCGTCACCGACAAGGTCATCGACGCGCTCATCGAGAACAAGTCCCGCGCCGCCATCCGCGAGGCCGCCGCCGACACGTCGACGACGTTCGAGGACAACCTCCAGCAGCTCATCAAGCGCGACATCACCAACCAGGCAGAAGCACGAAGGGTCGTCGGCCATGACGTCTGAGCAGGACACCACACAGGCCCCCACGGCAGCGCCCACGACGAGCGACGGGCGGGCTGTCAGCCCGGCCGCCGTGCAGGTCGGGCAGATGCTCGACTACTTCGGCGCGGAGGGCTGCTCCGACATCCACCTCACCCCGTCGCGCGGGCTCTGGTACGTGAAGGACAAGCAGACGCTGCCCTACGAGGGCATGGCGACCATCCCGCAGCCGTTCATCGACCAGCTCGTCGACGAGTTCGCTCACGCGCATGGAGACCCGTTCAGCGACTCCGGCCAGCTCGACTCCTCGTTCGACATCGGTGGTGAGTACCGCGGTCGCCTCGCCGCCCGTCGGACGCACGCCGGCACGACGATGACCTTCCGCATCATCTCCCGTCGTATCCCGACCACCGCCGAACTCGAGCTGCCGGCGTCGCTCATCGAGACCGTCCGCCGCCCCGCAGGCCTCCTCCTCTTCACCGGGCAGACCGGTTCCGGCAAGAGCACGTCGATCGCCGCTCTCGTCAACGACCTGAACATGACCGAGCCCACGAGCATCTACACGCTCGAGGACCCCATCGAGTACGTCTACCCAGAGGGCACGGCCCTGGTGAACCAGCGCGAAGTCGGCGAGCACGTCAAGTCGTTCGCGGTCGGGCTCGAGAACGCCAAGCGCTCCCACCCGAAGATCATCATCATCGGCGAGATCAAGAGCGCCGACACGGCCCGAGCCGCCGTCGACGCCGCCGCATCGGGCCACCTCGTCGTCAGCACCATGCACGCCGGCTCGACCGCCGAGGCCATCGACGGCCTCATCTCGATGTTCCCGCCGAACGAGCAGCCGCTCATCCGCACCCACCTATCGCAGGTGCTCCTCGGCGTCGTCGTCCAGATGCTGATCCCCCGCATCCAGGGCGGCCTCGCCATGGCGCAGGAGATCGCGTTCAACACCCGCACGTTCTCGACCATGCTCCGCGGCGACGGCAAGGAGGGCGGCGGGAACGACATGAACCTCATCCAGCAGTACCTCCTCGGCCCCGGCCGCCAGGAGCGCATGCAGGCGATGGAAGTCGCCCTCAAGGACCTCGTCGTCGCCGGGAAGATCACCGCCGAGCAGGCCCGAAACCTCGCGCGCGACCAGCGCGTCATCCACGACGAGCTGACCACAGCCGGCATCCAGTACACCTCGAAGGACTGAGCATGACCCTCTTCAACGCACCTGAGAAGGGCCACGGTCTCAACCCGGCCCCCGCCACGTTCGACGACACGCTCCTCGGTGCGCCTGTCGCCGCCCGCCAGGCCATCGAGGTCGACACCCCGACCGTCGAGGTCATCGACCTGTCCCGCCCCGAGCGGAAGCCCAAGAAGGGAGCCGCGAGCAAGAAGGCGCGACCGGCCCGCCCGCCGCGCCGGCTGGTGACCCCGAAGGCCGAGCGCATCGAGCGGAACAACGCCCGCGCTGCCGAGCGGCTCGCCGATGACGGCAGCCAGGCCGCCGAGAAGAAGAAGCTCTTCAACATCAACGTCGTGGGCAAGAAGAGCAAGGTCGACGACATCGCCGAGACGCTCGAGGACCTCGCGGCCATGCTCGAGGCTGGCGAGAGCGAGGAGCGCGCCGTCCTCCAGCTCGCCGAGCAGTACTCGAAGATGAGCGTCGGCCAGGCTTACAAGCGAGCCGCCGACCGCATGCGGAACGACGGCCTCACGATCATCGAGGCCCTGTCCGTCGAGCGGGACGTCTTCCCGCGCGTCGCCCGCGAGCTGCTGTCGGCCGGCACCACCCCGCGCGACCTGCACACGAACCTCCGCCAGGCCGCCCGAATCATCGTCGGTTCCTCCGACGTCAAGGCTCAGATCCGCGCCGCACTGTTTAAGCCGATGATGACGCTGAGCATCGTGCTCGTGTTCGTCCTCGTCGCCTCCGAGTTCCTGCTGCCCGGCGTGGTCTCGATGTTCACCAGCATCGGCGCCGAGCCGCCGGCTGCCACGGTCGTCATGATCAGCATCGGCAAGAGCGTCAAGTGGGTCATGGGCGGTATCGCCCTCCTGCTCGTCGGAGCGCTCGTCTTCTGGATCTTCTTCGGCCGGAAGCAGCGCAAGCTCCGCATCTGGCGCGACAAGGCGGCCATCAACGCGCCCCTCATCGGCTCCGTCACGCAGATGAACACCGCTGCACGATTCGCCGACGTCCTCGCCGCGTGCCTCTCCTCCGGCATGACCGAGCTCGACGCCCTCGAGATCGCTGCCCGCTCCTGCGGCAACGAGGCCGTCGACGCCCACGTGCGCGAGCACATCGTGAAGCAGCGCATCGGTGAAGCCGTCTTCGCCGACGTCGCCCGCACCCCGCTGTTCCCGTGGAACCTCGGACACCGCATCGACATCGCCCCGTCGCCCCGCCAACGCATCGAGATCATGCGCGACCTCGCGAAGACGTTCCACAAGAAGTCGGAGCGACGACTCGCGAGCTTCGTCGACAAGGTCGGCCCCATCTCGGAGCTCTTCGTCCTCAGTGCGGCCGGCGTCGTCATCCTCATGATCGCCCTCCCGGTCGCGACGTTCGCCCCCGCCCTGATGAGCATGACCGGCTGATGTTCTTCGGCAACTACATCCCCGCAACCGCGGTGCTCGTCCTCCTCGCTGGACTCGCCATCTTGGCCATCCTCGACGTACGACGCCGAGAGGTAGACGGCTCCGCCACGGCCATCCTCGGCGCCGCCCTCGCCGTCATCCTCGTCCGAGAGCCCCTGCAGGCGAGCCAGTGGATCTTCGGCTTCGCCTCTGCGGTGGTCGCGTTCGGGTTCTACCTCGAGCGCGGCCGCCGGGGCCGCATGGGCGGCGGCGACGTCAAACTCATCGCCATCCCGGCGTTCGTGCTCGGAGTCATCCATCCGCTCCTCGCCGTCTGGGGCGTGTTCGTCCTCGTCTTCGGCGCACAGATGGCAGTCCGACTCATCCACACCCTCGTCACACGGGCTGACGCGTCGACCGTTCCTGAACCTCTCCCCCACGTTCCGGCCATCTTCGCCGGGACCGCAATCGCCCTTCTCTCGACGGGTGCGCTGGCCCTTCTGTAGCCGATTTCTCCAGTTCTGCCCGAAGTGGTCTGTTTTCGCCGCATGTCTCCTGCCTGAGAGCGGACGCCCTGTCTGGCTCGCCCCACAGACCAAGGAGAACCCCGAGTGAAGTCCAACATCGTCCGGCCCCGCAGCGTGCCGCGCATGTCCATCATGAACGTGCTCCGCGGCCGCGCGGGCATCGAGGTGTCGGTGACCAACATCATCGTCGCCATCGGTGTCAGCCTGGCCGTGATGATCGGCGTCGCCGCCAGCGTCATCTACGTCCTCCCCTGGGCGCAGAACTCGCAGGCGCAGTCCGACCTGTCGTCGATCCAGTCGGCGGAGACCACGTACTTCTCGCAGAAGGCGCCCGTCGCGTACGGCACCGTCTCCGAGCTCGTCGCCGAGAAGGCCCTGCTGAAGTCCTCGAAGCGGGTCGCCATCACGGTGTCCGCCAATAAGCAGGCGTACTGCGCCGGCACCGTCTCCGGTGCGGGCAAGTACTACTACATCACCCACGACAGCACCGACCCGACGGACACCATGCCGACGGTGGCCGCTGCTGGGGTGGCCTGCCCCACGACCGGCCAGATCGACGCCGGCCGCATCGGCTGACCTACAGCCGCACACGTAGTACCCGCCGGGGGCCCGGCGACCAGCTGAGCCCCCGGCACCACCCCAGCACCTTCACCCCGCAGCACCACAATGAAGGAACCCCACACCATGACGCCGAAGCGCCTCACCGGACACAGCATCCGCGCTGCCGTCCGCGCACGCTTCGACGTCCTCCGCGATAAGCGCGGCAACAGCATCACCGAAGCCATCGTCGGCGTGACCATCTCCCTCATCGTGCTCAGCATCATCGCTGGCGGATCCGTCGCAGCAGTCACCGCACTCACGACCCAGTCGACGAACGCCGAGCGGCTGCAGCAGCTGACCATCATGACTGCACAGCCCGAGATCTACCCTGCGTGGGAAGCCGCCACCGGCACCCCGCAGACCAAGGACATCGTCCTGCCGTCGGGCAGCCGTGTCCCCACCTATTTCTGGCGCGTGGGCGGCGCCACCGGCTCCGACTACTACGCCAGCACAGCCCGCTCCGGCAAGGACGTCGACATCGCGAAGTGCCGCGACAAGGCCACAGTCCGAACCGACATCTGCCTGTACTCGGCGCGCTACCACGCGAACGACATGCGCTCCCTGCAGCCCATCACCGTCCCCGGCCTGGCCGTCACCGACCTGACGACCACGCTGCCGCTCGGCACGACCGTCGCCACGCTGCCCGCGCCGGCCACCGAGACCGCCTACCGCTTCTTCATCTCTGCGGCCGCGCTCGGCGACCGCGGTGAGCTGCACTTCAAGCAGGGCGGCAAGTCCCTGGCCATCATCCCCATCGGAACGACCACCGACAGCTACTTCGGCACCATCGCCGTCAAGCCCGGCACCCCGGTGACCGTCATCAACACCGACCGCGTCGTCAAGGTCGACCGCGTGCTCGTCTACAAGGCAGGTGCCTGATGTCCAAGCTGCTCCGTGTGCTCCGCTCGAAGGCCGGCTTCTCCACCGAGCTCGGCCTGTCCATGCTCTCGGTCCTCGTGATGTTCGGCCTCGCTGCAACTGTCGTCGCCTACGGCCTCTCCTCCGTGTCCTCGACCCAGCACAAGGTCCTCGCCGCGGCCATCGAGTCGCGCGCCAGTGCCTTCGCCGGAGACCTCAACGTCTCGCTCACCGACGACGCCGCAGCTCCGGCCCGCACGCACAAGTGGGACGTCCGCGCCGGCACCGGGACCACCATCAACAGCGTCACCGACAACGCCGACGGCACGAAGACTCTGGTCATCAAGGCCCAGAACGAGAACGCGTCCTTCTCCCTGGTTCGATCGGTCGTCATCGAGCCGACGTCTGTGACGCACATCACCGGCTTCGACGAGGCTGACAACCCCAAGTGGGCCACCTCAAACGAGCCGTCCGCGTTCACGATGTGGGGCCCGAAGAAGGGCTCCGTTCGCCCGCTCACCGCCGCAGAGGAAGCTGGGCAGAGCCGGGGCACCACCTGGAAGACGCTGACGGCAAACGCCGGCATCGACTCGTCGGGTCAGCTGTGGACCTGGTGGAACACCAACAACACCGGTCAGGCCGGCGACGGGACCATCAGCAACACCAAGCGGCTCGTCAAGGTCATGCCGGGAACAAAGTTCCGTTCGGTCGTGACTGGCACGAACACGAACTACGCGATCGACGAGCGTGGCTCGCTGTGGGTCTGGGGCTCGAACCTGAACAGCCAGCTCGGGCTGCCCTCGACTGTGACGAACCAGGCAACTCCCGTCCGCGTGCCCGGCCTGGACCAGCCCATCGTCCAGGTCGCCACCGGCACACAGCGCGTGTACGCCATCGACACTCGAGGCCGTCTGTGGGGCTGGGGCTCGAACAACGTCAAGACGCTCGGCACCGAAGACACCGCCACGATCGTTCAGACGCCCAGTCTCGCCACTAGCAACCGCACCTTCCAGTACGTCAGCACCAACGCGACCGCCACGTTCGCTATCGACACCACCGGGGCCATGTGGTTCGTCGGCAACGACGCATCCGGCCACGTTCGCGGCACGACCACCCCGACCTCGACGACAGCATGGCTCGCGCTCGTTCCGGGCACCAAGTTCGTGGCTGCCGACTACTACAGCGGCATCTTCACCGCCATCGACAGCGAAGGCAGCCTCTGGAGCTCTGGCCGAGGGTCAACCCGACCTATCGGCGACGGGACGCTCAACGACCAGCTCGGCCTCAAGAAGATCCCGACGACGACGAAGTTCACCTCCGTCTCCGTCTGGGACAACCAGACCTACGTCATCAGCACGTCCGGCGAGCTGTACGGGTGGGGCAAGTCCACGAGCAACCGTCTCAACAGCACCGACACCACGGACGTACTCGTGCCGAAGCCCATCCTCCCCGGAGTGGTCGTTTCGAGCGTCGCCGCCAACTTCGCAGGCACCACCGCGGTGACAGTGCTCGACAACCGAGGCGCCATGTGGGTCATCGGCACCCGCAGCGCCACCCTCTGGCCCACCAGCTTCACCTCGGGCGACAGCCTCGCCTTCAAGCACCCGTTCCCCGCCGACTTCGATCCCAATGGATGGAACTGACCATGACCACCACGCCACGCTCCTGGAAGAGCGTCCTCCGCGACAAGGCCGGCATCTCCGTGTCGATCCCCGAGACGGTCATCTCGCTGGTCGTGAAGATCATCGTCATCACGGGCCTCGTCGGCGCCGTCAGCGTCATGCTCATCGTCCAGATGAACACGCAGAACTCGACGAAGTCCTCGAGCGCCTACCAGGCTGCCTCGAACCGCTTCGCCGCGGCGGTCGCAGCGTCCGACGAGGTCCGAGGCACCTCCGACTCGGTGACGCTGTTCAAGGTCATCGACCCTGAGGAGTTCACCTACTCCGCCGAGCGCTGGCACGCAGCCGACATCGGCGGCAAGAAGACCCTCGTCGTCGACCGCTTCGACCTCCTCTACGACCTGCTCGAGCCCAGCGACGGCGATGCCCGCAGCGGACGCCAGGTGATGCTGGCAGACGTCGACGAGCCGCAGTTCACGTACTCGAACATCGCCAACCGCGAGATGACCTACTCCGGCTTCGACGTCAGCCTCGCGCCAGGAACTCGTCCGACGAAGACCAGCGAGGACGACTGGCAGGACCCGCGCGCGAAGCGCGTCGAGATGGACCTGTCGACGTCGAAGACCCGCGTCAACACCTACGCCCGGAACGCAGTCTCCGTCGGCATCACCGACATCGTAAACTTCTCCAAGGCCGTTGACGGCGCCAAGTACGTCGTCCCCGAGGACCCGTTTGTCGCGCCGTCCGCCATCGGGCGCGTGTGGGCCACCCGATCGGCCACGACTGGCACGGCCTACGCCGGCGCCCGCGAGGGAGCGACGCTGTCCTTCCTCGGCGGAACCTGCCAGGACACCCCGTCCATCGTGACGGCATCCTGGCAGCCCCTCTCTCCCACGGGCCAGCCGCGCGTGAGCACGACCTTCACGCGGGCTCTGACCGGCGCCCAGACCAACGTCGAGCTCGCTGACGTGCGCAACGGCGCACAGGGCACCTTCGAGGTCAGCGTCAAGTGCGACGTCGCCGCCGAGCCAGACACCGCCACGGTCGACTACGCGCAGCCGCTGCCGGACACCACCCTGACTGCCACCGCAACTGCTGACGAGAAGCACCAGCTGCGCTTCGTCCGCGTCTCGAGCCTCAACGTCCAGTACCTCGCGAAGGCGACCGTCACGCCGGCAATCACCGGAGTCGACAACGGCTGGAACGGCGCCTTCACGTTCAGTGGCACGGACCGCGACTACGCCGACGGCACCACGTACGGCCGCACCTTCGAGTACGAAGTCAGCACGAAGCTCGGGGACCTGACGGGTGCCACGGACACTGCGACGCTCCGCCCGGCCTGGCCGGCCGCGCCCGCAGCGCGCAGCATCACCTTCCAGCGCACCGGTAGCGGTGCCGCCATCACGGACGGCGTCGTCAAGTGGAGCTACGCGTCGAGCTGCCCCGCCGGAACCACGGCGTACGCCCGTGGCATCCAGAACAAGGTCTGGCACTCGGGCAGCGAGACGGTCGGCAACTACACGGTGGGCACGCTCGCTGCGGGCAAGACCCAGGAGACGTTCGCGCCCGGCTACGCCCTCGAGGGCTACCCCTACTCGATGCTCGTCGGCACGATGTGCTACTCGCCGAAGACGGGCCTGCAGAGCCCGATGGCGGACGCCCAGAGCGGCAACTGGATCACCGAGATGAACAGCCCCACCGCACCCATCTACGACGGGTACGACTTCCGTGACTGGGCCCGCGGCGACAAGCGCGGCTACGGCACCTGCTGGGGCCTTGCACCCAACGGCTGCATCGCCAGCTTCCCGCGCCCCCAGGCCTGGAACCAGTCCTACCAGCTCGACTTCCGCACCTTCTGCCCCGCCGGATCGAGCGTCAGGGCATCGAGCTACAAGACCACCGACTGGGCCGGCAACGTCAACTTCCGCGGCTTCTTCGGACGCCAGGACGGATGGCAGTTCCCGGACGCCGCCAACACCGAGACTGTGCGCCACGACGACCCGGTGTACACCTGCGGCACCAACTGGAACTCCTCCCCCAACAGCGCCATCGGTGCTGACGTCGTCTACACCATGGACAGGATCTGGCGATGATGCGCGAGCGACTCGAGCAGCTGCTCCCTACCCGACGCTCCCGCGTGATCGCAGGGGCCATGGCAGCGGTCGCGGTCGTCGCGATCGCCGTCATGGTGCTCGTCGCTGCACTCAGGGGCGGCGACACCACACGAGAGGGTGTCGCAGCTGGCAAGACGGAGGCCACCAGCGAGCCCACCGCCGATGACAGCAGCCCAGCCGGCCCGGTGGAGGAAGGGCAGCCAGAGCCCCACCTGGACGGGCCTGTCGATGACGTTCAGCAGGATGAGGTGCCGGCGGTCGCCGCTGCTCCTGACACGAGCTCGAAGGTCTCTGCGGCCGACCGCGCCAAGGCGCTCAGGGGCCGCGACAGCGTCGGGGAGCAGGCACCCGTCACGGTGAACGACAAGGTTCGCTCCGAGGAGGGCACGCAGGCGCCCATCTACCCGACCGGGGCAACCACCGAAGCGGTCGCCGACACCACGGACACCACGAAGGACGACTTCGCGTTCGCACTCGGCGTCGTCTCAGGCAAGACCGTGACGGCAGCCAAGGACCAGTGCCTCCTCGACTGGGCGACGGCCACACTGCCGACCAAGAACAACGTGGGCGAGCTCAGTGTCCAGAGCGTCTGCGGCACCTCGGCAGCTGTCCTCGTGGGTGGCTACGGAGTGAACGGAAGGGACCTCACCGGTCGCGCGGCGGAGCAGCCAGCGTTCGCGGACGTCAAGGGCCTCCTTTTCGGCCCCACAGCCGTCCGCTACGCATCGGTGGCCACGACCGACAACAAGGCCGTCCTGTTCGTCGTCGCACCCGCCTAGCGGCTCCTCGTGGCACCGGCCGCAGCTCCCCTCCACGGGCTGCGGCCGGTGCCGCTGTCACGGTGCCGCACACATAGGCACCATGACCACGACGTTCCTCGAAACAGACCACCCCCGGGCAGCATCCGGCGCCTTCACCGAGAAGATCCATGGGACGCCCGAGGTGGGCCTCGCCCACCCCGCCCTGCCTGCCTTCGACCCCACGTTCTACAAGGAGCGCATCGCCGGTCTGAACCCGGTCGACGTCAGCACCCTTCCACCCCGCCAGGCGGCTGCCGTTCGCAACGCGACGCAGGCCGTCAGCGACGCCTGGGCGCTCGAGCACGGCCTCAACGGCTTCCCTCAGCCGGACGACCACGCCACCGCACAGGTCTTCCGAGACGGGGAGCACCTCGTCGTCGACGTCGAGCACACCGACCTCTCCGAGGCCCCCTTCGGCGCGATCGTCGTCTTCGACACGGCCGGCGCCACGGTGGCCGCGTTCGACAACGTCGCGGACGACTTTGGGCCCCGGTACGAGACGATGACGGGTCTCCGGGCACAGCTGCTCGCAGACCTCGCGGAGAGTTCCTCCGACGGCTCGCTCGGCGACACGCTCTAACGCACCGACAGCCACTCCCCCGCCGGGGCTTCCACACGGAGGCCCCGGCGTCTGCATGCCTCGCCTTGTCCTGCGTCCAAGAGAATGGTGTTCGACAGACTTGCTCGTCGGGAAAACGACCCTGCCCACCTTTCGTTCTTCGCCATTTGACAGTGCCGCGCATGTGACAGGCATGACGACGACCGACCTGACACCAACCGGTTCCACCCCCCTGCTGAAGGAGTACCTCACGCTTGACGAGCTGAGTATTTACATCCAGATTCCTAAGCGGACCATCCACCACCTTCGAAGCAAGGGGACCGGTCCTGTCGGGAGGAAAGTTGGCCGCTCCTTGCGTTTCAGTCGAAAGTCTGTCGACGCCTGGTTCGAAGCTCTTCCCGCAAGCAGCGGCGGACGCTGATGCTCGAGAAGGACAAGACCACGAAGAAGTGGCGTGCTCGGATCTTCTTCAAAGGCCGGCAGATCACCATGCAGACCTTCGAGTTCAAGAAGGACGCAGCCAAGTGGGAGGCAGATCAGAAGCTCGCTCTGGCCAGCAACGAGTGGCACGACGCTCGCGCCGGCGACATCACGCTGGCCGCGGTCATTCGTGAGTTCAACGAAGCCCGTACTGGGACGGTGTCGGACAAGACCCTCGACACCGACGAAGCAAATCTCCGACTTCACATCCCCGAGAAGATGCGCCGAATGCCCATCCGCGCCGTCCAGACGGCGGAGTTGAAAAGTCTGTATACCGCGCTGCTCAGGAAACGAGCCCACTCCACCGTCAAGCGCATCCGCGATAGCACCATGTCTTTGTTCAACTACGCAGTCGACATGGCCTACATCCCGCACAATCCGGTCAAGGACGTGCCCGTTCCTCGAGGTGATGGCCGGAGCGACAAAACGGTTCGTCCCTTCACGAAGGACGAGTACGAAGACATGCTGGCGGCGCAGCGAGAGAGAAGCCCGCGGTACGCGGACTACGTCGAGTTTCTCCGCGAAACGGGCCTCCGATGGGGAGAGCTCGTAGCGCTCCGCGTCGGCGACGTCGTTCACGAACCTTTTGACGCCATCATCGTCCGGCGGTCTCAGTCGGATGGATACGCCGAGAAGCAGACCAAGAGCGGACGCGTACGAAGGGTTCCGCTCCTCGGTAACGCGGCCGAGATAGCTGCTCGTTATGCCCAGGGACGTAAGCGCACCGAGCGACTCTTCACAAGCCCGACCGGTGCCCAACTTAACGGCGGCAACTTCAAGCGCGCCCTTGACTGGGCTGCTACCGCGCACGGCCACCGGGAGTACGACCTGCGCCACTACGCAGCGACCTCCTGGCTCCGCGACAACGTAGATATCAAGACGGTGTCTGCCTGGCTTGGGCACGCGACCACTCAGCTGACGCTGGATACCTACAGCCACTACATGGGGTCAGATGCCGACGGAGCTGCGATCGAGCGCGTGCGAAGGGCTCGGGCGACAGCAGGGGCATAGTTGCATCTGGAGGGCGTCGGAGGACCCGACACCGAGAACGAAGAAGGCCAAGCCAATGGCCAGACATACGCTCGTGTTATGTGCAGCTGAAGGAGCTCGAACCCCCAACCTTCTGATCCGTGGTCACGTGCTCCGAGGGAGCGACCTAGTGCAGGACGTGCGGCCCTACGGACAACGACAGCGGTTAGCGGGCGCGCCCCGTTGCCATCGAGAACCATCGGGATGTATTTGCGTGGAGCTGTTTAAGTCGACCAAAAAGGTGAGTCAGTTCGGACTGATGGATGACCGACCTCAATGAAGCGTCACTAGGACTCCGAAGTAGGTCACTAGGACTCCGAAGTAGGTCACTAGGACTTCGAAGTAGGCTCGAGGCCTGCGAGTTCGGCGACCTCCTCGCTCTCCTGCAGCCCACCTGGCAATGCCGCCGGCTGCTCGATCTCGAGCGTCTCGACATCGCGTAGCTTCCGAGCGACAGCACGGGTACGAACACCCGCCTCCGAAACAGTCTTTTGAGCAGTCGCAAGCTGCTTCTCCAACTTGTCCCACACGTCGCCGTACTTCTGGAATTCGTCCTTTGCTGCGCTCAGCACCTTCCAGACTTCCGAACTTCGTTGCTCGATCGCGAGCGTTCGGAAGCCCATCTGAAGGCTGTTGAGCAGGGACATGAGCGTCGTCGGTCCCGTGATGAGAACTCGATGGTCGTTCTGCAGTTTGCTGGCAAGTCCAGGTTGACGGACCACTTCGGCGAAGAGCCCCTCGGTCGGCAAGTACATGATCGCGAAGTCGGTTGTCTTGGGAGGAGAGATGTACTTGGACGAGATGAGCTTCGCCTGCGTGAGAATGGCCCTTTCTAGGGTCTTTGCGGCCACGTCCACGAGAGCTTTGTCCCCCGCCTCCTGGGCATTCAGCAAGCGCTCGTAGTCCTCCTGCGGCAGCTTCGAATCGATAGGCAAGTAGACGGCTTCATCGGGAGTGCGCCCAGGAAGCTTGACAGCGAACTCGACGCTCTCGGTTGTCCCCTCTTTCACGACGAGGTTCTGGACGTATTGCTCGTGCGTCAGCAAGTCTTCGAGCTGCCGAGACAACTGGACCTCCCCCCAGCTGCCGCGACTCTTCACGTTCGTGAGTACGCGCTTGAGCCCCCCGACATCCGACGCGAGTGCCTGCATCTCGCCAAGACCCCGCTGGACGAGCTCAAGACGTTCGCTCACCAACGCGAATGACTCACCGAGTCTCTTCTCCAAGGTGCCTTGCAACTTCTCGTCGACCGTCTCGCGCATCTTCTCGAGCTTGGCTTCGTTGCCGGTTCGCAGCTTGTCGAGCTCCTGACGCATCGACTCTTGAAGCTGACCTTGCTTGTCCGCATTGCTCACCTGTAGTTGCTCGATGGTGGCCTTAACCGCCTCGAGCTTCCGTTCGTTACTCGACTTCATGCTGTCGAACTCGACCCGGAGAAGATCTTGAAGTTCTTGCTGCTTGACCGCGTTCTGGTCCGTGAGCACCTGTACCCGCTCGGCATTCTTGGCCAGAGCCGCGGTGTTCGATTGCTCCAGCCTCTCAACGGCCTCTCGAATCTTCTCGAGTTTTGCCTCGTTTGCAAGGCGCAGCTCGTCGAAGTTCGTGCCGACGGACGTGCGAAGGGCGGCATCACCGGCGAGCACTGCTTGCGCATGCTCGTGGAACTTGTCACGAAGGTGGGCG
Organism: Frigoribacterium sp. SL97; assembly: GCF_026625765.1. NCBI lineage: Bacteria > Bacillati > Actinomycetota > Actinomycetes > Micrococcales > Microbacteriaceae > Frigoribacterium > Frigoribacterium sp. SL97. The sequence continues at coordinate 2,406,856 of NZ_CP113062.1, forward strand.
AGCCCTTGGTCCAGGTTGCCGCGCAGCTCGGACTGCGTTGAGCGCTGAAGTTCGACCGCTTGGTCGGCTGCGACCTTGTGCTCGCGCAAAGTGGTCGACACCCGGGCATCCAGGGCTCGCTGCCCCTCGTTGATGGCAGCACCGAGCTCTTGCCTCTGGGCACTGAGGTCTTGACGTATGTCAGCCCCCAGGGACGAGAGGGCTCTCTCGTCGGCTGGCGACGCGGGGCCGACGCCGCCTCCTGGGCGGCGGACAGCCAGCATGATCAAGACAAGGATCGTCAGGACGAGATTGATGATGAGCACAATCGTGCTGATGTCGAGCAAAGCCGCCCCCAGGTTCCGCGCCTGACCCCCAGGCGGGCCTACTTTAGACCGACTTGGCCCAGGGCATCGCCCCCCAACGGTGGGCATTCGACGATGGAAGGTGGACCGGGGTCGATCAGTCAGGCCCGCGGCCCTCCTGAGGCAAGATGCTGTCGACGTACGCGTCCAGCTGGTCTCCGATTCCGCGGAAGTCCCCGTCGCCCAGGGCCTGGATCTGGAGCCCCTCCCACAAGCCGACCAGCTGGACGGCAGCGACGGCGGGCGGCATGAAGCCGTCGCGTCCACCTTCACCGCGAGCGTCCCCGATCAGTCGAGTGAAGTACGCGATGGCTCGTCGATACCTCTCGGCGAGGTAGCCGTGGGCAGGGTGCCCGACGGCGACGGCCTCGGAGGCGACCCTCGTGTGCAGCTCGATCAGGCCCGGCTCGTCTCTCGCGTCGAGTCGCGCGTCGGCCCCGATCGCCGCGAGTTCCTCGGCGGGCTCGACATCCTCCTGCGCCCGGCTCGCGAGCATCTCGTCTCGACGACGCAGCACGGCCGTGAGCAGCTGCTCCTTGGAACCGAAGTGGTACAGCAAGGTCGACGGACTCACGTTCACCCCGTCCGCGACATCCCTCACACTCGTCCCGTGGTACCCGTGGCGAGCGAAGCGGCTGGTGGCGTCAGAGAGGATCTCTTCTCGCCGCTTCTCCCCCGGGGCGTAGCCGATGCCGCTGCGCTCAGCCATGTCGGCCAACGTCACGACCACCTCCGGGACGCCCACCGACTCGAGGCGGACTCCGAGACCAGCCTCGGCGTCGAGGAACCCAGCCGGCTGGATGTCCCCGGGCAGGTACTGAGCCAGGAGGCGCAGCCCGGTCCACAGCACGAGCGACTGCTCCAGACCCAATGCGGCCACCGACGGCGATCCGTCGAGCCTGCGGCTGATGTCGGCCCATCGCTTCCCGAGCCGCGCACGCGCCTCGACTGCACCGTCGGCGGTCTCCAGCATCGATGCGAGAGTGTCGAACGAGGGCACCGCAGCCGTCGCCCTGGCCACTGCGCCCAGGGACATCTCACCGGCGGCCATTCCGTCGAGCACACGACCGAGCTCGTCGTCGAGCCCCTCGAAGACAGCAAGGATCAGGGACGCTTTCGAGCTGAAGTGACGCAGGAGCCCTGGGTGACTGACGCCCGCACCTGCGGCGACGTCACGCAGGGACACCGGCACCAGGCCACGTTCGACGAACGCGATCCGGGCAGCTTCCACGATGTTCCGCCGCGTCTGCCGAGCTCCCGCCGCTCGCCCCTGCACCACGTTCGCCACGCCCCATCGTCCCACCTCAAGTAGTTACCAGCTAATCAGGATTCAGTTACCAACTGTTCCAAATTGCCCTATGCTCGCGTCATCCACCACTGGACCCCGAGAAGGAACCCCATGACAGAGACGTCACCGGCCGACGCCGAGACCTCCCCGCAGCCGTCAGGAACGACAGCCAGCAAGGGCGGCACCGCCAGTCCCACCTACTTCGCCACACTCGGATTCGCGACCTTCGGCTTGTACTTGGCACTGCTGACGCCGGTCTTCGTCTCGATGGCGTTCAAGCTCCAGCACATCACCTCGTCCCCCGAGGCAGCCGTCGGCGCCCTCGGTCTCGTCACGGGTGTCGGCTCCCTGTTCGCTCTCGTCGCGAACCCGCTCGTCGGCCGCCTCTCGGACCGCACGACCTCTCGTTGGGGTCGTCGCAGGCCCTGGATCCTCGGCGGCGCACTCGTGGGCGTCTTGTCGTGCTTGCTCATCGGAGTCGCCGACGAAGTCTGGGTCGTGCTCGTCGGGTGGTGCCTCACCCAGGCCGCGATCAACGGCGCCCTGGCTGCGACGAACGCGACGGTCCCTGACCAGGTGTCGCCCGCGAGGCGCGGACTCGCCTCGGGGATCATCGGCGTCATGACCTCCGTCGCCATCCTCGGCGGCAGCTTCCTCGTCAACTTCATCGCCGGCGACGTCGGGCGGTTCCTCGCGCCCGCGCTCGTCGCACTCGTCGCTGCCGCCGTGTTCGTCATCACCCTCGACGATCGCAAGCTGACGACCGCGCCGCGCGAGCGCTACGGGATCCGCGACTTCTTCGGCTCGTTCGCGTTCGACCCCGTCCGGCACCGGGACTTCGCCCTGGCGTGGCTGACCACGTTCCTCGTGATGTTCGGCTACGCAGGCGTGGCTACCTTCCTGCCCCTCTACCTCAGCGACCGCTTCGCACTCCAGGAACAAGAAGCCATCGGGATCGTCCTGCTCTGCAACCTCGCCTCGACGATCGCCACCGCTGTCTCCGGCGCACTCGCGGGCATCGCCTCCGACCGGACAGGCCGACGGCGTGTGTTCGTCACGGCAGCCGGCGTCATCATGGCAGGAGGGCTGATCCTCATGGCCGTCGCCCCCTCAGTGCCCGTCGTCATCGTCGGACAAGGACTGATCGGCCTCGGCGCGGGCGCGTTCCTCGCCGTCTCGCTCGCCCTGGCGACCCAGGTCCTGCCCGACCCCGCCGACACGGCCAAGGACCTCGGTGTGCTCAACATCGCCAACGCCCTGCCCCAGTCCATCGCGCCGGCGATCGCACCGTTCATCATCGCCGTCGGTGCGACGACCGTCCTCGGCGGCTACACCGTCTTCTATCTCTTCGGCGCCCTCGTCGTCCTGGCTGGCGCCTTCGTGGTCTACCTCATCAAGGGAGTCCGATGACCCACCGTGCCCCGACCACCGTCCCGGACAGCTCCGACCACGAGGTCGAGCACGACATCGACCGTCGCTACCGCGACCCCGATCTCCCCACCGCGGAGCGGGTCGAGATCCTGCTGCGACAGATGACCCTGGCCGAGAAGGCCGGCCTGTTCTTCCACGACATGATCAGCATGGGCGAGGGCGGCGAGCTCTCCGAGGGCGACGAGGAGTTCCACCTGCCCTCGAACGCGACGTTCGTCCTCGAACACCAGATGTCCCACTTCAACCTGCTCACGGGCGGCGACCCCCGTCAGATGGCGGCTTGGCACAACCGCATCCAAGAGCTCGCTGCCTCCACTCGGCTCGGCATCCCCGTCACCATCTCGAGCGACCCCCGGAACTCCTACAGCGACAATCCCCTCGCGGGCCTCCTCGCGGGCAGCTTCTCGGTCTGGCCGGAAGCGCTCGGCCTCGCCGCCACGCGCGACGCGGACCTCGTCCGCCGCTTCGGGGATGTCGTGCGCCGCGAGTACAGGGCTGTGGGCATCCGCGTCGCCTTGCACCCCCAGGTCGATCTCGCGACCGAGCCGCGATGGGCGCGGCAGCTCGACACCTTCGGTGAGGACGTCGAGCTCACCTCGCGCCTCGGCACCGCCTACGTCGAGGGGCTTCAGGGCGACCGTCTCGGCACCGAATCGGTGTCCGCCATGATCAAGCACTTCCCCGGAGGAGGCGCCCAGAAGGACGGCGAGGACCCGCACTTCGGCTACGGCCGCGAGCAGGTCTACCCGGGCGGGCAGTTCGAGCTCCACCTCAAGCCGTTCGAGGCAGCGTTCGCAGCAGGCGTCAGCCAGGTCATGCCGTACTACGGCATGCCCGTGGGCACCGAGCACGAAGAAGTCGGATTCGGGTTCAACCGCTCAGTCATCACAGGTCTGTTGCGGGAGCGGTACGGCTTCGACGGCATCGTGTGCACCGACTGGGGCCTCCTCACCGACTCCGAGGTCTCGGGCGAACCGTTCCCCGCCCGCGCCTGGGGCGTCGAGCACCTCGACCAGAGCGACCGCATGCTCAAGGCGCTCGACGCCGGCGTCGACCAGTTCGGCGGCGAGAAGTGCCCCGACGTCCTGATCGGGCTGGTCACGAGCGGCAGGGTGGACGAGGCCAGGCTCGATCAGTCCGTCCGCCGCCTCCTCCGTGAGAAGTTTATCCTGGGGCTCTTCGACCAGCCTCTCGTCGACGTCGAGGCGGCAGGTCGGATCGTCGGATCACCCGAGTTCATCGCGGCGGGCGAGGAGGCGCAGCGAGCCTCCCTGACGCTCCTCACGAACCGAGCTGCCAACGGAGGCGAGGGAGCAGCCGTCCTGCCGGCCCCGCGCGGCAGCCGACTCTACGTGGAAGGCATCCCACGCGAGATGGCGGCGCTCTACGCCCAGGTGGTCGACACTCCGGAGGCAGCCGACATCGCCGTCATCCGGACGCACGCGCCGTTCGAGACCCGACCGACAGCGTTCGAGAACTACTTCCACGCGGGATCGCTCGAGTTCGCCGCGGAGACCTCCGCCCACCTCCGTGAGATCGCATCGGCCGTCCCGACGATCGTCGACGTCTTCCTTGATCGGCCCGCCGTCCTGACGCCGATAGTCGAGAACGTCGCGGCGATCATCGGCAACTGGGGAGCCGGGCCAGGAGCCCTCCTCGATCTGGTCTTCGGCGAGGCTGCGCCCCGAGGACAGCTCCCCTTCGATCTCCCGTCGAGCACTGAGGCTGTCGAGGCAAGCCGCCCCGACGTCCCGTTCGACACGGCGTCGCCGCTCTTCCGGTTCGGCCACGGACTGACCTACGACGCACCTCCGACTCCCTAATGCCCACCACGCCAGACCACGAGAGGACAACGATGCTCACCCTCGAGTCCGCCACCCAGAGGTTCACCGAACGGTTTGCCGCGTCGGCCCGCGCCACCGAACACGGCAAGGGGCTCATCCCCGGGGGCTACAGCCGTACGTCCTTCAACTTCGGTCCGCACGCCGTCTTCGTCACAGGCGGCAACGGGGCCTTCATCGACACGGTTGACGGCCATCGCCTGATGGACTTCAACAACAACTTCACCGTGAACATCCTGGGACACGGCCACGAGGCCATCTCCGATGCCCTGATCGCAGCGATCCCCAGCGGGGCCTCGTTCGGGAATCCGGTCTCGGAGGAGGCCGAACTCGCGGCGATCCTGATCGACCGCATCGCATCGGTCGAGAAGGTGCAGTTCTCGTGCTCGGCTTCCGAGTCGGTGATGACCGCGGCGCGCATCGCGCGGGCTTACACGGGCAGGACCAAGATCGCGAAGTTCGAGGGCGGTTACCACGGGTTCACCGACCCCGTCAGTGTGTCCGTGCACACGCACGAGGCACCTGAGTACGGGACGGACGGGAATCCGCGACCGGTCGCGGACGATTCCGGCGTGCCGCAGCAGACCGTCGATCTCGTTGTGGTCCTCACGCAGAACGACCTCGTCGGGACCGAGCGCATCTTGCGTGAGCACGGAGCCGACCTCGCTTGCGTCTTCGTCGAGCTGGAGTCAGGAGCCGGCGGCCACGTGATGCTCTCTGACGAGTTCGTGCACATGCTGCGCCGTGTCACCAACGAGCTCGGCATCGTCCTCGTCATCGACGAGACCGCGAACCTCAGGGCGGCTTACCACGGCCTGCAGAGCGTCTACGGCGTCGAGGGCGACCTGACGGTCATGGGCAAGATCATCGGGGGCGGCCTGCCGCTGGGCGCCGTCGGAGGGCGAGCCGACATCATGAGCGTGCTCGAGACCGGACGGGTCGCCATCTCGGGCACTCACCACGGTCATCGCCTCGCCCTGGTCGCCGGCATCGCGTGCATGCGTGCGCTCGACATGGCCGCCTACGACCGCCTCAACTCCATGGCCGGGCGCATCCTCGCCGACCTGAGCTCCTGGGCGGCAGAACGGAACAGCCCCTTCACCATCTTCGGCCGGGGTTTTTCGTCCCTCGCCTACGCCTACTGCAACGAGCCTGGCCAGCAGGTCACGACGCACCGCGACTACTGGCACAAGGTCGATGCGGAGAGGACGCAAGCGCTCTCTCTGGAGCTGGCAAACCGTGGTTTCTTCCCGGTCGCCCGTGGAGAACTGTCACTCTCCCTCGCGATGACCGACGACGACATCTCCGCGTTCATCCAGACCGTGAAGGACATCGTCACGGATCTCGAGTCCTGACCGGGTCGGGAGCTGCCGAGCAGGGGCACACCAGGCCTTCTCGTCACCGGCCCACCGGCGCCGTGACGAGGTGCGGGCGCCCGGTCAACGGGTGCTCGGTGATCGCCGAACGGCAGCCGAAGACTTCTTCCGTGAGCCCTGAAGTGAGCACCTGAACGGGGTGCCCGGAGGCGCGGATGCGCCCTTCGTGCACGACGAACAGATGATCGGCGTGGGCGACGGCGTGGTCCAGGTCGTGCAGCACGACGACCCTGGTCAGGTCGACGTCCTCGAGGAGGGCGAGCAGGTCGTGCTGCGCCCGGACGTCGAGGTGGTTGGTGGGCTCGTCGAGCAGGAGCACAGGCGCGTCCTGGGCCAGGGCCCTGGCGAGGAGCACTCTCTGACGCTCGCCACCGGAGAGCGTCAGGTAGCGACGGTCGAGGAGGTGCACGGCGCCGCATTTCTCGAGGCACAGCCGCATGATCTCGCGGTCCGCCGCGGACTCCACGGCGAACCATCTCTGGTGAGCATGGCGTCCGGTCGCGATCACGTCTCGGACGAGGAGGCTGTCGTTCGTCGTCTGGTGCTGGGTGACGACTGCGCGGAGTCGTGCGGCGTGGCGAGGGGTGATCGTCGAGACGTCGGTGTCACCGATGAGGATGCTTCCCGAATCGGGCTGCAGGGCTCGATACATCGCGCGGAGGAGGGTCGACTTCCCCGAGCCGTTCGGGCCCACGATCGCGACGAACGAGCCCTGCTCCACCTCGAGGCTCAGGTCGTGGATGAACGGGCGTCCGCCCAGGCTGATGGTGACGTGGTCGAGGGAGACCCTCATGCTCGCTTCCCCTCGGAGTTCATCAGCCAGAGGAAGAAGGGGCCGCCGATGAGGGCGGTGAACACGGTGAGCGGGTACTCGTTGGGGCTGCCGACAGTGCGTGCGACGAGATCGACGAGGATGAGGAACAGCGCCCCCGCGATCGCCGAAACCGGCAGCAGGCGCCTGTGGTCTGACCCGACGAGCAGCCGCATCGCGTGCGGGATGATGAGGCCGACGAAGCCCACTCCCCCGGCCACGCTCACCGCCACCGCCGTGAGGACTGCCGAGACCAGCAGCAGCCCGAGTCGGGTGCGCCGCAGGTCGACGCCGACTGCGGTGGCGTCGTCGTCGCCGAGTGCGAGAGCGTTCAGGCCTCGCGACTGAGCGAGCAACCACGCCCCCGCGACGACGAGGACCACCGCGGGCAGGACCAAGGCCGACCACCGTGCCCCGGCGACACTTCCCATCATCCAGAACAGGATGCCTCGCAGCTCACCGGGATCCGCGTGGAGCTGGACGAAGCTCGTGCCGGCCATGGCGACGTAGCCCAGGGCGACCCCCGACAGCACGAGCCTCATGTCGGTGAACGAGCCAGACCGCTGCGCGAACGCGAAGACCAGTCCGAGCAGCCCGATCGCCCCGACGAAGGCGGCGACGGAGGTCGTGACGCCCAGCAGGGCGGCCGACCCGAAGGCCATCACCAGGACGGCCCCGAAGGAGGCGCCCGAAGACACCCCGATGATGTACGGGTCCGCCAGGGGGTTGCGGAGCAGCCCCTGGAGAGCTGCCCCCGCGAGGGCGAAGGATGCCCCGACGATCCCGGCGAGGACGACCCGGGGAGCTCGCAGCTCCCAGATGATCCTCTGGTCGAGGGGATCGATCGAGCCCCTGTCCCCGCTGAGGTTGCCGACGACGGTCCGCACGACCGCCTCGGGGCTCACGGAGACGCTGCCGATCGAGACCGCCACGACGGCGACGACGGTCGTCGCGGCGGCCAGGACGACCATCCACGCGAGCAGCGAGCCCTGTCGCGTCGGCGACGTACGAACCTCCACGAGCCCCGGCCGATCAGAAGGCGTCGGGGTGCGCAGCGCGAGCGATCTTGTCGATCGCGGCGGCGTTCGTCGGCCCGACGTACACCCCGTCCGACACGGTCACGTAGCTGTTGTTCTTGGCTGCGTCCCACTGCGGGTACTCGGCGAAGAGCGCTGCCGCCTCAGCGTCGAGGTCTTCTCCCCGAGTGAACCCGCCGACGACCAGGATGTCCACATCGGCGGAGGATAGCTGCTCTTCGTCGATGGCCGAGGTGAAGGTCAACCCGCTGTCCTTCAGTGCGCCCGAGACCCCTGCGCGGGCGAGGACGTCGTCGAAGATCCCCCCGAGGAACACGGCGGGCATCCCGTTGGGCGTCATCATCGACATGCCGGGGAACACGATCAGCCCCGTGGGCTCTTCCTTGCCCTCGACGGCTGCCGACACGGCGTCGATCTGACCGCGCAGGTCATCCACGAGGACCTGCGCCTCGTCCTGCACGTCGAAGACGTTGCCGACCAAGTTGAGAAAATCGAAGGACGACTCCACGGTGGCCTCGTCGAACGCGCCGAGTTCTTCCTCTGTCGCGTCCTCCTTGCCCATGGCGCAGTTGGCAGGGTTGACGAGGGTCTCGATGCCCGCCTCGGCGAGCTCCTCCCGTGACGACTGACCGGAACTCGGGTCGAACCCTCCCGAGGTCGTCGCGATGACGAGGTCCGGCTCGAGCGCGAGGAGCTGCTCGGCGGGGATCTCGAAACTGCCGGCCATGTCGACGTCTCCCGTCGGGAGCGCGTCGATCTGCTCGACCAGTCCCGGCATGTCGGACATGCCGTAGTTCTGGGTGTTCGCGAGGATCGTGTCCTCGAGATCGAGCATCACGAGTGATTCCACCTCGGAGACCGACGCTCCGTTCATCAGGACGACTCGAGAGGGCCGCTCGTCGAACGTCTGGGTGAGGCCGCAGTTCTCGACGCTGAGGGGATACGACGTCGGCCCGCCGGTGAGCGTCGTCCCGTCGCCGACCGGGCCGGCTGAATCGGCAGGAGACGTAGTGGCCGAGCACCCCACCAGGGCGGTGAGGGTGACGAGTGATCCGAGGGCCAGCGCGGTACGTGATCTGGCGAAGTGCATGGGAAGGCCTTTCTTCAGAGGGAATGATTGACTCTACAAGTTGTAGAACACAGCGACACGCGGATTCCTCCACGTCGACACACCGTGCGCCGCATGGCGAACGGATGCCCGTGCAGTGTCAGCGTGCGGGGGCGCGGAGCTCTTCGACGAGCGGTGCGAGGAAGTCGCGAGAGAGGTCGGTCAGTGCCGGGCCGGCCTTCTCGGGAGTGCCCGTGTCGATTGGGGGCTCGGGGGCGTACTCGGCGCCCAGAACGGCGAAGCGTGCCATCTCGTCCCCGCACAGGTACGAGACCAGCTTGATGGCGAGGTCCATCCCCGCGGTGACTCCCGCCGCGGTCAGCCGGTTGCCGTCCTCCACCACGCGCTCATTCACCTCGACGGCGCCGTAGCCGGCCAGGAGGTGCCGGACGGACCAGTGCGACGTCGCACGTCGTCCCTCGAGGAGGCCTGCGGCGGCGAGAGCGATCGAGCCGGAGCAGACGCTGGTGACGTAGGTCGCCTGGTCGCCGAGGCGTCGCAGGTCGGCCATGGCACGGGCGTCACGGAGGAGGATGCCCGTGTCGCCACCGGGCACGAGGAGGACTTCCGGGGCGACACGCATGTCGTGGAGCGCCAGCGCGGGCACCAGGGCCACACCGCTGCTGCTCAGCACCGCTTCATCCGCGGAGCCCGTCGTGACGAAGTGCACGTCCGCGCCCGTCGCTGCCAGAAAGTGGAAAGGACCGACGACGTCGAGAAGCTCGAAGCCGGGGTGCAGGACGATCAGGATCGTCTTGCCCGTGGCGAAGCGCATCCCGGGCCGCGCGGCGAGGGTGTGGTGAGCGGCGATCGAACGGTCGATGGCGTCCTGCTTGGCGGGGTCGTCGCCGACCACGCTGAACAAGGTGCTCCCGGTCGGGTCGTTCCCTGCCGTGTGTCCGGGCAGCGCCGCAGTCTCGGCGGTGTCGTCGAGTTCGTCGTTCACGTGTGGTTCTCCTTCTCGTAGTGGTCGTGACCGGTCGGGGTCGGCCGTCAGCTGTCCGCGTAGACGAGCTGGAGGCGGCCGGTGAGCGGGTTGACGAGCGTGTCGGCGCGGACGCCGAACACGCGCTGCAGCAGCTGCGGGGTGAAGACCTCGCCCGGCAGTCCCGAGGCGACGACCCGGCCGTGTTCGAGCACGACGATCTCGTCGCAGTAGGACGCCGCGAGGTTCAGGTCGTGCAGCGTGACCAGGGTCGTGACGTCGAGCGCCCGGACGAGAGCGAGCAGCTGGAGCTGGTGTCGGATGTCGAGATGATTGGTGGGCTCGTCGAGAACGAGGAGCCGCGGCTCCTGCGCGAGCGCGCGGGCGAGCTGCACGCGTTGCCGTTCTCCACCCGAGAGCGTGCTCATGCCACGGTCGGCGAAGTCCTCGACACCGGCCCTCCTCATCGCCAGCTCGACGACTCGCCCGTCCTCGGCACGGCCCGATCCGAGCAAGCTGCCGTGCGGTAGGCGTCCGGTCGTGACGCAGTCGACGACGGTGAGTTCGAGGTCGACGGGGCTGTCCTGGACGACCGCTGCGGTGATGCGCGCCGCCTCCTTGGCCGACATCGACCACACGTCACGATCCTCGGCGAGCACGGTCCCCTTGGCCGGCCGCAGCATGCGGTAGATCGTCCGCAGGAGCGTCGACTTGCCGCTCCCGTTCGGGCCCACGAGGCCGACGACGTTCCCGTGGGCACTCAAGGCCACCTCTTCGATGATCCGGCGTCCGGCGAGGTCGACGCTGACGCCTTCGACGCGGAGCGCTCCGCCTGCCCTGACGCTCATCGTCCGCTCCGCCCGGAGCGGCGCAACAGCCAGAGGAAGAACGGTGCACCGACGACGGAGGTGAGGAGGCCGACCGGCACCTCGGTCGGCGCGAGAAGCAGCCGGGCACCGATGTCCACCAGCACCAGGAGGAGCCCCCCGGCGAGAGCGGACGCAGGAAGCACCCAGCGGTGGTCGGAGCCGATCACCATGCGGACGGCGTGCGGCACGACGAGTCCGACGAACCCGATGGAGCCGCTGACCGCCACGACGACGCCGACGAGCAACGAGGTGATGACGAACAACCCCAGTCGCACCCGGCCGACGTCGACACCTAGGCTCGCGGCCGTCTCGTCACCGGTGAGGAACGCGTTGAGGACGGGAGCGAGGAGCACCAGCACGGCCGTCGACGCGACCAGCACGAGGGCCGGCACACCCAGGTCGCTCCAGGTCGCCGCGGCGAGGCTGCCGGCGAGCCACGAGAGCACCGGCCCGACGCCCTGGTTCGTGCCGCTCGACCGGAGGACGAGGTAGCTCGTGACGGAGCTCAGCAGGTACGACAACGCGACGCCCGCGAGCAGCAGCCTGTTCGGTGTGACGCGCCCTCCCTGCTGGGCGAGCACGAAGACGAGGAGTGTCGCGACGAGAGCTCCAACGAAAGCGGCCAGCGGTGTGGACACGGAGGCGAGGGCACCGGTCGTGAGGGTGAGCGCTGCGACCGCGGCGACGGAGGCGCCCGACGAGACACCGAACACGAACGGGTCTGCCAGGGGGTTCCGCACGACGGCTTGGAGGACGGCACCCGCGACCGCGAGGGCCGCTCCGACGACGAGGCCGAGCAGGGCGCGAGGAAGACGGAACACCCACACGATCTGGTCGTCGAGACCGTCGACCTGGCCGAGGGCCCACGGCGCCAGGCGCCCGCCGACGACCTCGAGGACTCGACTCGGCGCGATGCCGACGCTGCCGACAGCCACGGACAGGACGACGGCGACGAGGCAGGCGGCGACGAGCGCGCCGACCATCAGCTTCGGGCGACGGGGAGCCGGTCGCCGAGTCACGGCGGCCCCTTCGCTCACGACGAGGGAACCGGGAGCTTCAGGTCGGGGTGGATCGCGTTGGCGATCTTCGTCAGCCCGACCATGACCGAGATGGAGGAGTCAGTCTCCTGCGTGGGCACCTCGGTGATCTTGCCGGCCTGCACGGCGGGCAAGTCGGGGAAGTTCTCCTCGAGGAACGCCTTCTGGGACGCGAAGTCCTGTCCGGGGAAGGTCCCCACCAGGACGACGTCCGCGTCGGAGGCGGCGAACTCCTCCTTGCTGACGTAGACGGAGTCCGACGAGAAGACGTTCTCACCTCCCGCGGTGGTGATCAGGTCGTCGTAGATGCCACCCGCGAGGACGATCACCGGGCCGGTCCCGCCGTTGAAGTAGGCCGTCCTGGTGATCGGCTCGTCCTCGACGGCCGAGACGACGGCCGACCTGTCAGCCTCGAGCTCCGCGACGACCTCGTCGGCCCTGTCGGCGACGTCGAAGATCGTCCCGTAGTCGCGGAGCGTCTTCTCGACGGACTCGATGTTCCAGGTCTCGGTGCTCTGCGAGTCGGTCGAGCCGCAGAGGTTGGCGCCGTAGACGGCCGCCCCGGCCTGTTCGAGCTGCTCGACGGATGCGTAGCCCTGCGAGGCGTCGAACGCGAAGCCGTCGAGGACCTGACCGGTCACGAAGTCGGGCTTCTCGCTGAGGAGGACCTCCTTCGAGGGGAAGCCCATCTCGCTGCCGACGTTCTTGAGCCCGGTCGCCTGCGACGCGACCGACTCGGGATACGGCGCGTAGTTCTCCTGGACCGCGACGATCCGGTCGCCCAGGCCCAGGGCGAGGAGCGCCTCCGTGTTCGACTGCCACAGGCTCACCACACGCTCCGGCGGGGCGTCGATGGTGATCTGTCGACCGCAGTTCTCGAGGGTGAGGGGGTATGCGCTCGACGTCGCGTCAGTCGACGTCGCACCGGCAGGCGGACTCGCGGGCGTCGCCTCGTCGCCCGTGGCAGTGCACGCGGTGGTCAGGAGCAGGAGCGCGGCCGCTGCCCCGGTTCCGGAGAGGACGCGTCGGACAGTGGGCCGCATGGGACTCCTTCAGTCGGTGATGACGTCTATTCTACGTATCGTAGAAGAGGCTCGCGCAACACTTCTCGACCTTGAACTACATTCTGTAGAACACCGTCGCGACGACACCGACGAACGATTCGAGGGAGCATCGATGACCACCGCCAACGAGGTCGACCACCTCCCGTGGCTCGACACGGCGACGAGCCTCACACAGGTGGTCGCCATCGCCGTCTTGATCGTGTTGGTGCTCGCTCGACCCACGCCGGACGACGACGACCCGCGGGCCGTGACCCTCGGCGACGACGTCGCCTCCCTGAGGCACCTCGCCGACCGGCTCGCCTCCCGATTCGCTCGAACGCGTCGAGCACCGAGAGACCCGTCGTGACCCCGCCGCTGTTCCGGGCCCTGCGCGCCCGCCGGACGCCCAGCTCCTCGACTCGGGGAATGACCCGGCCTGCAAGACAGTCAGTACGCGTGCACGACATCACCCGGGCGGCCCGCGACGCGCTCCTCGTCGAGCTCCGGCCCGTGCATCCGGACCAGGAGCTCGAGACCTTCGAGGCCGGGGCGCACGTCGACCTCCACCTCGACGAGCGCCTCGTGCGCCAGTACTCACTCGTCAGCCACGGCGACGACACGGCGAGGTACCTCGTCTGCGTGCGCCACGACCCGAACGGTCGCGGCGGCTCGGCGGCGGTGCACGAGCGGCTCACCGTGGGCGACGTGGTCGACGTGTCGAGGCCCCGCAACACGTTCCCCCTCGGCCGGTCGGACTCGATGGCGGTCCTCCTGGCAGGAGGTGTGGGCATCACGCCGTTCGTGACGATGGCCGAGCAACTGCACCGGTGGGGCACGCCTTTCGAGCTCCACGCCTGGTCCCGCGACGCCGACGCCCTCCCCCTCCTCGCCGTCCTCACCGCCAGCCCCTGGCGTGATCGCGTCACCCTGCACCACAGCGACGAAGGCGACTCCTTTCGGACGAGCTGGCCACGGTCGCTCGAGACGGTCGACGACGGAGGCGCGGTGTACGCCTGCGGGCCCGCGGGCTTCGTCAGCGTGGCCCGGGACCGCGCCCTCGCGGCGGGCTGGCGGGCGGACCAGGTGCGATCCGAGAGCTTCGACCCACCCGCCGAGACGCCACGAGACGGCGATCGGAGCTTCACCGTCGTGGCCCGCTCGACGGGCGAGAGGATCGAGGTCGGGGCGGACGAGTCCCTTGCGGAGGCCCTGGAGCGGCGAGGCTATGAGACCTACCGTTCCTGTGGCCAGGGTCATTGCGGGTCGTGCCTGACCGCCGTGCTCGCCGGCGTCCCCGATCATCGGGACGATTTCCAGACGGAGGCGGACCACACCGCAGGGACCCACATCAACACCTGCTGCTCGCGGTCGCTCTCTTCCGTCCTCGAACTAGACGTGTGAGCCGTGGGCGGTCACGCGGGCCCGTGGGCCTGGGCCTTGGGCGGCGTGAGGTGTTCTCTACACGTTCATCAGGACGAGCATCCACGCCATGCCCGCGGCCATCACGACGTGGCAGAGCAGGTGGACGCGGTGCCCTCGGCTGATGAACATCTGCACGAGCCACCAGAGGGCCGCGGCCGCTGAGACTACGACGAAGAGGACGTTGACGACGTCGGCCCAGATCGGGGTCGCCATCAGCATGTCAGCACCGGTATCCGCTCCGGCGTGCTCGGCGTGGATCGATCCGCCGCCGGCACTCATGGCACCGGCCATCAGCAACGGCATCGCGGCGAGCATCCAGATCATGGCCGCGTCCAGCGCGACGTGGCCCACGAGGTCGATGCGCCCACGCCGGGACGACGCGCGCAGGAGGGGCGGCACGAGCGAGAGGCCGAGGATCACGAACAAGAGGACCTGCGCCCAGGTCACGACGTCCATCGCGAAGAACCAGGTCATGGCGATCATGGCGATGCTCATGACGCCGTGGTTGACGTCGACTAGCTCGCCGTCGGTGATGGCTGCTCGCCGATCCGTGGCACGGAGCCTTCCCACCAGGGCGTCCCCCACACAGATCACGAAGGTGAACGCGAAGGCGATGGTCAGGACGATGTTCCAGGGGTAGTCGATCACGTCGCCAGGCTAGTTCTACATCTTGTAGAGTGCCAACTCGACGACCGGACGACCCCGGTCCCGACCGAGAGGCTGGCATGACCGCGACCGAGATGGACCGCCGCACCGGGGCCGACGTCCCGAACAGACCGACAGGCCGAGCGGGCCGTCCAGGCAAGCGTCCGACGAACTGGTTCGCCGCTTTCTGGCGGTGGCACTTCTACGGTTCCATCATCGTCATCCCGGTCCTGTTCATCCTCTCGATCTCGGGCCTGACCTACATGTTCCGAGCCGAGGTCGACTCGTTCACCCATCCCGGCGTCCTCACCGTCACCGCCCCCGACGGCGCAGAGCGCGCCTCCCTGTCGAGCCAGGAGGCCGCTGTCCGGGAGGCCTTCCCGGACAGGGAGATCCTCTCCGTCGTGGACGCGACCGGCGACCGTTCGACCGTCTTCGTCACGGAAAGCGCCGACGGCGTCGGGAGCAACGTCTACGTCGACCCGTACTCGACCACCGTGACGGGGGACCTGACCGAGAACGAGCTCGTCTCGAACTGGGCCGAGCGAATCCACGGCGACCTCCTGCTGGGCGACGAGCAGATCGGCGACCGGATCGTCGAGCTCGGGGCCAGCTGGGCGATCGTCCTGACCGTCACGGGGTTCATCATCTTCTTCCTGGGTCGCCGCCCCCAAGGCGCTGCTCGGGCGAAGAAGGTGCCGGGCTCCAGGCTGCGTGGCATGCACGCGATCGCCGGCCTGCCGGTCGGGCTGGGCATCCTGATGCTGGTCGTCTCTGGCCTGCCGTGGACGGGCGTCTGGGGATCCCTTGCCGAGCAGGTCGCAGCGGGCGACGGAGGATCCCTGTGGGGCGCGGACCCCGGCGCCGAGTCGACCCTCGGCGACCTGATCGAGGACACCAACGGCACGACAGCACCGGCCGGCTGGGCGATCGCGGGCGGCCCTCTGGGGACGAGCCAGGGCGCGGGCCCGATAATCTCGATCGACGAGGCCGTCGACGCCGCTCGCCATGAAGGCGCGCCCGAGCCGTACTCGATCGTCTACCCAGAGGGGGACGACGGCGTCTTCAGCGTGATGGGCAGCCAGTGGAACGACAACGGCAACGCCTCCGAGTCCGACGTGGCCCTCGAGAAGACCGTCCACGTCGACCAGTACACCGGCGACGTCGCCGGCACCTACGGCTACGACGACTTCAGCGCCACCGCCAAGACGGTGTCACACGGCGTCGCGCTGCACGAGGGACGTCGCTTCGGCACCGTCAACACGGTGCTCACGGTGCTCTTCTGCCTCGCCGTGATGTTCCTCTGTATCTCGGGACCGCTCATGTGGTGGACCCGTCGAGGACGCGCCGCCGGGCTCTCGGCCCCCCGGGCAGCGCTCCCCGTCTGGAGCAGCAGGGTCCTGCTCGTCGCGATGGTGGCCCTGGGGCTCTTCCTGCCGGTCTTCGGGCTGTCCCTGATCCTCGTGCTGGCACTGGACCAGCTGCTCATCCGCAGAGTCCCGCGCCTGCGCAAGTTCTTCGGCTCGGTCTGATCACACAGCCGAGTCGCGAGATGTCGGACGAGACTGCCGACGACCGCTCGCGCATCACGCCCGCGCGGCCCACGATGGAAAGGGATGCATGATGACCACTTGGACAGGGCCCGTGAACGGCCTCACCTGCAACGGCTGCGTGACGACGGTCACCGAGACTCTCACCGGCCTCGACGGCGTCGACTCGGTCGACGTCGACCTCGCCCCCGGGAAGACCTCGACGGTCACCGCGCACGGCACGCGCGAGCTGAGCGACGCCGAGGTCGGCGCCAGTCTCTCGGCGGTCGGAGCATTCTCGATCGCTCGCTGAGGGACCGGTCGACGTCGAGAGAACACGCTACCCACGGCGTTCTACAGCACGTAGAGTAGGGGGTGCGTGAGGCGTCGACCGGGAGGCCTCCATTTGAGAGGACCCCTGTGCAGACCACGTTCACCGTCGCCGGCATGACCTGCGAGCACTGCGAGAAGCGAGTCGCCGGGGAGGTGGGCGATGTCGTCGGTGTCGAGACAGTGACAGCCGACCACGTGACGGGCCTGCTCTCCGTGACCAGCACCTCTGCGCCCGATCCCGAGGCTGTCCGCGAGGCGGTCGAGGAGGCGGGCTACACCGTCGTCGATGGCTGAGACGGTCTCGCCACAACCGGCAGCCGACCTCGCCCAGCGAACTCGCGATCGACGCACGGCCTTCGGCTCCGTTTTCGTCGGCATCCCGCTGCTTGCAGTCGTCGTGACCGTCGTCGTGATGGGCCCGTCCGGGTACGAGTCCCTGCACCGACCTGTGCCCGACCTCGTCACGTCCCTGACGAGCGGCCTGCTCCGGGTCGTGGCCGAGTGCGCCAGCTCCGTGACGGTGGGCGCCTTGTTCTTCGCCGCCTTCGTCCGAGCACGCTCGGGCGCACGCCGGCTCGTCGTCGACAACGGTCGTGACCTCGGCACCATCCGGTGGGCCTCGCTCCTCTGGGCCCTCAGCGCGACCAGCCTCGCGGCCGTCGACGCCGCAGACGCCAGCGGACAATCGCTCGACCGACTGCTGGAGCCTGGCTCGCTCTCGTACCTGATGTCCGCCTCCTACTTGCCCGGCGCGTGGGTGGTAGCAGCTGTCGTCGCGTGGACCATCTACCTGATGGCGAACTTCCTGGGCACATGGCAGCCGCTTCTCGTCATGCTCGCCCTCAGCCTCATCGCCGTCCTCGCCCCTGTCGTCGTCGGGCAGGTCCTGGTCGGACCGCAACACGACTTCGGCGGCGACGCTGCCATCATCGGCACACCCGCCACGACCATCCTCACGGGGCTAGTGTTCCTGGCGGCCTGGGCTGCTGCGCGAGGAGACGCCCTCGGTACCGTCGAGGCCCGCCGCTTGCGGTGGACGGCGGTCGTTACCGGCGTGATCGCGGCGGGCACCCAGGTGGTCATCGCCGCGTTCATGCTGGCGGGCTCGGCTCCGTGGGAGAGCGCGACGGGGTGGCTGTTCCTGGTGCGGTTCGCCCTCCTCGGCGCCCTCGGCGTGCTCGGTTGGCGGGCGACACGACCCGATGCCGCCCCAAAGCACTCGACCTGGACGATCACGTCGCTCGCCGCCCTGCTGCTCTCTGCACACCTGGGGATCGCCAGCGCCATGACGCGCATCCCGCCTCCTCAGTACTTCGTCCCCACCTCGGTGGACCAGGTGTTCCTCGGCTACGACGTCGACAGCGAGCCGAGCCCGCTCGTGCTCCTCCTGGAGTGGCGACCCAACATCCTCTTCGCCGTCCTGACCGCGGCAGGAATCGGCCTGTACCTCTGGGGTGTCCGACGGCTCCGACAGCGAGGCGACGCCTGGCCCGTGGGACGCACGATCGCCTGGGTGCTCGGCTGGGCCACGGTGTTCCTCACGACGTCATCCGGCCTCGGCAAGTACTCCAGCGTGTCCTTCAGCCTGCACATGATCCTGCACATGTCCCTCAACATGCTCGGGCCGCTGCTGCTCGTGATGGGCGGCGTCGTGACGCTCGCCCTGCGAGCCAGCACCGCGCACCGGAGGAACGAGCCCGCAGGCGTGCACGAGTGGATCACCGCGGTGCTGAACTGGCGCCTGACCCACGCGTTCTACCACCCGGTCCACGTCTTCGTCTCGTTCGTCGGCACCTACTACCTGCTCTACCTGACGCCGATCTTCGGGGAGGCACTGAGGTACCACTGGTCACACCAGCTGATGAACCTCGACTTCCTCGTCATCGGCTACGTCTTCTACAGCCTCGTCATCGGCGTGGACCACCCGCCACGTCCGCTGCCCCACATCGGCAAGCTCGGCCTCGTCCTCGCCGCGATGCCGTTCCACGCCTTCTTCGGCGTCGTCATCATGTCGAGCGAGACCGTGATCGCACAGAATTACTACGAGTACATCGGCAAGTGGTGGATGACCGATCTCGCCCACGACCAGTACGTCGGCGGCGGCATCGCCTGGGCCGCCGGCGAGCTTCCCCTGATCGCAGTCGTAATCGCCCTCGTCACCCAGTGGTCGAGACAGGACTCCCGACGCGCGAAGCGGGTCGACCGCCACCTCGACAGCGGCATCGACGACAGCTTCGAGGCCTACAACGACATGCTCCACCGGCTCTCCGGCCGGAGCACCACCCCCTCGGGACCGCCCGAGACGACGGCGACCGCCGAACGGGTGCCCGAGATGAAGGACCAGACGTGACCACCACCTCCCAGCCCACGACAGTCGTCGACACGACCACCGGCCCGTCGGAGGCATACTTCGAGCTCGACGTCGGCGGCATGACCTGCGCTTCGTGCGCGAACGCCGTGGAGCGGAAGCTCAACAAGCTCCCCGGGGTGACCGCCTCGGTAAACTACGCCACCGAGCGCGCGCTCGTCTCGGGGCTGGCCCCCGCAGAGGTCGACACGGCCATCGCCGCGGTCGAGAAGGCGGGCTACGCCGCCGCGATGCGACAGGGCGACGACGACAGCTGGACCGCCAGGGCCACCGAGACCACGATCACGTCGCTGCGTCGCCGACTCGCCGTGGCGGCGCTGCTCACCATCCCGCTCTGCGACCTGACGATCCTGCTCGCGCTCGTGCCTGGTTTCCGGTTCCCGGGCTGGCAGCTCGTCTGCGTCCTGCTGGCCGTGCCCATCGTCACGTGGGCGGCGTGGCCGTTCCACAAGGCGACCTGGCGCAGCCTCCGTCGAGGCACGTTCGGCATGGACAGCCTTGTCTCGCTCGGCAGCATCGTGTCCTTCGGGTGGGCCGTCTACACGCTCGTCTTTGCCCCGAGCACCGAGCCGGGCTACTGGCTCGGCTTCGGCGTGACCCCCGCCGGCGCCGATGCCATCTACCTCGACGTCGCCGCCGGCATGGTCACGTTCCAGCTCGGCGGGCGCTACTTCGAGACCCGCTCGCGCCGCCGCGCCGGCGACGTGCTGAACGCCATCGGGAACCTCGCCGTCCGGCAGGCCCGCGTCCGTGACGCCGACGGCACCGAGCGTGTCGTGCCGTCGGCCGAGCTCCGTGTCGGGGACACGGTCGTCGTCCTCCCTGGCGAGCGGATCGCCGTCGACGGGACCGTCTCGTCCGGGACGTCCACCGTCGACACCAGCGCCATGACCGGTGAGTCCGTCCCCGCAGACCTCGCACCGGGAGACGCCGCCATCGGCGGCACGGTCAACGTCACCGGACGTCTGGAGATCACCGCCGTCACTGTGGGCGCCCGCACCCGCTTGGCCCAGATGGCGGCTCTCACCGAGGACGCCCAGAGGCGCAAGGCCGGGGTGCAGACCTTCGCCGACAAGGTCTCGTCCGTCTTCGTGCCCTGCGTGATCGCCCTCGCGGTCATCGTGACCGCCGTCTGGCTCCTGATCGGCGCTGAAGCCTCGACGGCCGTCGGCAACGGCATCGCCGTCCTGATCATCGCATGCCCCTGCGCGCTCGGCCTCGCCACCCCGACCGCGCTCATGGTCGGCATCGGCCGCGGCGGGCAGCTCGGCGTGCTCATCAAGGGACAGGACGCCCTCGAGGCGAGCGGCGTCATCGACACCGTCGTCCTCGACAAGACCGGCACCGTCACAACCGGCGGCATGCGCGTCGTCGACGTCGTCGTCACCGGGACGCTCGATCGCGAGACCCTGCTGCGCCTCGCCGGCAGCGTCGAGACCGCCTCGGAACACGCTGTGGCCCGCGCCGTCACGGCGGCCGCGTCCGCCGAGGTCGGTGCCCTGTCCACGCCCGAGGGCTTCACGGCGCTGACCGGCCTCGGTGCCCGCGCCGTCGTCGACGGCCACCAGATCCTCATCGGCAACGCCCGCCTTCTTCGCGAGAACGGGATCGAGCTCGACGCTGTGCTCACCGGGGCGGTCGAACGGCTCGGCTCGACCGGCGCCTCCGCGGTCCTGCTGGCTGTCGACGGTGTCGCCTCGGCAGTGTTCGGGGTGCACGACGACATCAAGCCGTCCGCGCCCGCCGCGGTCGCGGGACTCCGGGCGCTCGGCCTGCGCACGGTGCTTCTGACCGGGGACACGGACGGCGTGGCGCAGACGGTCGGAGCAGCCATCGGAGTCGATGACGTCATCTCAGGCGTCCTGCCAACCGACAAGGCCGCCGCGATCTCCGCCCTCCAGGCCGACGGGCACAGGGTCGCGATGGTGGGCGACGGCGTGAACGACTCCGCTGCCCTCGCTACCTCCAACCTGGGGCTCGCGATGGTTCAGGGCACCGACATAGCGATGAAGGCCGCTGACATCATCCTGGTCAGGGACGACCTCCGTGTAGTCGTGGATGCCGTCCAGCTGTCACGCCAGACGCTCCGGACGATCAGGCTCAACCTGGTCTGGGCGTTCGGGTACAACGTCCTCGCCATCCCGCTGGCTGCGGTCGGCTTGCTCAACCCGCTGATCGCGGCGGCGACGATGGCCCTGTCTTCGGTGCTCGTCGTGTCGAACAGCCTGCGACTGCGCTCGTTCGAGCCGAACCGCGGCGGAGGCGCACCTCGCGGGTGATGCGCCTCCGCTGACGTCGGTCAGCCCTGCATGCGTACCGCCAGCAGAGACCGCCGGCGGGAGGGTGCGTGCCGGTTGCTGGCGTCCACGAGGCGACGAGCGCGGAGCGTCAACGACTCGTCCTCGGCCAGGTGCGCCATCTTGACCAGCGCGTTGGCGGTGTGTACGGCTCCCAGGCGCCGCGCGGCCGCGTCGTCGGCGATGAGCTCGACGAGCATCCTGGTGGTGCGCTCGAGGTGACGGGCTCCAGCCAGGCCCGGAGTGCATGCCCTGTTGAGCTGCGCGAGCTGCGCGATCACGCCGTGGTGTTGCCGCAGATGCGTCCGCTCGTGCTCGACGACCGCCGCCATTTCGACAGCGGTCAGAGCCCTCTCAAGCGCCGTCGTGACGAGCACGCGGTTGCTCGGGGCCGGGATGCTCATCGCGAAGGCGCGGTCGAAGGGCACCACGGTCACGTCCACCCCTCGCACCCGTGTGCTCGGGTGGCAGGCAGCCACCAGCGCCATCTGCTGATGCAGGGCCCGGTCCGTCGCCGCGAGCGGTTCGAAGCGCGTCGTGACGAGCGCCACCAGCCCCCCGACGGCGACGAGGCCACCCCAACCGACCACGACGAGGACCGTCGACGCGAACCAACCGCCCATCGGGTCCGACGGGGCCTCCCGAGAGAACGCGACCGCTGCCATCGAGTTGACGAGCCCGAGAGCAGCCGCGGCGATGCCGCCGAGGAACGCGGTGTACCAGGAGGCGAGGGCCAGCCGCGGGAAGCGGAACCGCCAGCGGCCATGGGCCAGTACGAGAGGTGCACCGACGATCAGCACGAGCGACGCCCCGATGCAGGCGAGAACGGTGACGGCGACCGCCATCTAGATCACCCCGCCCGAGGTGAGTCGGCCGGGGGTCAGCCGGCCAGGGGTCAGTCGGCCTCGAGCGCCGCCCGTAGCGCCTCGACGTCGCGAGGGTCGAGCTGCCCGGCGAAGCGCAGCAGCGCTGCGCTGCGGTCGCTGCTCGCGACGAGCGCGGAGACCATCGTGCTCGCCGCAGACTCCGACTCCGATTGTGCCGCCGAGAAGACGAATCCGCCGCCCCCCGCGGGTGCCTTGACGACGGACCCCTTCTTGTGGAGCCGATCGAGGATCGTGAGCACGGTCGTGATGGCCGGCGTCGCGTCGAGCCCGAAGGTCGCCTGGACCTCTTTCGCTGAGGCGGGCGCGCCCGCACGCCAGAGGGCTCGCATGACCTCGTTCTCGAGCTCGCCGCGAGAACGCTTGGCGGGAGTGTCGGACTTGTCGGTCATCGCTCGATCCTATCCGGGCGTCGGCTCCCCCGAGAATCACGACGGCCCGGGGTTCCGCGGAACTCACGGCGCCTCCGTGCCCGTCGCCCCACCCGACACCTGCGCCACGAACTGCGCGAACGCGGCGGCGTCGGTCGGCGAGCCCTGGTACTGCTGGCCGTTGACCAGCACGGTCGGCGTTGCGGACACCGCGGCGAGGTCGGAGTTCGGTACCGGGTCGTTCAGCGCGCGCTCGGTCGCGGATGCCACCCAGTCGGTGAACTGCCCGTCGGTGATGCAGGAGGCGACGTCAGGGTCGTCGGCACCGGCGCCCGCCACCAGCGTGGTCAGCTCGTCGTTCGTCAGGCCAGTGGTGTTCTCGGCCGGCTGCTGGGCGAACAGGGCGGTGTTGACGTCGAGCGCCGTGTCGGGCTGGTAGTTCGCGACGCAGGCCAGGGCGTTCGCCGATCGGGTCGAGTACTTCGACCCGAGGCTCGCATTGTCGAGGAACCCGAGGGGGTGGATCTCGAGGTCGGCCGCGCCCTGGGTGACCCAGGTCTCTAGCTGCTCGGCGTTGGTCGTGTCGAACTGGCCGCAGTAGGGGCACATGTAGTCGAGGTAGACGACGATGCTCGGCTTCTCGGCCGTGCCCGGCGCCGAGGGCGTGGGGGAGCCGTCGGCAGGCGTGGCGTCCGTCGACACGGCGGAGACGGTCGTGCCGTCTCCCGAGAGCACGATCCCGTCGCTCGCCATGTTCAGGGGGCCGGGGCCCGCGGGTGCGATCGACCGGGTGATCACCAGGGCCACGACGGCCAGCACCGCGAGGACGCCCACGACGAGGCCGCCCTGCAGGGCCCACTTGTTGCGGCGCCGCCGCTTGGCCTCCGCCTCCCGGGTAATGCGGGCCTTCTCGCGGGCCGACTCCCGTCGCTCGCGCTTGGTCTCAGAATTCTGTGTTGTCGACAAGATGACTCGTCTCGTTCTCGTCGGCACGGGGTGCCGGAGTGTCCATGGGGTCTCGTCCGGTCGCGGGGACGCAGACGGGCGCAGGCCGAGACGTCGTCCACGGCGAGGATGCGCGAGGAGCTTCGCCTGCGCGAACGCTTCGGCGAAGCACACGAGGCGCCTTCTCGGCGCATCGTGCATCAATTCGGATCAGGCGGGGAGCGGCGGCCCTCGGAGGGGTTGGGCGGGCGCCGCGGCGCGGAGCGCATGGGGGACGATCCGTGCGACTCGCGGCACGAGGTGCCGCACGATCTGCGGTGCTGTGGTCGCCGCGATCCCCGAGACCGTAATCACGGTGAGGAGTACCTGGTCCGCCAGCCCGACGGCAGCGCGGACAGCGCTCTCGCCACGCCAGAGACCGACGACGGTGACGAGCGCAGCCGCGGCATGCGCGATCCACATGGCGCCGCCGTGGTGCATGGCCGGCATCGTGCCCGACGACATCGATGTGTCGGCCGCGAGCACGAGGGCCTCGTGCGCATGGTGCCCGCCACCTGAGACGTCGACGCGAGCGACGCCTCCTCCGCCCAGGGAGAAAAGGAGGTGGAAAGCCGCCTGGGAGACGGCGACGACGATCGAGAGCCGGACGAGCGACGGCCCTCGTCCCGCCAGGGCGACGCCCAGCGGCAGCGAGAGTCCGATCGCGAGGACGACACCGAGCACGCCAGGAGAGGAACCCCCACCCGCGACGTGCGAGAACGCCGCCAGGGTCACCGCCGCCAGGGTCGCCGATGAGCCACGCGCCAGGCGTCCCCATCTCGACTGCACTGTGGCCGCCTCCCGCTCGTTCCGGCTCTCAGCCTAGATGGCCGACACCGCGCGCTGGTGGGCGTTCGTCGTCGAGGCGTCGTCCTCGGTGTCCGCGACGGCAGGGACGGCCAGGGCCCAGGCGTTCATCGACTCGAGCACGGGCCGGAGACCCAGGCCCGTCGGGGTCAGCTCGTAGACGACCCTCGGAGGGATCTCGGCGTACATAGTCCTGGTGACGAGGCCCGACGTTTCGAACTTGCGGAGGCGGTTCGTCAGGGTGTGAGCGCTGATGCCCGGCAGCGACTCCTTCAGCTCGGAGAACCGCGCCGGCCCCTCGAGCAAGTTCCGGACGATGAGGGTCGCCCAAGGGCCGTCGAGCAGGGTCAGGAACTTCGCGATGCCGCACTCGGGCCAGATATCCCCACAGAAAGCCATGAAAAATGAGCTTAGGCTATTAGTGCAGTTGACGTAACCGATGCACCAGGTGCACTAATGGTTTCATGACCTATCTCATCCACGGCGCCACGGGCGCCCAGGGCTCCCCCGTCGTTGCCGCGCTCACCAAGTCCGGCGCCTCCGTTGCCGCGGCTGTCCGCGACCCCTCCACCTACTCGGGAGACGGCACCGCCGTCGCCGTCGACCTCACCTCTGTCGCATCGCTGGCGGCCTCCTACGAGGGCGTGGACGGCGTCTTCGTCCACCTGCCGATCGGCACGGGTGAGCAGCAGCTCGCTCACGCCCGCAACATCGTCGCCGCCGTCGACAAGGCACGGCCCGCCCGGGTGGCCGTCTCCACCAGCGGCTATCCTGCCGAAGACGACGGCTCGGGCGAGAACCCCGTGGCCGCGCTGATCGCCGGGCTGACGGCGACCGGTGTCTCGGTCGCGATCGTCGCGCCGCGCCTCTTCCTCGAGAACCTCCTGCTTCCTCCCGTCACGGTCGTCGTCGAGAAGGACGGCGTGCTCCGGTACCCGATCCGTGAGGACTACGCCGTGTCGTGGAGTTCGCACCTCGACGTGGCGGACGTCGCCGCACGGCTGCTCACCGACTCGTCCGTCACCGGCGTCGTCGGGGTCGGGGCCCTTCCCGGACTGCGGGGAGCGGACCTCGCGGCCGGCTTCGCAGCGCAGCTCGGGCGCGAAGTGCACTTCGAGTCCCAGGAGCCCGACGACTTCGGGAGCCTGATCGAGCCGCTCTTCGGCAAGGCCGGCTCCGACCCGGTCGTCGACTCGTACCGCTCGCGCGCCACACAGGAGTCCGAGCTGATCGACCCGTCGACGAGCGCTCAGGAACGCCTCGGTCTCAGCCCTCGCTCCGTCGAGCAGTGGCTGATCGACCTGCAGGGCTGACGCTCAGTACGGTGGAGCGCCCCGCCTGCTGAACGACGGGATCACGATGGACGACACGTACACACTCCGCGCGATGAGCGGGGCGGACCTCCCTGCCGTGCTCTCGATCTACCAGCAAGGGATCGACGGAGGCGACGCGACGTTCGAGTCGGCACCCCCGACTGCTGGCGAGTTCGACGCCTCTCGGCTCGCCGAGCATCGGATCGTCGCGGCCTCAGCCTCCGGCCGCGTCGTCGGCTGGGCTGCTGTCTCACCCGTGTCTCGCCGGGCCGTCTACGGCGGCGTTGTCGAGCACTCGGTGTACGTCGACGCTGCCGCGCGGGGCCGGGGCGTCGTGCGAGCGTTGCTCCGAGCCCTCGTCGAGTCGACCGAAGCGTCCGGCATCTGGACCGTGCAGGGCGTGGTGTTTCCCGAGAACACGGCCAGCCTCGCGCTCCACGCCGAGCTGGGGTTCCGGGTGGTAGGTCGACGAGAGCGGATCGCCGCACCCCTGGCCGGGCCTCAGGCTGGGCGCTGGCGTGACACGATCCTCATCGAACGTCGATCTCCGCTCGTCTGACGAGGTCGTTGCCAGCTCCGGGGCGAGTCGCGACAGGTGCCCGCGGGCTTGCACGCAAGCCCGCGGGGCACGTGTCGTCACTGTGGGACGGACCCGCCCAGGACGAGGTCTCCTACTCGTCGAGGCGCGGCCGCCGTCATCCGTGCGCCCGCGCGGTGGAGCTCATCGGCAGTCCCGAAGCCGTAGAGCACGCCGATCACGTCGACGCCGTTCTCCAGGGCGGCTTCCACGTCGTGCTCGCGATCGCCGATCATCACTACCTGTTCCGGCGCAGCGCGTCTCGATTGCATCGCGCGGCGGAGCGTGAC
Source organism: Frigoribacterium sp. SL97 (assembly GCF_026625765.1). Taxonomy (NCBI): domain Bacteria; kingdom Bacillati; phylum Actinomycetota; class Actinomycetes; order Micrococcales; family Microbacteriaceae; genus Frigoribacterium; species Frigoribacterium sp. SL97. The sequence goes on from NZ_CP113062.1 coordinate 2,433,786, forward strand.
GACCTTGGCGACCACGTCGTCGGGAGCACGACCGTGCACCGTCGTGAAGGAGGAACGGAGTCCTGCCGTCTGCAAGGCACCCTCGGCGAATTCCTGGATCTTGGCCGTCACCACGCCGAGTTCGACCCCGGCAGCGAGCAGGCGCTCGAGGAGTTCGCCGACGCCCGGGTACGGACGGTACTGGGAGATCCCCGCGTCTGCGTAGTGCTCGCGGTAGTGCCCGACAGCTTCGGTCACAGCCGCCGCGTCGAACCCGTAGAGATCACGGAACGAGTGCTCCAGGGGCGGGCCGACGAATCGACGCAGAGCAAGGGGGTCGTTCTCGACGAAGCCCATCTGGGCCAGGGCGTGAGCTGCAGCGTCCGTGATGCCCGAGCCCGGGTCGCAGAGCGTTCCGTCGATGTCGAAGAGGGCTACGTCGTACCGCCGGTGTTGCATGTGGTCTCCTGACCTCGCGACGGGAAAGCACCTGTCGTCCCCTTTCTCGAGAAAGAGAGAGGCGGAACGTCAGACGACCGTCGCGAAGCGCTTGCGATAGCTCGACGGGGTGCTGCCGAAGGTGCTGACGAAATTCTGCCTCAAGGTCACGGCGTTGCCGAAGCCACATACTGCGGCGACTTGTTCGATGGGAAGCTCCGATGCCTCCAGGAGGCGTCGCGCCTCGTCGAGTCGGCGCGATCTGACCCACGCGGCGGGTGTGGACCCGGTGGCCGCCCGGAAGGCACGGATGAAGGTCCGTCGACTCTGGTGGGCGGCGGCAGCGAGCTTGTCGACCCCCAGATCGTCGCCGAGGTTCTGCAGTGCCCAGGCAGTCGCTCGCGCGATCGGATCGTCCGCCCCGTCCTGAGGAACCGGGCGCTCGATGAACTGCGCCTGGCCACCTTCGCGGTGAGGGGCGACGACCAGGCTCCTGGCGACCTTGTTCGCGGCCTCGGCGCCCAGGCGGGTCCGGACGATGTGCAGGCACGCGTCGATGCCCGAGGCTGTTCCTGCCGAAGTAATGACGTCCCCGTGATCGAGGTAGAGGACGTCGGGGTCAACATCGACCCGCGGGTGCTTTCGGTCGAGGGCGTCGATCGCATGCCAGTGCGTAACGGCGCGGCGACCGTCGAGGAGGCCGAGGTCCGCCACGGCGATGGCCCCGAGGCAAAGGCCTGCGATGGTGGCGCCGCGGTCGTGGGCTGCGAGCAGAGCTTGCCGGAGGATCGGTCTGGGTTCCCGGCCGTCCGCGATCCAGGAGGGCACGACGACGACGTCGGCGTCCGACGTGGCGTCGACTCCTTGCACGCCACGGATGGCGTAGCCCTCGGCCGTCCGGACCGACCCCGCTCGGTCGGCGAAGAGCACCGTTTCCCAGCCGGCGAGGCCCTGCCTCCTCACTTCGTCGAAAACCATCTGGGGAACGGCGAGATGGAACATCGTTACACCGTCGAACGCATGGATGGCGATCCTCACGATGCCCCTTCCTGTTGGCCTGGAATCATCGTAAGTGTGCACGCGTGCCAATGGCAGACGTTCTGTGAACACCGCAGGATCGTTGTCATCCCCCGAAGTTGATCTGTTAGGAGCACACCATGACCACGCCCGCTCGCGCCCTCGTCCTCGTCGACATCCAGCAGGAGTACTTCACCGGCCCGCTGGAGATCCAGTACCCCGCCCCGACGGATTCGCTCCCGCGGATCATCGCCGCCATCGATGCCGCCGAAGCGAACGGCATCCCCGTCGTCGTCGTCCAGCACACAGCCGGCGACGACGCCCCGGTGTTCAACCCCACCCTGCCCGGGTTCGCACTGCACCCCGAGATCGAGCAGCGCCGCACCCCCGCCTGGAAGGCCACCACGAAGCAGTACGGCTCCGTCTTCGCCGGGACCGACCTCGTCGAATGGCTTCGGGAGAACAGCGTCGACACTGTCACCCTCGTCGGCTACATGACCAACAACTGCATCATCGCCTCCGCTGCCCAGGCAGAGACCATCGGCATAGCCGCTGAGGTCCTCTCTGACGCGACCGGAGCCATCAGCATCAGCAACGACGCCGGCCACGTCGACGCGGAGACCGTCCACACGACCCTCATGGCCTTGTTGAACTCGAACTTCGCCGCCGTCGAGTCGACAAACGCCTGGATCACCGCACTGGCCGAGGGAGAAACACTCCCGAAGGACAACCTGCCCACCTCTGCGATGTCCGGTGCCGAACGCTTCCCTCGGTAACCCGGTAGGCGCTGCATGACCTGGCGGCGTGCCCCGACCGGGTTAAGCAGTCCTAGACCGAGTGCGTGTCTCGAACGACTGCCTAGCTTGACGGACTGGTCCGCGAAGCGATTCCCTACTCAGACGCCGTGCTACCTGCTCGTCGACTCGTCCGTGCCAGCACGCGACAGAGGGTAGGCACGGTCCAGGCAGGGGCTGAGGATGACGAAGAACAAGAACGCCGACAGCAGCCACCCGGCGACCCAGTAGGCCGGGATCGAGAAGATGGCGACGTTCGGCACGACATCGGTGGCGACTGCGACGACTACGGCGATCGTGACGAGCACGCCCACCCCGTAATACAGCGCCCGGAAGCCTTCCTCGACACGGCCCCGCCGTTCCTGCTGGCGCGTGGTCCGCTCGTCGAGGGCAGTGACTGAGCGGCCGTAGTCGTCCTCGGAGACGGCGACGAAGAGATCGCGGACCGGCACACCGAACGCCGTCGCCACCCGCGAGAGAGTGTCGAGGCTCCCGTCGTTGCCGGCCTCGAGCCTCTGGACGGTGCGGACGGTGACGCCGCTCTCATCTGCCAAGCGTTCCTGGGTCCAGCCCATCTGGGTCCGGAGTTCGCTGATCCGTGTCTCGTTCATGCACCTCACACTAAGAACGACCCGTCCAGAGGTCCACGACACGGACCCGACACCTCCACGACAGAGCTCACGGTGGGGCCACGAACACGCTGCAGGTCACCTCCGGTCGGCGGCGCGGGGACATGCAGCGATCCGCGGGCCTGCGGCGGTCGGTTCGGCCGCCCCTCAGTAGGAGATGTCGGGGAGCAGCAGGCCACCGGTCGCAGCGACGTACCCGAGCCCCGCGAACGCGAGGACCAGCAACGCCCGACCGGCGACGGCGACGACCTTCCGGAGGCGCGGGGGCGCCCCGCCCCCAGCAGCCCGCTCAGCAGGCGCGCGCCTCACCCGACCGACGAGCACGACCACCGCAGGCAGCACCCCGGCCACGGTGACGGCCGTGAGGACCTGCGCCGTCCGCAGCACGAACGCAGCAGGCGGTCCGGCGTCGCTGAGGAGGGCGGACGCGACCGTGGCCCAGAGCACGCCGGCGACCACGAGCGCCAGCAGGGCGACGGCGACCCCAACTCGACCGATGGTCTCTGCACGCGACTCGACGGACCCCGTCACGCGCCTCCCGGACCAGACCCGGCGGACGGCCCTGACGATGGTGCCCACCAAGGCGAGCACCAGCACGGCCAGGGACACGACGAGGACGAGGGGCAATACCTGCCGCGTCGCCGGCATCAGCTGGAGCGTGAAGGCGGGGTTGAGCCCGATGGCCTGGACGGCACCATCGACCTGGTCGACGGCGACCCTGCGGTCGCCGTCGACCTCCTGCCAGACCCACGGCTCGACCTCCACCAGCTCGACCGGCGCCCCCGAGGTGTCCGTGAGAGCCGAGATGAGGACGGAGTCGCCGGTACCTCGGGAGATGTCGACAGGTGACATGGCGTAGAAGAGCCGGACGAAGGTCGACTCCGCACGCCTCGACACCTGGTAGCTGCCCACCAAGGCGTCCGCGTGCTCACCGGCAGTCTCCGTGGCGGTCACGGCCGCCCCCTCCGCGGCGTAGGACGGGAACCACCGGTCGGCGAAGCCGTCCACCAGGGCTTCGCGCACGGCCGTCGTGGCGTCGCCCCGAGCGCCCGTGCTGTTGAGGGAGACGTAGATGCCTGCGTCGTCGTCGGGCCAGAGATCCATCTGGGCGTGGAAGGCCGTGAGGTCGCCGCCGTGCCCGAGGACGCGGCGACCGTTGCGGTCCTCCTCGAAGAGGCCGAGCGTCATGCGAGGCCCGGCAGCGAGCCCGCCGAGGTCGTCACCATCGAGGGCAGGTGCGTGCATCTCCTCGAGGGCCTCCGGCCCGAGCATGCCGGCGGCGTGCCCGAGCTGGGCGAGCATGAACGCACTCATGTCCGATGCCGTGGCTGAGACCGCGCCGGCGGGTGCCGGGGAGACGATCTCGAAAGGCACCGCCGCCGCCCCAGCAGCGTCCCAGCCCCCGGAGACCACGGCAGCGTCGCCCGAGGAGAGGGGCTGGTCGAGCGTCGCGGACACCATGCCTGCGGGGTCGAAGACCCGCTCCTGGACGAGTTCAGCCCACGGGCGTCCGGTGGCCCGCTCGGCGACGTACGCCGCGACTCCGTTCGACCAGTTCGAGTAGGCGGGGGTCGTGCCGGGCTCGTAGATCTGCTCGGGCGGCTCGACGGCCACGGCGTCCCGCAGCGTCGTCGGCCCCTGCCCAGGCCCTGCGATGACCCCGGTCAACTTGTCCTCGAAGCCCGCGGTGTGGCCCAGCAAGTGACGGAGGGTCACCGGACGGTCGAACGCGCGGGGCAGCACGACGTCGAGGCGGCCCTGGACGGGCTCATCGAGATCGAGGACGCCCTCCTCGACGAGCGACATGACAACGGTCGCGGTGACGACCTTCGAGATCGACCCAATCCGGAAGAGCGTGCGGTCGGGGTCGACGGGACGTCGGGCCGCCCGCTCGTCACCGAGATCGGACCAGCCCCAGCCCCGTTCGGTGACGACCTCTCCCTCGGCGACGATCGAGACGGTCGCACCGACGATGCCTTCCCGCTCGAGGGCGGCCGGGACGAACCCGTCGAGCCAAGCATCCGCCTCGGCGGTCGTCAGCTCGGACGCGCTTCTCCCGAGGCCCGGGACGACGGAGGCGCGAGGCGCGGTGGCACAGGAGGCCACGAGCAGGCAGGCCAGCAGCGTCGAGACCACGCCTCCTGCGGTCCTGAGGAGGGCGTTCGTCACGGGCGTCCTCCTGGGGCGCGAGCGAGGGCGGACCGAGCGTCACACCTCGACGACCATATCGGTCCGCGGCGGAGCCTCAGGTACTGGATCCTCGACGAACGGCCTTGCCGATCCGAGCAAGACACCGCGACGGGAAAATCCGAGAGGTCCAGGGCGTCCCGCGGGACGATCCCTTACCGAAAGTAAACGGTAGCTCGCGGCGCTCCTAGGCGTCGCACGGCCCGTTCTCCTGATCCAGTTTTTGAATGGCAGCTACTGTCGGTCGGGTGTCTCATAACCCGTTCGGGGAAGTCCGTCCTCTGCCTGTTGCCCTCGTGATCGGTGTCATTGTCTTTGCCGTCCAGCTGGTGCTCCTGCGCCGGAGTAGACGATTCACGTGGCCCCGTACCACCGTTGCGGCCGCGATCGCTGTGTACGCCGCCGGGATCTTCGCGAACACTGTTCTCCCGATCTACCTCAACCCACCCCCGCGGGTGGAGCCGTGGACACCGCGGCTCGCGCTGATCCCGTTCTATGACTACGAGGTCATGGACGCCGTCACCAATGTCATTGTGTTCGCCCCGCTGGGCATCTTGATTCCACTTCTGATGCGCCGTCCTTCGTGGTTGAAGGTGCTGCTCACCGCCGCCGCTGTCAGCCTCTCGATTGAACTTCTCCAGATCGTGACGGACGGGTTGTTCGGCGGCGGCCACATCGCGGACGCCAACGACTTCCTCTGGAACACCGTCGGTGGCGCCGTTGGCTACGCAATCTTCGTTCTGGTGTCACACACTCCGGGCCTGTCCCGCCTCGTGGATGTGTTCCGCGGGCACCCGACCACAACGGCAGTCCACACCGTCTGAGCAGAGAGAAAGCGGATCGGAAGCACCCGCAGAGCGGGCGCTTCCGTGTCCCACTAAACCATCCCCTATCGGGCGGCTGTCGAACTATTGAACGACGCATGCCGCTTCGGTCTACGTGAAGAGCGCGAGGGGCAGCGACACCACGAAACACACGGGCGGCACGATGGCGACGCCGCCACAGACTCCTGCCCACCGGCCAGCGCGGCCGCCCAGCGCTCCGGCGATGAGTGCGAGCACGATCGACGCGACCAGGAGGAGCGGCACGGCGAACCACAACATGGTGGTCCAGTCTGCGGCTGAGAACCACAGCCACGAACCCTCGGCGCAGGCCGTGACGAAGCAGAGGATGAGGGTCAGCGGGGCGAGCAACCGAGCCCGACCAGCCGGTTCGGTCTCGGGGGAGGGGCCGCCGCCCAGACGGGGTGGCGGGTCGATGAGGGGGTCGCGGTGGGGCAGCGCTGCCACTTCGGCCTCGGCCCGGCGGAGCAGTTCTCGGTCGGCCTCGTCCATGTCCTGACCCTAGCGATGGCACGACCACTTAAGGGCACGAGCACCCTCCGAATGGGCTCGCATTCTCGATGATCCGAGTTGAGAGTGCGTCCGGTGCCCGATCGCTGACGGGCCCGAGCTACGTTCTCGTCATGAGAATCACGCGCATGCGACTGGTAGTTGCTGTCGCGTCAGCATCTGTCGTCACGGCATTGTTGGCAGGGTGCGTAGCAGCGGTCCCCATGAGCCCTGCCGCCGATGCCAACTCGGTTGACTGCGCGCAGGTCACCGTGCATTTCCCCGAGTCCATCGGTGAGACCGAAACGCGACGCGAGACAGACGCCCAAGCCACTGGCGCCTGGGGAGTGGCTACGTCCGTCCTGCTTCGCTGCGGTGCCACAGAACCAGGCCCAACAGATCTGCCTTGCTAGACGATTCAGGGGGTCGACTGGATCGTCGATTCACCGAAAGACGACCCCGAAAGCGCCATCTTGACCGCCTATGGCCGCTCCCCCGCGGTGGAGGTCATCTTCGACACAACGAAACTGACAGGAGCGAGCGTCATGGGAGACCTCGCTGATGCTGTCGGATATCTCCCAACAAATGGACGAGCTTGCACGAGCGCCGAAGATTTGCCCTCCTGACTGGGCGTAGCGATCGAGGAGCCCCCGATCGGGCACGGGTCACCCGCAGAGGGGGCTCATTTCTGATGCTGCACACACCTCTGAGGGCCGGCCGCCCGCGCTGAAGCACCTGATTCTGGGGATACTCGTGCCGTAGGCAGGCCCTAACCTGCTGAGAAAGAGGAGTCGTCATGAGCGTTGCTTTGGAGCGTCCGACGCGCGCACACCGGTCGGACGGACGTGTCTTGGTCTTTACAGGAGCCCTGGTCGGCGCCGGAAGCGCGCTGATATTGCCCATTGTGTGGGTGGTCGCATGGGGCGCCGTTAGCGGACTGGACGGCGGCGGGATCGCTGAATGGATCTTGATTTCTCTCGTCTATGCGGTTCCTGCTGCCGTGGCCTTTGCCCTCCTCGGGGCTGTCGCCGGATTCATCAGCGCGTCGCTGTGGCGCCAACGTCACCGTTGGGGCAGCTTGAGAAGCCAGGTCCTAGCTGCGTCAGCCGCAGCGGCAGTCGTTGCAATCTCGGCGGGCATGGCTGTAGGCCTCCTCACCGGTACCGCTCTTTTCGGCGTAGTCATCGGTCTGATTGCCGCATCAGGTGCCGGCCTCACGGCGGGCCTGAGCTTGCGGCGATTGGCGCGACGAGAGGCACGGTCAGTTTGGTGACCGGTCGTCCAACGGGACATCTCCCGAAGGCTTGATGCGCAGCCAGGACGTTCATGTCGGTTACCCAGAGGGGGTCATGCGGGTTCCTCGAGCTATTGGGCGTCGCGAGCCTGTCGGTGCCGAGCGCGAGTCAGGATGACTGCGGCCGTGGCACAACCGACACATCCGGCAATTGCAGGAAGAAGGCTGGGCAACAGCAGCTCGGGCACGATGAGGATTCGAGTCAACAACCACGCGACGAGCCCAGCTGTAATAGACCCAGCGCAGACCCGGACGCGCCCCTGCCACCTGTCCGCACTCATCAGGCGCATGACGATAAGCCCCGCGCACGCAGCAACACCAGCGATGAGACAACCCGCGAGAGCACTGAGCACGACGCCCAACAAAGAAAAGGACGCGCTCTCACCGGCGAGACCGTCATTCACCGTTGCGATCAGCAAAAAGGCCAGGCTCCCGAGCACCGCACCGGACAACAGGGCCCCCTTAAGGACGCGATAAGCGCCACCAGCTCGCGAGCTTCCAACTCGCCCCTCAACCCCGCCCATGTCGCAACTCTACGAATGAACCAACAGTCGCGTGGCGACACGTTGTCGAGAAGAGGCGGACAGGGCCGACACCCCCGTTGGACGTCGTCTGGCTCATATGTCGCGTCCGCTGATTGTCCAGTGGCCGAGGTGTCTGCGGGCGGTTTACGCCGCTTCCAGGGCTGCTAGCTTTCGACCGTGACGACCACCCCGGCATGGCCTGGCCAAGCGAACGAATCGCGCGGCAACCCCTCCCTTAGAGCGGCTAGCAGCTCCTTTGCCGTGGCGTCGAGCATCGTGACACTCGTGGCCCTCGTCTCCTACTTCGCTCTCTACGCCACGATGTGGGCCCCTGTCGCTCTCTGGGACAACGAAGGCTGGCTCTTTCTGTACCCGATTTTCCTCGCAGCCTGGGTGCCCGTCGGCATCCTCTCCGCCACGTCCCTCGGCCTCGCCATCACCAGTTAGGTGCGGCACGAAGCACGGCGATCTCTGGCAATCGTGAGCCTTGCCGTGGCGGCACTATTACTGACTGCGTCCCTGCCGGCGCTCTGGTTCGGACCTGGCCCGCTCTAGACACGGGAGGTCGACCTATGGCGCGCAGCGTTTACAGCCTGAGCCCCCGCGCGTGCCCCTTAGTGACTCGTTGGACGATCCCCTATCGGGATAGGCAGCGGGTCGTTGGATGTGCCCGTTCGCGCTGCCCCCGTAGCCTTTTGTCCTATGGGGCCTGACGCGAATGAAAATGATGAGACCAGACGCGACGCCTCGGCCCGAACAAGCGCGGTTCCTGGACGACGGCGACGTCATCGCCGCCTCGTCCTCTCTGCCGCCGTGGTCGCCCTCGCGTTGCTCGTCATCGCCGCGCTGCTCTTCTTGGGCACCCTCTGGCCTACCCGCACAGCGGCCCTCCGGTACCCCGTGCAGGGCGTCGACGTATCCGCCTACCAGGGCACGATCGACTGGGGCGTCCTGGCCGAGGAAAACATCGACTTCGCGTGGATCAAAGCGACGGAAGGCTCGAGCTACCAAGACCCCCGGTTCGAGGACAACTGGGCCGACGCTCACGACACCGACCTACTCGTCGGCGCCTACCACTTCCTCAGCGTCGACAGCCCGGGAACCGACCAAGCAGCCAACGTCATAGCCACCATCTCCCGGAACCGGGGCGACCTGCCCGTCGTGGTCGACGTCGAGTGTTACGCCGAGTACTGCGAGACCCCTCCTTCGGCAGCCACAGTCAAGGAGGTGCTCGACCCGCTCCTGCTCGCCATCGAACAGCACTACGGCCGACCGGCCGTGCTGTACGCGACCCGCGACTGGTACGAGCGATACCTCGCAGATAGCTACCCCGACAACCCCATCTGGTTCCGCTCGGTCGTCACCTCACCGCATCTCACCGATGACCGCGACTGGACTTTTTGGCAGTGGTCCGCGCGCGAGCAGCTCGACGGATACAACGGCGATGAAGAGTTCATCGATATGAACGCCTTCAGAGGGAACCGCGAAGAACTGGAGTCGTTGCTGCTGCCCTGACACCGCGCCGTCGCGGGAGCACTGATGTCCGCAGCCGGACCCTATCGGGAGGGTGCTGGAGCAGCGTTAGTACCTGGTCCCCTCCGGAACGCGGCGACGACCAAGACGCTCAGACTGAGCACGGCCAGAAGGACCGCTACCCACAGGACGTGAGTCCACATGGTCCAGGTAGCCATGAGCTCGTGAGTCACTTCTCCGGAAGTCACGATCGTCGATCCGCAGGAGTAACGGGGCGGCCATGTCTCTTCGGAGAACGGACCGGTGTGACCGTTCATTCGGCAGTACTCGGTCGGATCGAGGAAAGGACCTCGCCCGATGCCGGCATCGGTGTGCAAGCGAAGGAGCCACAGGACAAGCGCTGAGGCTGAGAAAATGAAGATACCGGCGGCGAGGATCACGCCAGTGATTGATGCGGCGGCCAGACGGGAACTGAGTCGCCCGCTGCCCTTCGTGCTCACCTGTCGACCATACGGGCGCCTCGTGACAGCCGGCATCGACCCTTCGGATGAACGGTAGCCGATCCCCTATCGAGACACCAGTTTGACGTCCTCAGGTTCGATCCGGGCGCGCTGGCTCGCGACAAGACGAGGGACGAGCCGGACGAAGATCACCATGCCGATGAGCTCGACGAGCGTCTGCGTGACGACGACGACCGGAGCGATCGACAGCGACGCCGGCAGGGCCAGCGCGAGCGGCAAGACCACGAGCGAGTTCCTGGTCGCACCGCTGAACACCAGGGCCCGTGTCGCTGGCACGTCGAGTCGGAAGATGCGGCCGACGCCGATGCCGAGCGCTGCCATGGCGACGAGGAACGCGGCGTAGATCGGCACCAGCACGAGCAGCTGCCCCAGGGAGTCTCCGACGGCGCCGGCTTGTGAAGCCACGACGGTGAACAGGGTCGCCACCATCAGCGGCACCATCAGGCTCAGCATCGTCCGCTCGATGACGACACCGGTTCGCTGTCGCCGGGCGAGTGCCTGCACGAGCGCGGCCGCGGCGAGCGGGACGACGATCAGGAGGAGGAACGCCCGGGCGAAGGGGCCGACCTCGACCACGGCTACGCCCTCGGGGCCGATGAACAGAAGCAGGTACAGCGGCAGGAGCAGGATCTGCGCCAGCATCAGCAGCGGTGCCGCAGCGAGGAGCCGTTCTGACGCGCCGCCGGCAAGACCGGCGAACACGATCACGTAGTCGATGCACGGGGTCAACAGCACCAGCAGCACCCCGAACAGCAGCGCCGGCTCGTCAGCGACGAAGCGCGACAGCCCGTACGCGATGACCGGGACGACGACGAAGTTCAGCACCCCGACCGCGGCGAGGAACCGCCCGTCTCGGAGAGACCTCCCGATCGCGGCGAACGGGACACCGAGGAACGTCGCGAACAACAGCAGCGCGAGCACGGGCTCGATCGCTCCCTCTAGGTGATGTGCCCCTGGCACGGTGAGGCCGACGACGCCGGCAACCAGGATCGCGACCAGGTAGAGGCCGATCTGCCGGTGTTCGAGCCAGGAAACGACCGCGTTCACGACAGGACCGGTGTGGAGGAGGAAGGCACGTCAGCGACCGTAGAGGTTCGAGCCGCTTGAAGGTCAAGCGCTGCTGGCGGCTCTAGGGTCGCGGTGTGCGAATCTCCGAGGTCAGTAAACGCAGCGGCGTCCCCGCCACGGCGCTCCGGTACTACGAATCCATCGGGCTCCTGACCCCTGCCAGGACCTCGAACGGGTACCGGGACTACACCCCGAACGTTCTCAGCCGCCTCGACCTGATCGAAGCCAGCAAGGAACTCGGGTTACCTCTTGATCAGGTCGGCGCGCACCTCAGCGCCATGGAGTCGACGTCCTGCACCAACGTCCGGGAGGCCTTGCGGCCGCTCTTGGCAGAGCAGGTGCGTCAGATCGAGGAGAAGCAGGCCCGGCTCGACCGGCTCCGGTCACGCCTTGCTCGTGCCGAGCACGACCTAGCCGAGTGTCCTGACCGGTCAGAGCGGTGCTCGACCGAGTGCGTCTTCCACTCCGACGCCTAGGGGACGCCTAAACCTTCTTGGTGCGAAGACCAGCGACGTGGCCGGCAATCAGGCCGGCGCCGGCGAGGAGCAGCGCGACGCGGCGACATTGCGGGGGCCGCCAAGACCTCGCTGCCGATGGCGGGGTTCCTGACCCTACTCAGGTTCCCCGTCAGGCCCTCCCCCACCGGAGACTCATACCTCATGGAGGCCCATCTAGTTGAGCCCTCCGGCAGCGGTCTCTAGATTCTTCCCGTGAAGATGCGGAACTGTATGAAGTGGTCCTACCTCGGAGAGTCGTTCGAGGTGTGCGACTTCACGGCGTTTTTCCGGGTCCACCGACACGGGACAGCCACCTCAACGGCCGTCGTCCATGACGTCCACCCGTCCGACCATTGGACGACCGTCGCGAGAGACGGCAGCGAGGTATTCACCTTCGCAGCCTGCAGCGGATCACCTATCAGGGTCGTCGCCCCCGCCGCAGTAGGAGCGGTCTTCCGCAGATGGTTAGACGGCCTGACCGCTATCGAGGCGTGATCCGGACACCCTGAGCAGGCGCGTCACGGTGGGGGGCGTCACACCGAACCGTGTCGCCAACGCGCCAACGGAAGTTCCCTCAGTCGCCCGGCGCCGCAGTTCGGTGACGTCATCGTCGGTCAGCTTCTGTCGAAGACGATGGGTGATCGGACCTCCCGCATCGACACGAGCGCGCCCCACGACAAGACTCGAGACCGTGCTCTGGCTGACACCAAACTTTGCAGCCAACTCCACTTGAGTCGTCCCGTTCCTGTATCTCTGCCGAAGAGCCACCACTTGGGAATCACTCAGGCGCACAGGCATAGACCCATTCTCGCCTCCGACGTATCGCTTCCTGACCGTCCGACAATCGGCATCTGACGCTGTGTCTACCTGCTCGCCACCTCGTCCGTCGCGGCACGGGACAGTGGATACGCGCGGTCCAGGCGCGGGCTCAGGACGACGAGGAACAGGAACATCGACAGTAGCCACCCGGCGACCCAGTACGCGGGAATCGAGAAGATCGCGACGTTCGGCACGACGTCGGTGGCGACTGCGACGATGACGGCGATAGTGAAGAGCACGCCCACCCCGTAGTACAGGGCTCGGAAGCCCTCCTCGACACGGCCCCGCCGTTCCTGCTGGCGAGTCGTCCGGTCGTCGAGGGCGGTGACCGAGCGGCCGTAGTCGTTCTCGGCGACGGTGACGAAGAGGTCACGCACTGGTACACCGAACGCGTGCGCCACTCGTGACAGCGTGTCGAGGCTCCCGTCGTTGCCCGCCTCGAGCCTCTGGACGGTGCGGACGGTCACGCCGCTCTCGTCTGCGAGGCGTTCCTGGGTCCAACCAATCTGGGCCCGCAGATCGACGATCCTTGTCTCGTTCATGAACCTCACACTAAGAACGACCGGCGCCGAGGTCCACGACACCGACCCGACAGACACCCGACACCTTCGCGACAGAGCACCTCGGGGCACCCGGCCCCGTCATGGCCGCGGCCGCAGCCAGCGGTCTCAGATTGGGTCTGTCAGCGATCCCCTATCGGGACCCCTGGTAGTAGCAGTTGCGTACCCAGGTCTCGCCCGGAGAACACGTGGGGAAGCCGCCCGTCCCAGGCGACAGGTGTTCAGAGGTCAGGCCGATCGGGTACAAATCAAGCATGAAGCTCAACTCTCGGTTTGGTCGCATCATGTACGGGATCAGTCTCGTTGTAAGCGTCGGGATCATTGCCGTGGTGTGGCTCGTGATCCAGCCAGGACTGCTCTTCTCGGTCGTTTTCACGATCTTCGTCCTGGCCATCGACGTCTGGAACGGCCGACTCGCGTTCGGCACCTCACCCAGAGGGACGGGGAGCTGACGTGCTCGAGCTCCTAGCCATCCCAGTACGCCAATCGGACCCCATCACCCCACTCGCGTGGGTCCTTTGGGGCGTCGCCGTCTTAGGCGTCATCGCTTTCACTATTCGCCACTACCGCAACAAGGAGTGAGAAAAGAGTCTGCTGACATCCAACAGGCATGTAAGTGCGCGCCCGCAGACCGATCCCCTATCGGGCGGCGAACGCGAACGCGCGGCCAAGGCGTTGACAGCCCTGCACTACGGTTCAAATCATGGAGACTGTTCCGCTCGTCATCACCATCATCGGCGCTCTCGTCGTCGTGGCGGGTTTCGCCTACGCCTTTAACCTCAGGAAACGAGGAAGGGTCCAAGTAGGGAGCCGCCCCTTCCTCACCATGACGATCATGATCGGATTGGGGACCGGAATTCTCGTAGCTGGCGTCGGCGCCGCCCTGAGCTGACTCGCAAGCGCCCAAGCCGATGGTCGATGCCTTATCGGGACGTTATTCGATGCCGGATCACGTCGTGGGGCATGCTCGTCCTATGAGCAACGAAGAAGGACTGCCGCAGGCTCGCCCCGTCGACGCAACTGCAGTGACTGAGCGCCCGACGCCGTGGCTGCCGGCAAGAACCGTTCTCCTCAACCTCGTCTTGATCTTCGTCGGCGGTGGGCTTTTCTGGTTCCTCATCGACCGCATGCAAGCGCCCATGTGGGTCGCCTTCGTCGCCTACGCCGCCATCTTCACAGCCGGATCACTCGCCATGCGCTTCATTCGAAACGCCCGGGCCGATCGCGTTCATAAGTGACGTTGGTGGCCGAGCGACGCGATCCGGTGACCGATCTCCTATCGGACGCCGTCCATGAGCCCGTTCAAGCGATCAACGAGCTGTGCCATTTGAGGCGGTCCAAGTCGAAGGACGAGCGACTCAGAGAACCAGCGCATCCAGACCGCCTCGACATCATGGGTCGTGACGGCGCCGGCCTTGAGAAGGATTCGAACCAGGTCGATTGCCTCCGTCTCATACTCATCCGACGGAGCACCGTCCGGCGAACCAGGCTCGAGACCGTACGGGCCGATATCGCTGAGAACAGCCAAGACACCAGCGAGGGTCTGCCTGTACGTGACTGTCCCCGCTCTCATGCCCCAATAATGCCGTGGGCCGTCTCGACCGGTGACCGATCCCCTATCGGGCGGTCGGCTCGGAGATGATCCGGTCGAGCCATTCCCCGAGGAGGCGTCGCTCGGGGTCGCTTAGCTGGTTGAGCTCGGGAGCGACGGCGCGGAACGCGACGGCTGCAGCTAAATGACCTGACCGAGCCGCCACGGGCGCATCCGTCAGGATCTGCGCCAGGACGCCCTCGAACACGGCATCCGCCAGTCCGGGATCACGCTCGGCGGGAGGCGTGGCAAGGATCGTCGTGATGACGCCCACTCCCGCCGATTGGATGAGTCCCACCGCCCGCGCCTCCGGCACCGCGAGGCGCCCGGCGGCGGCGACCCGGCGGACACGAGCAGTAAGGACGTCCTTGCCCAGGCGAGCAGCAGGCGAGCCCGCGACACGACGCGAGTCGCTGAGGAGGGCGAAGAGAGCCGGGTTCTCGAGACCGAACTCCACCTGACGACGCCACCCGTCGCAGAGCTCCTCGACTGGATCGACATCCGCCGCGGCAGCGGCGGCCACGGTCGAGGCTTTGTCCGCGACAAAGGACGCCATGACGTGCTCAGCAACGGCCTCGAGCAGGCCGTCCTTGTCACCGAAGAGCCGATAGATCGCGGGGGCCTGGACGCCAGCGGCCTGCGCGACGCCTCGCGTTGTGACAGCGCTCGGGCCCTGCTCACGGAGGAACCGGGCAGCGACCTCGACGATGCGCATCCGGGTGTCAGCAGGAACGGTTTCGTCAGTCACGAAATCAACGATACCGCCCCCTTGCTATCAGCGCGATTCCGGCGATACTCTTGCGGCGTTCCGCTGATATCCGGTCGCGGTTCAACGAGAGGCTCACCCCCATGATCATCATCACCGGCGCCACGGGCGCCCTGAACGGCTCCACCGTCGAGCACCTCCTGAAGACCCTTCCCGCATCCGAGATCGCCATCGTCGCCCGCGACGCCGCCAAGGCCGTCCACTTCGCAGACCGCGGAGTCGAGGTGCGGACGGGCGACTACGCCGACCCTGCGTCCTTGCCCGCCGCCTTCGCCGGAGCAGACCAGCTTCTCCTCGTCTCGGCGAGCGACCCGCACGCCGACGCCGTCGCGCTGCACCGCAACGCCGTCGAAGCAGCAGTGATTGCCGGTGTCGGCCGGGTCCTCTACACGAGCCACCAGGGGGCGGCACTCGACACCCCCTTCGGACCGGGCCGCGACCACGCGGCCACCGAACGGCTGCTCGCCGAATCGGGACTGGTCTGGACGTCGCTGCGCAACGGCTTCTACGCGCACAGCCTGACCTGGTTCCTCGGCGACTGGCGCGAGACGGGCGTCATCACGGTCCCTGCCGACGGGCCCGTGTCGTGGACCGCCCGGGAAGACGCGGCCGAAGCCGCCGCGCGCATCCTGCTCTCGGACGGCGCCTACAACGGGCCGACGACCCTGACCGCGCCCGCGGCTCCCACGTTCGCGGACGTCGCAGCGATCGCTGCCGATGTCGCCGGGCGACCGGTCGAGACCGTGGTGCTCGGGGACGACAACTGGGTCGCGCACCAGGTGTCGTCGGGGCAGCCGGAGTTCATGGCACGCTTCATGCTCGACATGTACCGCGCCGCCGCCGGCGGGTTCTTCGCCGGCACCGACCCCTTGCTGGGCAAAGTCCTCAGTCGCGAGCCCGCGTCCGTCCGCGACCTGCTTACTGCGCAGCTCGCGACGACCGGCCACTAAACGACATCTCGTCCCACAGGCCGATCCCCTATCGGACAGTCAGAAGCGATCGTTTATGGCGATGAGAAGCATGTTCATTCATAAACCTATTTGAGCAGTAATGTTTATTGTGTCGGTACAGGCAGAACCCCTCCCCCGACGGTTCTCATAGACACCGTAATGAATCCTCGTCGGCGGTGGCCTCATACTGCCGACAACTAGATGGCACATTCGGCGGAGCCAGCCGCTTAGGAGTCGCTCCAGATTGTGATTTATTTTTTTTGTCGGACGAGTATGAAAGTCAATGTGACCGATCCGCGCCCCTCTGCTTCCGTTCTCAAGGCGACCAGCGGGCAAGCAATGCGAAGGTTCGAGCCGCATGCCGACCTTGCGCAAACCCCGAATGCTCAACTGGAGTACATCGACGAGGGACCGGCTAACGGTCCTGTTCTCATGCTCGTACACTGGGTCCCTGACGGGCCGGCGACGTGGGAGCGTGTCATGGCGTTGCTTCCCGACGATATTCGCGTCATCCGGCCGTCGCTTCGAGGAGTGGGCAATTCGATTGCTTCAGACGGAGCACAATCCGGCCAGATCGCTGCTCTTGCGAGCGACCTTCTATAACTTCTCGACGTACTGTCGATTGAGGAGGCAGTGCTCGTGGGGCATGACTGGGGTGCGCGGGCTGCACATGCAGCGGCAGCTATCGCTCCAGGACGAATTCGTGGTCTGGTCACCCTCGCCACTGCCTACGGACCTCGATCGACTCTGACTCCGAGCGAAGCGCTCGATGATGCTGCGGTCGCTTGGTACCGCTATTGGTTATGCACGGATGTCGGAGCATCGTCGTTCGCCGCCGACCCTCGCGCGCTCATCAGTTGGGCGTGGGGTCACTGGTCGGCTCCTGGCGTCATAACCCCTCACGACCGGGAAATGCTTTTGCCGCTCCTCGACAACAGACAGTTCGTTGAGACCGTCATTCACTATTACCGACACGGCGCCACCGAAGCAATCGGGTCAGCCGTTTATGCGGACTTGCAGGCCCAGCTTGATCAATGGCCCGACATCAACGTTCCCACAATCTTCCTCGTCGGAGCCAATGACGGATGCGAGACAGTCCCTGCCGCTCACGCGTCAGAGACGTCGTTCCCGGCAGGAATTGAGATCAAGGTACTGAATAACGTCGGCCACTTTGTCCAGCGTGAAGCCCCTCAAGCTGTCGCGGACGCCATTTCATTTTTCCTTTGGCGAGACCTGCGATCGGTCTAACAGCAATGCAGCGTGCTCCGAGTAGCGTCTCGCGTCGTGCCCAGCACCACTTGATCGCCCACTTTGGCCGGCGCGCTTCTCGCAAAGCAGTCGATTCGTTCGAATGACGCATTAGCCCTTTGTGCGAAGCGGTACGTCATTGGGGTCAGGACTTGCGCTCCGACTCACGTGCGGATGATTTGACTTCATTAGTTCTTGCCAAACGAAGACGCGATCCTGCTGGATTCCGTGGCGCGGAGCGTCGTCACACTGACAGCAGCATTCCTGCCCTGGCCCTTCGCCGGGCCGAGAGACGACGCAATCAGGCACGCGCGTCACGCCTCCCTCACGGCGACGGTGGAAGACCGTGACCGCATCTTCCGATTCCATGCACAGCCGCCAGCTCAAGTGGGGCTCGACGCGCCCTAAGCGCCGCCATATCCCGAGCCGACCATTGAAGTCGGTAGCACGATGGAATCGAAGGTCGCACCGTCCACGTAGCCGGAGTTGATCGCCGCCTCTCGGAGCGTTAGGCCCTTTCTAAGTGCTTCCTCGGCGATGTGAGCTGCGTTCTGGTAGCCAATCGTTGGGCTGAGAGCCGTCACGAGCATGAGGCTCCGGTCGACGTATCCGTGGATTGTCTCGCGATCAAGGTCGGTGCCGTCGACCGAGAACTGGCGGAACTTTTCCATACCGTCGGCGAGCACGCGTGCCGAGTGGAGGAACGCGTCGATAATCACTGGGCGCATGGCGTTCAGCTGGAAGTTGCCCTGAGACCCCGCAAAGGCCACGGCGGTGTCGGATCCGAGGACGTGGATCGCGATCATGACGATTGCTTCGCATTGTGTGGGGTTCACCTTCCCCGGCATGATCGAGGAGCCGGGCTCGTTGGCGGGGAGGTGAAGCTCGGCGAAGCCGGTGCGCGGGCCCGACGCCAGCCACCGCATGTCGTTTGCGATCTTCATCAACGCCACAGCGAGGCCTCGGAGCGCTGCGTGGGCGCGGACGATTGCGTCAAGCGATCCCTGAGCGGCGAACTTGTTCGGCGCCGTCACGAAGTCTTTGCCTGTGAGCTCTGCGATCCGGCGCGCGACATCGATGCTGAAGCCCTTTGGAGCGTTGAGCCCTGTGCCCACGGCAGTGCCGCCAATCGAGAGTTGCAGCAGACCTGCGCGGGCGTGATCGATCTCGGTCTCGCATTGATCGAGCTGCGCGGCCCACCCCGACCACTCCTGCTCGACGGTGAGCGGCACAGCGTCCTCGAGGTGGGTGCGGCCAATCTTGACCACGTCACTCCACCCCTTGGCCTTGTGCTCGATGGTGTCGCGGAGGTGTCGCAGTTGCGGGAGGAGTCGACTGTCGATGAGCTCCAGTGCTGCAATGTGCATCGCAGTGGGGAATGTGTCGTTGCTGGACTGGCCCATGTTGACGTCGTCGTTGGGGCCGATCGGCCGCTGCGAGCCGAGTTGTCCGCCGAGCAGCTGGATTGCCCGGTTCGCGAGCACCTCGTTGACGTTCATGTTGCTCTGAGTGCCGGAGCCTGTCTGCCAGACGTAGAGGGGGTAGTGCTCGTCGAGGCGGCCGCTAATGGTCTCCTCGGCAGCGTGCACGATCGCGTCGACCTTCCAGCGGGGCAGGCGTCCAGCGTCGCCGTTCACCAAAGCGACAGCCTTTTTGACGACACCGTAGGCGTGGTAGACCTCCTTGGGCATCCGGTCATCGCCGATTGAGAAGTGCTCGAGGGAGCGTTGGGTCTGGGCTCCCCAGTAGCGGTTCGCCGGGACCTCCACAGTGCCCATGCTGTCGAACTCCTGCCGAGTACCCTCGGCAGTGAGCCCGAGGGGCACGTCGTGCAGAGTCGGAACGCGGTCGTTCACGAGTGCGCGCCTCCGTCCGGGTACGTGGGCTGCCACATAGCGTGGCGGACGGCGCTGTCGAGGTCGTCGTGCTCGATTGTCGCGACGCCATCTTTGGTCGCGGCGTTCGCGACCGCGACGGCGACCAGCGCTGAGGATTCGCGGAGGTCGGCGACCTCGGGCAGGAGCGAAGCGCCCCGCTCGGAGACATCGACCTGGCCGGCGACGGCCTCGGCGGCCGCGAGCAGCATTGCGTCGGTGACGTGCTTCGCGCCTGAGACGATCGTGCCAAGACCAAGGCCGGGATAGAGCAGAGCGTTGTTGCCCTGACCTATCCGATAGCTGACCCCCTCGTACTCGACCGGGTCGACGGGGATGCCGGTCGCGATCAGGGCTTGTCCTTTTGACCACGGCACGGCATCCGAGGGCATCACCTCAATACGGCTCGTGGGGTTGGAGAGCGGGAGGAGGATCGGGCGATCCACTCCGGTAGCGAGGGCTTCCACGACGTCTTGCGTGAAGGCACCGTGCGCGGTGGAGGTGCCGATGAGAATCGTTGGACGGACACGGCGGACGACGGTGAGCAGATCGATCGGAGCGTCCCCCCACTCGGCAACTTCTCCCGCCTGTCGCGCGTAAGCCTGCTGGTAGTCGGGCAGATCCTCCATTGCGTCCGTCACGAGACCGTGACGGTCCACGAGCCACACTCGCGCGGCCGCTTCTTCGGCGCTGAGCCCGGCGCGTTGCATTGCGGAGGCAATCTGGTCGGCCATGCCCGTGCCAGCAGTTCCTGCCCCGAACACGACGAGGCGCTGATCAGCGAACGTCTCGCCGGTGACTTTGAGACCGGAGATGACCGCGGCCATGACGATCGCGCCGGTGCCCTGCATGTCGTCGTTGAAGACACGGAAGCGGTCGGCGTTCTCCGTGAGGATGCGTCGGGCGTTGGAGGGGCCGAAGTCCTCGAAGTGGAGAAGCGCCCGGGGGAACAGGCGCGCCGCGGTCGTCAGGTAGGCGTCGATGAAGTCGTTGTAGCGGTTCCCGCGGATGCGCTCGTGCCGGTTGCCGAGGTAGGCGTCGTCGTTGAGGAGTTTCTGGTTGTCGGTCCCGACGTCGAGATTCACGGCGATCACGCGTCGGGGGTTGATGCCGGCGGCGGCGGTATAGACGGCGAGCTTGCCGATGGCGATGTCGGTCCCGTTGACGCCCCAGTCGCCGATGCCGAGGATTTCCTCCGCGTCGGACGCAACGATGAGGTCCACGTCGTCCGATCCGAAGCCGAGGCTGTGGAAGGCCGCCTCGATTTCGTCGGGCAAGTCGATGGAGAGGTAGACGGCGCGGGAGCGCTCGTAGTCGTGCGACCACTGCTGGATCGCGTCGCCGATGGTGGGGTCGTACACGATCGGCAGCAGTTCGGCGAGGTGGTCGGTGAGGAGGCGGTAGTAGAGGATCTCGTTGCGGTCGTGCAGCGCATCGAGCCAGAGGTACTTCGCAAGGTCGGTGGGCTGACGGCGGAGCTGGGCATAGCTCCGGGCAGCCTGTTGGTCGAGAGTCTCAATGGATGCTGGAAGGCGACCAACGAGGCCGAGGGCGTGACGTTCCTCGGTAGTGAAGGCGGTGCCGCGATTGCGGGCCGCGTCGTGCAGGATCTTCTGGGCGGAGTCCATGGCGGTGTCTTTCTGGTGGGGGGCGGACGAGTCTGCTCGGCGTTGGGTCATCCGAAGAACCGGTCCTTACCGGTGACGTCGGAGAGGTAGGTGTCGATCCGAACGATGCGGTCGTGGAGCGAAGTGACGACGGTTGCGAGGTGTTCATCGAGTGTGCGATCGCCCACCGTTGCCGTGTTCCGGAGGATGACGGCAGAGCCGGACGCTCCTGTGAGGGCGTGGAGCAGTTCGGTGTGCAGCCCATCCGCGGTGATGAAACGCGCTCGGGTGATCACTGCGTCGGAGCCTTCGGCGTCGCCGCTGAGACGTCGGGTACCCGGCATGCTCCAGACGCAGTCCTCGGAGAGCTGTGCACGCATGACCTGCCAGTCGCGGGCGATGAACGAGGTGATGAAGCGTTCGGCGGCGGATGCGACCGGCGCGCTCATGCGCTCCTCCCCGGGAGCCCGCTGACTGGTGCGGGGTCGCGGTCGACCCAGAGCGCCGCCTCCGGGTGATCGAGTGTCCAGCGAGCGATCTCGTCGCGTCGAGCCCACCAGACGTCCTCCCGCTCCCGCAGCCGGCTGAGCACCCGGTCGAGTGCTCTAACTCGGGAAGGGTGGCCTGAGATGCGGTCGTGGAGCCCGATCGTCATCATCCGGCGACGCGTGGCGCCTTCCTCGTAGAGCTGGTCGAATTCGTCGACGAGCTGCTGCTCGTAGTCGGACGGCGAGAAGCCGGGGAAGTCGAAGCTGGCGATGTCGTTGAGGTGCACGGAATAGGGGACGGTGGCGAAAGGGTCCCCGTTGATGAGCTGGAGGAACGGCTCATCGGTGGAGAGATCGTCGATGTGGTAGTCGAAGCCGTTCTCCTGCAGGATCTCGAGCGTGTTCACGCCTGGTCGGATCCAGTAGTTGTTGTAGCCGGTCGGTGTGGTGCCGGTGACCTCTTGAATCGCTTTGACTCCGTCGAGTATCCACTCGGTCTCGGCGTCCCTGTTGAGCTGGTATTGATGCTGCCAGCTGCGTCCGTGCGCTCCGGCTTCGTGTCCGCGTCTGACGATCTCGGCGGCTAGTTCAGGGTGCCGCCTGACGGTGTCGCCGATCATGAACGACGTCATGCGGATGTCGTGGCGGTCGAGGAGATCGAGAATGCGCGGCATTCCCTCGCGCGCGCCGTAGTCGTAGAAGGAGTTCTGTCCGAGGTCGGGGAAGCCGTCGATGACGGGCTCGGTGATGGGGCCGGGGGCGCCGGAGATTGGCTGGCCGCCAGCCTCGAACTGGGCCGACACCGTGACTGCGAGTCGAGCCCCGGAGGGCCAGAATTGCTGGGGATCTTTCATGATGATCGCCTTTCCGAGGCTGAGGTTAGGAGGTCGGTTTCGGCAGAAGGCCTGCCTGCTGCTGGAAGGTGAGGTTGTCCTCGAGGTGCCAGTCCTCGACGATCCGCCCGCTTGCGCCGATGTGCTGGATGTCGATTGCGCCAAACTTGATCGGCTGGCCCTGGCCCTGGACCCCCCCGGAGACGCCGGTGAAGTGGCCCGTGAAGGTGAGGCGCGCGGTGAAGGTGTCCCCCGTGACGTACAGGTCGTCGAGCGAGCACGCCAGGTCAGGCACCGCTGCGCGGAATTGCTCCGAGGCGGCGATCGGCCCTTCGGGTCCCTGGGGTCGCCCCACGGGAAGGGTGCGGTCAAGGAAGGAGTCGTCGACAGCGACCTCGAGCCAGGACGGGTCTCCTGTGTTCCAGAAAGCGTAGAGCTGCTGTGCGCGAAGGACGACGGGCCGGCTCGTCTCGACGCTTGAGTCCCCCAGATGCACGGTTCCGGGTTGCACGAGGCCGTCGTCGTGGCTTATCGCTGCGGCCGGGTCCTCGGTCGCGGCCGGGCTCGCGCACCCGGCGGTGGCGAGGAGCGCGGCGAGACCGAGGACAAGTAGGGGTGCGCGGCGGTTCATGCGAGCCGCCCGCCGCCGTCGACGTGCAGTGTCGTCCCTGTGACGAACGTGTTGTCCATCGCGAAGCGCACGGCGGAGACGATGTCGTTGACCGAGCCGATTCGGCGAGCAGGATTGTCCGCCGCCGTCTCGGAGAACATTTTCGACTTCTCCTGCTCGCCCAGCGTGTCCCAGGCGCCGGAGTCGATAATCCCGGGCGAGATCGCGACGGCGCGGACCGGGGCGAGCTCGACCGCCAGCGCCTCGACGAGGAAGGAGACCGCTCCGTTGGTCGTCGCCATCACCGCGAGCCCGGCCGACGGCTTCCAGGCTGCGACGCCGGAAAAGAGGAGGAAGCCGCCACCTGGCCGGATCGAGGGGGCGAGGTGCTTAGCGAGCAGGATCGGCCCGATCACCTTCGCGTCGAACGCCGTCACGATAGCGTCGCGCTTCAGCTGGTGGATCGGGCCGTTCGCGTGTGCCGCGGCGAATGACACGACGAAGTCGAGCGGTCCAAGATTGGCGGCCGCCGCGATGCTTGCCTCGTCGGCGAGGTCGATCCGGACGGACCGGAGCCGGTCGCCGGCTTCTCCGGCGTCGTCGCCAAGTGTCTCGGGGCGACGTCCACCGACGATCACCTCATCCCCCCTCGCGAGCAGCTCGCGCACGAGAGCGCGGGCGATGCCCGATCCCCCGCCGACGATGAGCACGCGGTTCTTCTTTTTGTTCACGGTGGTCTCCCTGTCGCGGAGCCGGTACGGCTCCCTCACTCGAGACAACCAAGGGACGGACATGCTGAATCCATAAACGACCATTAATTCTCGAAGGTTAGGCATAGAGTTTGTCTATGCCCAGCTTGCGAGCCCTTGAGGTGATGGTGGTGCTGGCCCGGGTCGGGTCGATCGGCGCAACTGCTCGTGCGCTGCATCTCTCGCAGCCTGCGGTTTCTCATCAGGTTGCGTCCCTCGAGCGCGAGGTCGGGGTGCCCCTGGTGGACCGGAACCCAACCGGCGCGACCCTCACCCGATACGGCCGCGCGCTTGTCGATCACGCCCGCCTGGCCGTCGACGCCGCCGAGCGCGCGGTGTCGGCCGCGCGGACGGCGGACGCGGAGCAACCAATCCGGCTCGCCGTCGCCGAGAGCTTCACCCTGCCCTTCCTCGTTCCTGTGGTCACCCGCTGGAACGCCGACGGACGCACGCCGCTGCAGCTCGTCGAGACGACCAGCGCCTCCGCTTCAATCGACGACCTGCGCGCCGGCCTTCTCGACCTCGTCGTCGTCCCGGGGCCGGCGACGCTGGACGGATTACACGTCGAGCGCCTGGGGATCGAAGAGATCGTCGTCGTCGGCCGGACCGTTGGAGAGGACTCGCCGGGCCGGATACCGATCGCGGTGCTCGGCGACGGGGCGGGCCTGATTGGGGTGGACCCGTCGAACGGCTACAGCTCCTGGCTAGCCGAACGTCTCGCCGGTGCCGGAGTACTTGTCGCCTACAACCTGCAGACCCGCTCCGTACAGCAAGCCGCAGCTCTGGCCTCAGCCGGTTTTGGCATCGCCCCCGTCCCGAGGAGCGCCCTCTCACCCGGAACGGTTGCCCTGGGACTGCAACCGCCGCTCGAACGCACCGTCCTGGCCATCACTCGAGTCTCATCAGACGAGTCCGTGACCGCTCTGGTCGAAGCCCTTCGCGCCAGAATTTCCTCGGCGACCCTTGCGTGAACCTCCGCGCGGGCAGCTCCGCCCGGAGTCAGTGGCTTTCGAAGCAATGCGCGATATTCACAGAGAGAGCCGCTTGACACGACCCGCGCCCGAGCATGCGAACGCGCCCGTTTCGTAATGGGCGACAGTCTCGACCGCTCCCACGTCAGGCAATAGAGGTAGCTGCTCCGATGCCGAAACGACTAGTGCTGAAGACCACCTTTGGTGCCGACCAACAAGGCCTTGGCTGTCGCGGGGTCCGTAACTAGGTGATTGATCAGTGAGGCTCGAATGGCGCCTACGATGCTCAGGACTTTGTCCACACCGACGGCGACGCCTATGGCGTGTGGGAGATTAGCAAGGTTGTCGCGTGAGACGCGGACCATGCGTTCACTTCCCGGGAATTCGACCGCGGAGCCATCGGCCCGGAAAAAGTTGAGGCAGACATCTCCCGCTGCTTCGTCGAACAGGTGCTTGTCTTCTGGGAGTCCCGTCGACAGGTTTTCACGCGTGGCTGTGGGAGCTCCGATGCCCAAAAGCGCACCCTTGGCGGTCTTCCAAGAATCCGTCACCTGTAGGAACGTTGGATCAGCTTCCAGACCTGCGCGCATTCCCGCGCTGGGGAAGGATTGAGTGAAAAGGAACCTTGACCGAGCTCCTGACACCTCAGCCGCCATCCGGGTTATTTCGTTGGTCTGGAACCATGGCTGCGGCTCGGCTTGACCTCCAACGGCAGGCACGATCGTCACTCCGCTGAGAGGCGGGAGTGATCCCGAGAAGACAAGGTCATGCACAGTTCGGCCAAGTGACATGAGAAGCGTGTCCCCGACTCCGAGTTGCATGTCCGCAATTGCAGCAGCGACGGGGATGGCAAGGTCGCTGCCGAGCGTTGAAGCGTGCGTCACAGGTGCCAGGTAGACGGCCTTTAGCCCTAGAACGTCTCGGAGAGCCTCGGCGAGACCTGCGTTCTCGTCAATGAAGGGATCGGTGACGCTGATATGAACTAAGCCCAGTCGACGAGCTTCCGCGATCAAGCGGCTGACGGTTGGGCGAGACACGTCGAGTCGTTGCGCGATCTCGACCTGGGTCGCGTCCTCGAGGTAGTACATCCGTGCTGCTTGGTAGATGACATCAAGGGGAAACCTGGCGGCAGCACGCCCGGGGGTGCCAGGGGGTGAGTTGACGTGCGACATGGTGCTCTCTTCCTGGCGTCGCGCTGATGCTGTGCTGCCGGCGAGATGCCACCTAGCGCGCCCCTAATCTACAGAGGCTTGCACAGGTGGCATCTCGACGGGCAGAGAGCTAGCTACTCGGAGAGAGTGAAGGGCTCGGTGACCTGGTCTGCGTTCTCCTTCGTGATGAGGACGCAGTCGAATGCTTGCTTCTCTTCTGAGGCACCGGTCTCGCCGGTGCGGATGTAGGAGTCGGCCTGCTGGACCGCCTCCTTGGCGAAGGTCGCCACGGGCTGGAGGACGGTGTACTGAAGCTCGCCCGCCTTCACAGCGTCGATTGCGTCGGGCGAGCCGTCGAAGCCGCCGACCTTTACCTGTTCGAGTTTGCCGGCTTCTTTCAGGGCTGCGATGGCGCCGAGGGCCATCTCGTCGTTACCCGAGATCACACCGGTGACAGCCGGGTTCGCCTGCAGGATGGACTGCATCTTGTCGTGGCCCTGAGTACGGTCCCAGTTGGCGACCTGCTCGGCGACCTCGGTCAGCCCCGGGTACTGCGAGATGACGGTCGCGTAACCGTTCGAACGGGTCTGAGCGTTGTTGTCCGACGGTGCGCCGAAAAGCTCGGCGTAGGAACCGCTGTCTCCAACGTCCTTCACCCACTGCTGCGCACCGAGGGCGGCACCTTGGGCGTTGTTGGAGACGAGTTGCGCCTTGGCGAGCCCGGTCTCGTTGATTTCGGCGTTGACCAGGATCACTGGGATGCCAGCTGCGTCGGCCTTTTTGACGGCACCGACCGAGCCGGAGGCGTTGGCTGGGTCGAGGATGATTGCTACCGACTTGTTGGTGATGGCGGTATCGATCAGGTTGCTTTCAGTGTTGGTGTCACCTTTCGACGCAGCGACATTGGCTTCGTACCCTAGGGCTTTTGCTTCGGCCTCGGCTACGTTGCCTTCGGTCTGCCAGTACGGGTTCGAAGGGTCGTTGACGATGATCGAGATGAGTCCGCCTTCGGACGAGGCGCCCGAAGCACCCGATCCGGCGTCGGAGGTTTCTCCGGAGGCGCAGCCTGAGAGGACGAGCGTGAGGCCCGCGCCCGCGGCGAGCACCGTTGCCAGCTTGCGGTTCATTGTGTTTCCTTTCGCTGTGTCACGGTCGACGGGAGTCAACCGCGGGTCTTCTCTGGAACGGCACTGGCGGGAGCCGCAGCGTTCGTGGTGGGAGAAGAGGTCGAGGGGGTGGCGATGCCGGGGCGACCACTGCCACGGGAGCGCCGGGGCTTGCCTTTGTACTGGACGGCGTTCAGCAAGACGGCGAGAACGATGACGGCGCCGGTGAAGACGGTCTGCCAGTAGGACGAGACACCGATGATGACGAGGCCGTCGGAGAGAAATCCGATGACGAACGCGCCGAGCAGGGTGCCCCGGACGTTGCCGATACCGCCTGAGAGCGCTGCGCCACCGATGACAACGGCGGCGATCGCTGTGAGCTCGTACGAGTTGCCGGCTGTGGGGCTGGCGCTTGTCAGCTCGGACGACAGGATCAGTCCGGCAATGGCGGCGAACAGTCCGGAGAGCACGTAGACGCGCACTTTTACCCGCTTGACCGGCACACCCGACAGCTCGGAGGCACGTTCGTTGCCGCCCGAGGCGTACAGCCAACGGCCGAAGACCGTTCGGTTCAACAGCAGGCTGACGGCGATCGCGACGACGATCATCACGACGACGCCGATCGGCAGGCCGAGAAGGCGGTTGAAGCCCAGCCAATCGAAGCCTGTGTTCCCGAGTGCCGGGTCGCCGGCCAGGTCGTTGTAGGTGAGGCCGTTGGTCATCAGCAGGCCAACACCGCGGACGACGTAGAGCATGCCAAGGGTCGCAACGAATGGGGCGACCTTGAACCGGGCGACGAGTATGCCGTTGATGAGCCCGATGAAGGCGCCCATTGCGCATGAGAGCACGACCACTACCCAGAGGGCCGGGTAGAGGGTGGTGCTGCCGATTGCGACACCGTTCATCAAGAAGCCGGCGATCACGCCCGAGAAGCCGAGCGTTGATCCGACAGAGAGATCGATACCGCCGTTCAGGATGACGAGCAGCATGCCGATCGCGAGGATCGCGTACACCGCGACGTGGGAGGACATCGTCAGCAGGTTGCCGACCGTGAAGTAGTTCGGCGACAGCACCGAGAAGACGATGATGATGGCGATGAGGGCGAAGAATGCTCGCCCTTGCAGCAACAATCGACCGATGTCGAACCCGTCGGCGAAGAAGGTGGGGCGTCGCTGTCCGGGCGCGGTGGTGGTCATGATGGACTTCCGTTCGGTGGTGGTCACGAGATCACGGCCTCGCCCGAGGCGGCCATGATGGCTTCTTTTGTGGTGTCGGCTCCGAACTCGGCGGCGATGCGGCCGCGACTCATGACGACGATGCGGTGGGCGATGCTGAGGCACTCGCCGACCTCTGAGGTCGTGTAGACGACGGCGAGACCATTGCGGGCGCGCTCGGCAAGCAGACGAAACACTTCCGCCTTGGCGCCGATGTCGATTCCGCGGCTGGGCTCGTCGAGCAGGATCACATCGGGCTCGGTGGCGAGCATCTTGCCGATGACGACTTTCTGCTGGTTGCCGCCCGAGAGCGAGCCGATCATGGCGCCGCCGCCCGAGGTCTTGACGTGAACGGTGCGGATCGAGTCGGTGACAAGGTCGACCTCGCGGCGGCCCGAGAGGAAAAGACCTCTGACGAACGATCCGATGCTGGCCAGCGACATGTTGCGACCGACCGTCATGGTCTGGACGAGACCGTCGCGCTGTCGATCTTCCGGCACGAGTCCTAGACCTTCGTCGATTCGCTCGGCGATCGACAGACCGGCTAGGTCGCGCCCGTTTTTCAGGATGCGCCCCTCGCTTACCGAGTTGCGGCCGGCGACCGCCTCGAGCAGCTCGGTACGTCCGGCTCCCATCAGCCCATAAAGGCAGACGATCTCGCCAGCCCGGACGTCCAGGTCGAGGTGGTCGACCACGTTGCGGTCGGCGATGTCGCCATCGGGCACCGTCACACCCTGGATCGAGAGAGCGACTTCGCCGAACTCGTACCCAGAGGGCGGCGATCCGAGGTCGAAACCCTCACCGACCATCGCCCGGACGACCCAGGCGAGATCGATGTCGGCGGCGATCGCCGTCGCAGTGACCGACCCGTCGCGGAGCACGACGGCGTGGTCGGTGATCTCGAGCGCCTCCTCGAGGTGGTGAGAGATGTAGACGATGGAGACGCCGCGCGAGGTCAAATCGTGGATGACCGTGAAAAGGACCTCGACCTCGGCGGCGCTGAGCGCGCTGGTCGGTTCGTCCATGATCAGGATGCGCGCGTCCACCGATAGGGCGCGAGCGATTTCGACCAGTTGCTGCTGTCCGAGCCCCGGAGGTCCGCCACAGTGGTCAGAGGATCGATGTCTTCGCCGAGCTCGTCGAGGACGGCTTTCGCCTGGCGCGCCTCCTCCGCGTAGTCGACACCGGTCGGCCCGTGGATCTCGCGCCCGAGGAAGATGTTGTCGCGCACCGACAGGTTCGGGGCGAGGCTCAGCTCCTGATGAATGATCGAGATGCCGTGCTCACGGGCGTCGACCGTGTTGGCGAAAACGACCGGCTCGCCGTGCAGCACGATCTCGCCCGAGGTGGGCTGCTCGACTCCCGACAGGATCTTCATCAGCGTCGACTTGCCCGCCCCGTTCTCGCCGAACAGCGTGGTCACCTGCCCGCGGTGAATGGAGAACCCGACGCCTTTGAGCGCTCGCGTGGCGCCGTAGGTCTTGACGACGTCGACCGCCCGCAGCACGACGTCACCCCTGGTCGGTTCGGTACCCTCCACGGTGCTCACTGGACGACCAGGTCGGACGGGGTCACGAGCCAGCCAGCCGGGTTGATGAGCTGGAACGCCCCCGTGACTTCGACCGTTTTTCCCTCGAGCGTTGTCGTGTCGATGCTGCCGAGCACGGTGGACTTGAGTTGCTCGTTGAGCGCGGACGCGGCGTCCTGGTAGTCGATCTGGTTCGTGAACTGCCCGAACTCAACGGTGCCGGTCGCGTCGCGCAGGTCGGTGCCATTGATCGCGGGGCCGGTCTGGACGCGGATCAAGATGTCGCTCGACACACCCTCAATGGTGACTGGGTAAATGCCCGCCTGGCCGGCGCCGACCGTGCCCGTGAAGGTGGTCGAGATCTCGGGACCGGCGCCCGCGTCGACGCCGTACTCCTCGCCCGCGGCGGCAGGGTCAGCCAGCACGGCGGCAGCTAGCTCGTCGGCGGGGACGGCTCGCTCGGCGATGCCCTGCTGGATCGTGGGGAAGTTCTCGGCACCCCACGCCTCGGCCGAGAACGCTTCAGGACCGGCGCCCAGATCTGAGTCCGCCCCGACCACGGTGGTGCTAAGGCCCATAGCCACAAGCAAGGCAACGACTACCGCGCCCGTGACGATCGCACGATTGCGCTTCCGGTTAGTGCCGCGCGCATGCTGATTTCGGCCACGACCAGTTTCCAGGGCCGTCACAGCCCCACCGATGCCAGGAGAGCTGAAGACGACTCGAGAGCACATGTGGCCTCGACGAAGGCGGAACGCATCATTGCGAAAATCCCATTCGATATGCGGGTATTGGTCGGCAACGGCGGCGTGACCTGGGGGGCGCACCGCCGCTGCCTAAGCCCACACGCTTGGGGGCCCGAGAGGAAATTATGTTCTAAACAGAATTTCCGCAAGTCCTCGGCTGGAAATGTTTCGACTTGTAGATGCGTTGAAATTTTGTTCTTGACTTTTGTTCTGACCGATGTAGCCTCAAATGAGTCGCGCTGATGCGACGAAGCCGCGACGACGCGGCCAGCCGAGACGCAGGAGGCCACCAACGATGTCCACAGCCACCATTTCCGAAATTGACGACTCCGCCAGCGCTGTTCCGGCCACGATGAAAGCAGTCGTCGTGCACGGCCCCGAGGACTACCGACTCGACACCGTCGACGTCCCGACCCCCGGCGCCGGCGAGTTGCTGCTCAAGGTCGACGCCGTCGGTGTCTGTGCGAGCGACCTCAAGTGCTACCACGGCGCGGCCAAGTTCTGGGGCGACGAGAACCGCCCGGCCTGGGCCGAGCGCGATCGCATCGCTGGCCACGAGTTCGTAGGAACCGTCGTCTCTGGCGACGACGCTGCCCTTGCCAAGCGAGGCGTGAGTCTCGGCGACCGCATTGCGTGCGAACAGATCGTGCCCTGCTGGGAGTGCCGCTACTGCCTGATGGGCGCCTACTGGATGTGCGGCCCGCACGACATGTTCGGTTTCAAGGGCTTCGACGGGGCCATGGCTGAGTACGTGCTCGTACCCACCCGAGCGCTGACTCACCCAGTCAGCCGCGACCTCGCCCCGCACGTGGCCGCCTTCGCTGAACCGCTGTCGTGCGCGATGCACGCCGTCGAACGCGGCAACATCAAGTTCGACGACGTCGTCGTCATCGCTGGCGCCGGACCGATCGGCCTGGGAGCCATCGCCGGCACCCGCCAGAAAAACCCCAAGCTCGTGATCGCGCTCGACATGAGCGACGACAAGCTCGCCCTCGCCACCAAGGCTGGCGCCGATCTCGTGATCAACATCACGAAAGAGGACGCCGTCGCCAAGGTCAAAGAACTGACCGACGGATACGGTGCCGACGTCTACATCGAGGCGACCGGTCACCCCTCCGCCGTGTCGCAGGGCCTGAACATCCTGCGGAAACTCGGCACCTACGTCGAGTACTCAGTCTTCGGCTCCAACGCGTCGGTTGACTGGTCCATCATCAGCGACGACAAAGAGCTCAACGTGCTGGGCGCACACCTCGGCCCCCACTGCTGGCCCGCCGCCATCAAGCTGCTCGAGAGCGGCAAGCTCCCCATGGACGAGATCTGCACCCACCAGTTCCCTCTTGACCGCTTCCAAGAAGCCCTCGACCTCGTCGCCGACAGCGAAGGCGGCTCCGTCAAGGTCAGCATCGTTCCCTCCCTCACCGAGGCCACCACCTCCGCCGCCGTCCACTCCTGAGAAGGATTCGGAGTCGCGGTATGACAACGGAAACGACGATTAGTCCTTTTTCGACCCCTCAGGGCCGCCTTGACCGTCTCGGCATGCCACGTGTGCTATTCCCAGGCTTCGTCGCCGTGCTGGTCTTCATGACTGGTAACGGCGTCGAATCCAACTTCATCACCCCGCACATGATCGAGGTCCTTGGCTCCCCCGAGGCAACGGTCGCCAACATCATCACCGGGTACAGTCTTGCCGTCCTCGTGGGCAGCTACCTTTCAGGAGCCCTCGCCGACCTGATCGGCCCGCGCAAGGTCATGCTGATCGGGTTCCTTATCTGGATCGTCTTTGAGGTGCTGTTCTTGCTGAGCCTCCAGGCTCAGAGCATCCCGCTGACCGCCTTGACCTACACGCTCCGCGGTTTCGGCTACCCGATTTTCGCGTTCGCCTTCCTGGTGTGGGTCAACATCATCACGCCGGTTAAGCGCAACGGCTCCGCCGTCGGCTGGTTCTACGTCGCCTTCACCGGTGGCCTGCCCACCCTCGGATCGCTCTTCGCCATCGGAGCCATCCCCACTTTCGGCGGCGGAACCGTCGGCGAGACCGGTGCCATGATCGCCTCCATCGGCCTCGTCGTGATCGGGTTCTTGATCGCCTGGTTCGGGGTGAAGGAAGTGCGAGGGCGGCGAAGGATCGCGCCGGCCGGCGAGAGCGCCACTGCGGTACTCACCTCAGGGCTGCGTCTCACCTTCACACGAGGCAAGATCCTCATGGGCTTCCTCATCCGGCTGATCAACACAGCCCCGCAGTACGCGATGTTCATCGTCCTGCCGGTGATCATCGCGGAAGACCGCGGCTGGGGTCAATCACGCTGGCTGCTCATGACGGTCTGCGTCTATGCCACGAACATCCTGGTCAACGCTCTCTTCGGCGCGATCGGCGACAGATTCGGCTGGCAGCGCACCGTCAAGTGGTTCGGCATCGCAGGGTCCGCCCTTGGCTTGCTGCTGTGGTGGTACGTGCCCCAGCTCGTCCCGGCCGGTAGCGACTGGGGCTACGTGCTCTCCGTGATCGCCGGCTGCGTCTTCGGCTGCCTGCTCGCCGGCTTCGTGCCGATGGGCGCGATCATGCCCGCCCTCGCGCCCGACCACAAAGGCGCCGCCATGGCGATGTACACGACAGCCGCGGGTGGAGCCGCATTCCTCGGCTCGAGCGTCGTGGCCTTGGTCTTCGGGCTCGGCGGCTCGGGTGTCGGAGTCGTGTGGACCTTCGTCGGCCTCTACGCCATCGCATTCGTGATGATCCACTTCCTCAACGTTCCCCAGGGCGGCCGCAGCCACAGCCGACCCACCAGTAGAGAGAGCACCAGCTCATGACCACCATCTACGACGATCCCGACGAGTTCGCCGACGACCAACTCACCGGATTTCTCGCCTTGTACGCCGATCGTCTTCGCGGCGTGCCCGGCGGCGTTGTCTCCCACCGCGGCCAGGGCGGCCCGCAGGTCGCCGTCGTCATCGGCGGCGGCTCAGGCCACTACCCCGCCTTCAGCGGCACCGTCGGCCCAGGCCTGGCCACCGGAGCCGTGGTCGGCAACATCTTCACCTCGCCGTCGGCCGCGCAGGCCTACTCGGTCGCAAAGGCTGCCGACCAGGGCAAGGGCGTCGTCTTCAGCTTCGGCAACTACGCCGGCGACATCATGAACTTCGGCATCGCCGCCGAACGCCTCCGCAAAGAAGGTATTGACACTCGCATCGTGGTCGTGACCGACGACGTCGCCTCCGCCGACGAACCCTCGAAGCGCCGCGGAATCGCGGGTGATTTCTCGGTCTTCAAGGCCATGGGCGCCGCAGCGGCCGAAGGCGCTTCGCTCGACGAGGTCGAGCGCATCGGCAACGCCTCAAACGACGCGACCCGCACACTCGGCGTTGCCTTCTCAGGCTGCACGATGCCCGGCGCCGCCGAGCCGCTCTTTGAGGTCCCCGAAGGGCACCTCGGCCTGGGGCTCGGCATCCACGGCGAACCGGGCATCCGCGACGTCGAGCTGATGCCGGCGACCGACCTAGCAGACCTCTTTGTCGACCGACTGCTCGAGGACCGGCCCCGCCGCGCAAAGGTCGCTCCGATCCTCAACGGCCTCGGCACGACTAAGTATGAAGAGCTCTTCCTACTCTGGGGTCACATCGCTCGCAGACTGGCAGACGCCGATGTCGAGGTCATCGAGCCCGAGGTGGGCGAGCTCGTCACCAGCCTCGACATGGGTGGTGTCTCGCTGACTCTGCAGTGGCTCGACGATGAGCTCGAACGACTCTGGCGCGCCGACGCCTACACCCCCGCGTACCGCAAACTGCGAGCTCCACTCGACGAGCTCGTGGCGCCCTCACCAGACGAACTCGCAGCCGGAGTCGACGACACCGCCCCTGCCGCTACCGAGGCGGCCGCGCGGCTGGGTGGCAGAGTCCGCACGGCGCTCGGCGCGATCCATGATCTGCTGCGCCGCGAAGAGGAAACCCTCGGCCGCATCGACGCAGTGGCCGGCGACGGCGATCACGGACGCGGAATGCTCAAGGGCATCGGCGCGGCCGTCTCGCGGGTCGACGGCGTTGCCGACGGGGCAGGAGGCGCGTGGCTACTCAGCCGCGCTGGCTTGGCCTGGGCAGAGCACGCCGGCGGCACCTCCGGGGTCCTCTGGGGTTCAGCGCTCGAAGCCCTCGCCACCTCGCTGACCGATGACCGCGAAGACTACGCGGCTGTGCAGATCGTCGATGGCGTCGACGCGTTTGCCGAGTCGATCGTCGACCTGGGCCGGGCGAGCGAAGGCGACAAAACCATGCTTGATGCTTTGCTGCCGTTCGCGCGGTCGCTGCGCGAGCGGGTCGACGCAGGTGACGCTCTGCCGGTGGCCTGGACTGCGGCGGCTCAGGTGTCCGTCGCCGCCGCGTCGGCCACCGCAGAACTCCGGCCCAAGGTGGGACGTGCCCGTCCGCTCGCGGAAAAGAGTGTCGGCACCCCCGATGCCGGAGCAACGTCTATGGCCATGATCGTCACGGTCGTCGGCGAAGTCCTCAACTGGCCAACCGCTTGGGAAGAAGGAACAGCATCATGAGCACCAATCGCACCTATCGCCTCGTCGTCGGTTCAGACGACGCCGGGTTCGACTACAAAGAGGCAATCAAGGCCGACCTGCTGACCGACCCTCGGGTATCGATCATCACCGATATGGGCGTCGATGCAGACAGTCACACCACCTACCCCCATATTGCAGTCGACGCGGCGCGAATGGTGGCCGAGGGAAAAGCCGACCGCGCGATCCTCATCTGCGGCACGGGACTCGGCGTCGCGATTGCAGCGAACAAGGTCCCCGGCATCCGCGCCGTCACTGCGCATGACTCGTTCTCCGTCGAGCGAAGCGTGCTTTCGAACGATGCTCAGGTGCTCTGCATGGGCCAGCGCGTCATCGGTCTCGAGGTCGCCCGCCGCATGGCGAAGGAGTGGCTGGGCTACCAATTCGACACGACAAGCGCATCAGCCGAGAAGGTCCGGGCCATCTGTCAGTACGACGGCTCTCTACCAGTCGGAATGGATAGCTGATCGATACCTCAGGCTTGCCCCGTTCGCTGGCGCCATCTAAGTGCGCCTGGTCATCTTGAGTTTTCGGCGGAAGTCGTCGGAGACGGGCCGTTCGGCGCAGCCGAGCGGGCGAGAGCAGCCACGGCTTCTCTGAGGTTCTCAACGTGTCACCAACGTCATGGCCTGGTACAGCTATGAAGACCGATGCCAGAGCCCTGACCGTCAACTGTGTCTGCTGCTTCGAGGTGATGTCGTAGTGCTCCCAGAAGGACCACCGATCGAGGAGCTGTGGCGCCCGACCCGTGAGTGGGTGGACACCACAGGTCACTCTCTCGCTAGGAAGGTTTGACGACGTTTTCGAAGACTCCATGAGCCGACGAACGGCAAACATGCCGGTTATCAGATCGCGCTCGACGAGGTAGGCCGTTCTTTCCGTCCAACGCCTCGAAGCAGCCCGCTTCTCAAGCGCATCGGCGGAGGTCCAGAGCTGTTCGCGCCATGGGACTGAGCCCGAAATCAC
The DNA here is from genome assembly GCF_026625765.1 of Frigoribacterium sp. SL97. Taxonomy (NCBI): domain Bacteria; kingdom Bacillati; phylum Actinomycetota; class Actinomycetes; order Micrococcales; family Microbacteriaceae; genus Frigoribacterium; species Frigoribacterium sp. SL97. The sequence goes on from NZ_CP113062.1 coordinate 2,469,871, forward strand.
GCCTGCTCCGCTCGCTGGATCGCGCGGTAGACGGTCGAGCGGGCCACGCCGAACAGCTCGGCGATCTCGCTGGTCGTGTGCTCGCCGGTGCGGTGCAGCTGCACGAGGTGCTTCTCCTGCGAAGCAGTCAACTTGGGCTTGCGGCCCCGGAGCTTGCCGGCGGCCTTCGCGATCGCCATGCCCTCACGGGTCCGGGCACGTATGAGGTCGGCCTCGAACTCGGCCACCATGCCGAGGACGTTGAACAGGAGCCGGCCGACAGGATCGGTGGGGTCGTAGACCGCTCCCCCAAGGTTGAGCGAGACACCCTTCTTCGTCAGCTCGTCCGCAATGTCGGTCGCGTCGCGCAGCGACCGCGCGAGACGATCGAGCTTGGTGACGACGAGGACGTCGCCGGCACGGCAAGCGGCCAGGGCCTCGCGCAGACCTGGCCGGGCTCGAGTCGTGCCCGATAAGCCGTGGTCAACATGCACGTGTTGATTGTCAACACCGAGCGCTGCAAGACCGTCGCGTTGTGCTGCGAGATCCTGGCCCGAGGTCGACACGCGGGCGTATCCGATGAGCATCTGACGACTGTAGCGTTCAGACCCCCGTCACCGGGCATTTTTGCGGGACAGGCATACGCGAATGCGCAGGCCAGACGCCACTTGACCTCGGCCGTCCAAAGCGGCCGCTCGCGAGTGTCCCGATGAACGACCGACTTGCGGGCGGCCACGATACGAGGCCCGGCAGGAGATCACCTCGTCGATCCAAGGCTGCCCCGGCCACGAATGATTCACGTAGCCGCCAACACCGGGCATTCGGGCAGCAGAAATTTAAGTGGTTCAGGTCTCCGTCACCGACTGACGCTCAGCGATCCGCTCGGGCTCAGGGGCTTGAGCGCTGGCCGAACCAAATCCCCACGGCCTCACCCGGATCCTCCGGGCACAGTCGCCCGCGGCCCATGCTTACGGACTGCGGTGGGGCTCCACCAACACCACACCGACACGGAACGCCAGCCTAGGTAGCGGCAGAGTACCTGGGGCGTGTCAAAAGTCTCCTGATCGGGACTTTCGAGGGTGGGCCCTACCGGGCTCGAACCGATGACATCCACGGTGTAAACGTGGCGCTCTACCAACTGAGCTAAAGGCCCTCGCACCGGGACGAGCCGGGCGAGCGACTACAGGTTAGCGGGTGGACGAACGGACCCGCGCCTCCTGCGGTCGTGATCGCGGTCGTCAGGCCGAGACGGGGACGAGGAGGTCGAGCGCGGCGCGGTAGTCGGCGAGCGAGCGCTCCTGGCCGGGCTCCGTGCCGAAGTGTTCGCGGATCACCCCGTCGACGTCGATCAGGAAGGTGGTGCGGGTCGCGAAACCCTTGTTCTCGAGGAAGACGCCGTACTCCTTCGAGACCTCGCCGTGCGGCCAGAAGTCCGCCAGCAGGGTGAAGTCGTAGCCCTTCTCCTCGGCGAAGGCGCGCAGCGTGGCCTTGGAGTCGACGGAGACGACGAGCAACTCGACGCGGTGGTCCTGGAACATCGCGAGGTTGTCGCGGAGGGTGCAGAGCTCTTTCGTGCAGGTGCTGCTGAACGCCAGGGGGAAGAACACCAGCGCGACGGGCTTGACGCCCCGGAAGTCGCTCAACCGGACTCGCTCGCCGAACTGGTTCGGCAGGTCGAAGTCGGGAGCCTGGATGGCGTTCTCCAAAGCCATGGGTGCGTTCCTTTCGCGTCGACCCGGGCGGTCGGCGACTGACACGATCGCCGATCCTACGCCTCACTCGTCGGTTTCCACACGGTGGCGTGGCCGGACGTTCCCAGCGCGTGCCGAGCCTGTCCCGGTCCGGGCAACTAGAGTGGGCTGGTCAGGCGGAGTGCGTCTCGGAACCCGGGCACGACGGGCCTGACATCTGTTTGTCCACTCCACGCGGTGGCCCTCCAAGAGACGGCTGCTCCACACAGATGATTGAGGTCAAGGGTGACGGTTAACGATCAGGACCCGTACACGGTCGACAAGGCCGATCGCGATCCCGAAGAGACCGCCGAGTGGCGTGAGTCGCTCGACGCTCTCGTGAAGGCGCAGGGTCACGAACGTGCCCGCGAGATCATGAAGAGCCTGCTCACCCGGTCGAGCGAGCTGCACCTGGGCGTGCCGATGGTGCCGAAGACGGACTACGTCAACACCATCGCCCCCGAGGACGAGCCCGAGTTCCCCGGCGACGAAGACCTCGAGCGCCGCTACCGCAAGTGGGTCCGCTGGAACGCCGCCATCACGGTGCACCGCGCCCAGCGCCCCGGCGTCTCGGTGGGTGGTCACATCTCGACGTACGCCTCGTCCGCCGCCCTGTACGAGGTCGGCAACAACCACTTCTTCCGCGGTCAGGACCACTCCGGTGGCGGCGACCAGGTGTTCTTCCAGGGCCACGCCTCCCCCGGCATGTACGCCCGCGCCTACCTCGAGGGCCGGCTGGGCACGGACCAGCTCGACGGCTTCCGCCAAGAGAAGTCGCACGCCTCGGGCGGACTCAGCTCGTATCCGCACCCGCGCCTCATGCCCGACTTCTGGCAGTTCCCGACCGTGTCGATGGGCCTCGGTCCGATCAACGCGATCTACCAGGCGCAGGTCGCCAAGTACCTCACCAACCGTGGCATCAAGGACGCCAGCGACCAGCAGGTCTGGGCGTTCCTCGGCGACGGCGAGATGGACGAGGTCGAGAGCCGCGGTCAGCTGCAGGTGGCGGCCAACGAGGGCCTCGACAACCTGAACTTCGTCATCAACTGCAACCTGCAGCGCCTCGACGGTCCGGTCCGCGGCAACGGCAAGATCATCCAAGAACTCGAGTCGTTCTTCCGCGGCGCCGGCTGGAACGTCATCAAGGTCGTCTGGGGTCGCGAGTGGGACACCCTGCTCGCGAACGACTCGAGCGGCGCACTGCTCAACCTCATGAACACCACGCCCGACGGCGACTTCCAGACCTACAAGGCCGAGAGCGGCGGCTACGTCCGCGACAACTTCTTCGGTCGCGACCCACGCGCCCTCGAACTCGTCTCGGACTACTCGGACGACGACATCTGGAACCTCAAGCGCGGTGGCCACGACTACCGCAAGGTCTACGCCGCCTTCAAGGCCGCGACCGAGCACAAGGGCCAGCCCACGGTCATCCTCGCCAAGACGGTCAAGGGCTACGGCCTGGGGCCGTCCTTCGAGGGGCGCAACGCGACCCACCAGATGAAGAAGCTCACGCTCGACAACCTCAAGCAGTTCCGTGACGAGCTCCGCATCCCGATCAGCGACGCCCAGCTCGACGAGAACCCGTACCTGCCGCCGTACTACCACCCCGGTCAGGACGACGACGCGATCCAGTACATGCAGGAGCGTCGTCGTGCGCTCGGCGGCTACGTGCCCGAGCGCCGGACCAAGTACACGCAGATCGCGGTCCCCGAGGCGAAGACCTACGACGTCGTCAAGAAGGGGTCGGGCAAGCAGGAGGTCGCCACCACGATGGCCTTCGCGCGCCTCCTGAAGGACCTGCTGCGCTCGCCCGACTTCGGCCACCGCATCGTGCCGATCATCCCCGACGAGGCCCGCACCTTCGGCATGGACGCGTACTTCCCGACGTCCAAGATCTACAACCCGAACGGTCAGCACTACACCTCGGTCGACCGCGAACTGCTGCTCGCCTACAAGGAGAGCCCGCAGGGCCAGATCATCCACGTCGGCATCAACGAGGCCGGCGCGTTCGCGGCCTTCACCGCCGTCGGCACCTCGTACTCGACGCAGGGCGAACCGCTCATCCCGGTCTACGTCTTCTACTCGATGTTCGGGTTCCAGCGCACCGGCGACGCCATGTGGGCCGCCGGCGACCAGATGGCGCGCGGCTTCATCATCGGTGCCACCGCGGGTCGCACGACGCTGACCGGCGAGGGCCTCCAGCACGCCGACGGCCACTCCCTGCTGCTGGCGTCGACGAACCCCGCGGTCGTCTCGTACGACCCGGCGTTCGGCTACGAGCTCGGGCACATCGTCAAGTCGGGCATGGACCGCATGTACGGCACGGACGAGCACGGCAACGCGTCGCACTCCGACCCGAACGTCATGTACTACATCACCGTGTACAACGAGCCGATGGCCCAGCCCGTCGAACCCGAGGGCCTCGACGTGGACGGCGTGGTGCGCGGCATCTACAAGCTCAAGGACGCCGAGAACCTGGGTCCCCGCGCCCAGCTCCTGGCGTCCGGCGTCGGTGTGCCGTGGGCTCTCGAGGCGCAGCAGCTGCTCGCCGACGACTGGAACGTCGCGGCCGACGTCTGGAGCGTCACCAGCTGGAACGAACTGCGCCGCGACGGCCTGGCCGCCGAGGAGCACAACTTCCTGCACCCGAACGACGAGCCGAAGACGCCCTACGTCACCGAGAAGCTGAAGGACTCCGAGGGCCCCGTCATCGCCACGAGCGACTTCATGGCCGCCGTGCCCGACCAGATCCGCGAGTACGTGCCCGGCGACTACCTGACCCTCGGGGCCGACGGCTTCGGTTTCAGCGACACCCGGGCCGCCGCCCGCCGGTTCTTCAAGATCGACGGACCGTCGGTCGTCGTCCGCACCCTGCAGGCCCTGGCCCGTCGCGGCGAGGTCGACCCCGCTGTGGTCCAGCAGGCGATCGATCGCTACCAGCTGCACGACGTCACGGCCGGCACCAGCGGCACCGCCGGCGGGGAGGCCTGACGACCCCGTGAGCGCCGAGCGGGTGCCCGGATCGCCCCTGCAGCCGTCCGCGGCCACGAAAGAGCGCACGCTCGCGTGGCTGCGGACGGTCTCGGGTGAGCTGTCCACCGCGACCATCAAGCGCCTCGAAGAGACGCTGCCCTGGTACGGGGACATGCCCCCCGGGCGCCGCTCGGCGGTCGGGCTCGTCGCCCAGGCCGGCATCACCTCGTTCATCAGCTGGTTCGCCGACCCGCGATCCACCCCGTGGATCGCAGCCGACGTCTTCGGTTCGGCCCCCCGCGAACTTCTCCGCTCGGTCAGCCTCACGCAGACCCTGCAGCTCATCCGCATCACCGTCGAGGTCGTTGAAGAACGCGTCAAGGACGGGGACGACTCCCTGCGCGAAGCGATCCTCCTGTACT